>CAMJIA010000039.1 GCA_946405695.1 uncultured Prevotellaceae bacterium | reverse complement strand
ATGGCAAATAAGCTTTGGGAAAAGAATTTCGAGGTGAATGCGGAGATTGAACGCTTCACCGTAGGTCGTGACCGTGAGATGGACCTCTATCTGGCCAAGTACGATGTGCTGGGCTCTATGGCTCATATCACCATGCTGGAAAGTATCGGACTCATCGGCAAGGACGAGCTGCCGCAGCTACTGGCAGAGTTGAAAAATATCTACCAGCTGGCTGAGCGTGGCGAGTTCGTCATTGAGGAGGGCGTCGAGGACGTCCACTCGCAGGTAGAGCTGATGCTGACCCGTAAGTTGGGCGACATGGGTAAGAAGATACACTCTGGCCGCAGTCGCAACGACCAGGTGCTGGTAGACCTGAAGCTGTTTACCCGTCACGAACTGATGGAGGTGGCTGATGGCGTAAAAGTGCTGTTCGACGAACTCATCCAGAAGAGTGAACAGTATAAGAACGTGCTGATGCCAGGCTATACCCATCTTCAAGTAGCTATGCCCTCGTCGTTCGGACTGTGGTTTGGTGCCTATGCAGAGTCGTTGACAGACGATATGCTGTTCTTGCAGGCTGCCTATAAGATGACCAACCGCAACCCTCTCGGCAGTGCTGCTGGCTATGGTTCTTCGTTCCCATTGAACCGTCAGATGACGACCGACCTGCTGGGCTTCGACTCCATGAACTATAACGTGGTCTATGCCCAGATGGGACGTGGCAAGACGGAGCGCAACGTTGGTTTTGCACTGGCAACCATTGCCGGTACGTTGGCAAAGATGGCGTTCGACGCCTGTCTGTTCAACTCGCAGAACTTCTCGTTCGTGAAACTTCCCAAGGAGTGTACGACAGGCTCCAGCATCATGCCGCACAAGAAGAACCCCGACGTCTTTGAGTTGATTCGTGCCAAGTGTAACAAGATTCAAGCACTGCCCCAGCAGGTGACACTCATCATGAACAACCTGCCTGTAGGTTACTTCCGCGACCTGCAAATCATCAAGGAAGTGTTCCTGCCAGCCTTCGACGAACTGAAGGACTGTCTGCAGATGGCGGCCTACATTATTAATAAGATAGAGGTACGCGAGGACATCCTCGACAATCCGATGTACGACCCCATGTTCTCTGTGGAGGAGGTGAACCGCCTTGCAGCAGAAGGCTTACCCTTCCGTGACGCTTACAAGAAGGTCGGCTTGGATATTGAGGCAGGCACCTTCCGTCCTAACAAGGATATCCACCACACCCATGAGGGCTCTATCGGTAACCTCTGTAACGACCGCATATCAGCGCTAATGCATAGTGTGTTCGAAGGTTTCGCCTTCGAGCGAATGAAAGACGCGGAGAAAAAGTTGTTAGGATGAGAAACCTTGGCTTTTGCCTTTTGGCTTTTAGCTGTTGGCTCTTGACGAGTTGCAAGGCTGACGATGAGTATTCTACCCATGCGTGCCGCTTCTCGTATAACAACATGATTCATAATGATCCTACGTTGGCATCGGCATTAGAAGCCAATTCGCGCGGTGTGTTCTGTTTGATTTCTGAATATACCCGTGCTGGTGTCCGCTATATCGTCTTTGAGAATAATCTTGGTCTGAAGTCGGAGCAGCCTGAAACAGCTGAGGAAGTAGAGGCTAAGTTCATTCTGGGTCTGAACAATGGTATCATTGTAGGTTTCCAGACACTGAATACCGATGGTCCTTACGGTGGTTTCGTGGGTTACGACGTACAGTGTCCTAACTGTGTGCGCCGTGAGAACAATACCGCCAATCCCAACTATCGTGTCACCATGGAGAGTAGTGGTATTGCTACCTGTAGCAAGTGTGGCAAGAAGTATGACATGAACAACGGTGGTATCGTCCAGAATGGGGAAGAGGGGGATAGTGGTTTGGACAAATATGTGGCATCCACAACAGGTCCTATAGGTCTTGTCAGCGTGTTCAGACGATAATTCTTTGGAAAATATTTGGCGCAGTGCCAAAATTTTTATAACTTTGCAGGCGATTTCGTAATGAAGTCTGCTGCCGCGATGGTGGAATGGTAGACACGAGGGACTTAAAATCCCTTGGCTATTGCAGCTGTGCGGGTTCGAGTCCCGCTCGCGGCACGCATTATAAGAAGGGTAACCAACTATCGGACTAACTAACTATGAAACTAAACATTTCCCATCTTTTTATCCTGCTGTTTTGGCCCGTGTATTGTGCGATGGCCCAGGGCAATGTTAACATGAAGTTTGGTAAACCTACCAAGGAAGAGATGCAGATGACAACCTATGCTGCCGACCCGAACGCAGAGGCTGTCGTGCTCTGTAGGTTAACCGATGTGGAATATACGGTGCAGACGAGCAGCTTCTTGGCTGACTACCGTGAGAAGGTGCGCATCAAGGTGCTGAAACCCAGTGGTGCCCGCTTTGCCAAGGTTGTCGTACCTTTCCAGCGCCAAATATCGGCTGGTGATAATGTCAGAGGTCTGAAAACCAATGGCATGAGTCTTCCCAAGCCTGATGGTAGCTCCAATTCTTATTTCGAGGGTGAGGGCGTTTCCATGACGGATGGTGTCACGGATACTGATGGCGATGAGAGTGTAGAGAACATCAAGGCTACCGCTTTTAATCTGGAGGGTAGCAAGGTGGTGAAGACTTCCTTGAAGAAAAGCGATGTCGTCACGACAAAGATTGACGAGCACAACTACCAGACGGAGTTTACCGTTCCTAACGTCAAGGAAGGTACGGTGATAGAATACGAGTACACCATCCATAGCGAGGTGTTCTGGGAACTGCACGACTGGTTTGCCCAGTGTGAGATTCCTGTGGTCTTTGCCAAACTGGATATGAATATCCCCAGCTACCTGATTTTCAATATCGAGGATCATGGCATCCAGCGTCTGACATACACCTGCACAGCTGGTACGCTGAATTTTAAGTTGGATAGCGACCCCCTGGCCAAACATACGCAGGTAAGAACCAACCACTATGTCTATGTTGGTCGTAACCTGATAGCCATGCCGAAAGACGACTATGTTTGGAATGTTCAGGACTATTGTGCAGGAATCACTGCCGAGCTGAAGCAGTACCGACTGCCAGGAATGGCACAGATGGACTATGCCAGCACCTGGGAACAGATTGACGAGATGATTGTCACTTCTGATGACTTGGGCATACACCTCAGCGACCGTAGCCCGTTATCTAAAGAATTGAAGGAAGCCAAGATTGCTGAGATTGCCGACCTGCGTCAGCGTGCTGAGGCAGTGTTCAATCTGGTGATGAGCAAGGTGATGTGGAACGGAAAGTACGAGATGAGTCCTGTCTCTACCTCTGAGACCTTGAAGAAACAGGGTGGCTCCAATGCTGACATCAACCTGTTGCTGATACAGTCGTTCAACGAGGTGGGGCTTACTGCTGCTCCCGTTGTTCTTAGAACGCGCGATAAGGGTCTGTTGCCCTATAATTTCCCCGCCATTCGCAAGCTATCCACCTTCATCGTTGCCGTCGTCATGCCTGCAGGTGCTAATGTCTATCTGGACGCTTCGTCAAAGAACGGCTACCTGAATGTTCTTGCCGAACCGCTGCTGGTGGAGCGTGCCCGACTGATACAGAAAAAGAACCGTAGCACGTGGGTGAACCTGCAGAAGCTGTCGAAGTTGCAGAAGAACACCATCATCAATGCCCAGTTGGCTGCCGATGGTACACTGACGGGAACGCAGACCACTCGCTATGAGGGCCTCGCTGCTATGAACTATCGCAATGCAAAGGGTATTACGGCCTTTGCTCCCGATGTTACCGAGGAGATTCCGTTCACCCGCAAGGGGCAGGTAGAGGGGAATACCATCAAGATTTGTCCCTTCCCAACGGTTATCGCCAATAATCCCTTCAGTGCTGACGTCCGTAAGATGCCTGTAGAGTTCCATAGCCTGGGAACCCATCGTGTCGTGGTTAATATCACTTTGCCTGAGGGCTATATCGTGGAGAGTGCACAGCGTAACACCACTGTTATTACACAGGACAAGGGTCTTGAGGGACGTATTCTGACCACTACCGGTAATGGAAAGGTGCAGTTGAACTGTCAGTTCAGTATCAACAAGATAGTCCATTCGGAGAAGAGCTATGCCGACCTGCATCTCATCTTCGATGATGTCATCAAGTACACCACCGAACAGTTGGTTATCAAGAAAATGTAACCTGACTGCAGGGAAAAGGAAAAGAGCGCTGACAACCATGTTGCTAGCGCTCTTTTTGTGTCGACACTTGGACTCGAACCAAGGACCCCCACCATGTCAAGGTGATACTCTAACCAGCTGAGCTATGCCGACAATTGCTTATTTGCGGGTGCAAAGGTACGAAAAAAAGTGAAAAGAGAAAAGTGAAAAGTGAAAAAAATGCATCTGCACCCATAAAATTCTTGTTTTTTTTGTGTAATAGAAGAATTCTACGTATCTTTGCACAATAGAATAAGGTATAAATAGCTATTTATTAAAACATGAAAACAAAGAACGTTTTAGTGATGTCACTGATGGCTGTTGCCATGTTGACATCGTGCTCAGGCAAACTGGGCCAGCTCTCTAGTGACTATTTCAAGGTAAACCCCGATCCGCTGGTAGCTGATGGCGGACAGGTTGACGCCACCATCAATGGCGTGTTCCCCGAGAAATACATGAAGAAGAAGGCTGTTGTCACTGTGACTCCGGAGTTGCGCTATGTGAAGAATGGTGTGCAGCAGGCTGTGAAAGGTCGTCCTGCTACGTTCCAGGGCGAGAAGGTGCTGGGTAACGACCAGACCATCAGCTATCAGTTGGGTGGTCATTATACCATGAAGACCAGCTATGAGTATGAGCCTGCCATGCAGAAGAGTGAACTGTTCCTAACCTTCGATGCCAAGGTTGGTAACAAGCAGGTGGAGGTTCCTGCTGTCAAGGTGGCCAATGGTGTGATTGCTACCAGCGAACTGTATCACCGTACGCTGACCTCTGCTAAGGCCAGTGTCGCGCCCGATGCTTTTAAGCGCGTTGTTGAGCAGAAGCAGGAAGCCAATATCAAGTTCCTCATCCAGCAGGCAGAGCTGCGCAAGAGTGAGTTGCAGAATAATAGCGTTCAGGAGTTTGTCAACCTGCTGAAGCGCATTGGTAGCGACCGTGAGAATGTCATGCTGGCAAATGTCGAGGTTTCTGCCTATGCCTCTCCTGATGGTGGCTTTGCTCTGAACGAGAAGCTGGCCAACAAGCGCCAGACCAATACGGAGGAGTATGTGAAGAAGCAGATGAAGGACGCTAAGATGGAAGGCGATGTTGAGGCTAACTATACTGCTCAGGACTGGGAAGGTTTCCAGCAGTTGGTACAGGCTAGCAATATCCAGGACAAGGATGTTATCCTGCGTGTCCTCTCCATGTATAAGGATCCTCAGGAGCGTGAGCAGCAAATCAAGAATCTGAGTCACGGTTTCCAGGAACTGGCCGATGGTATCCTGCCTGAGCTGCGCCGTGCCCGTCTGACCATCAACTATGAGACACTCGGACGTGACGACGAAACCATCTTCAATCAGATTAAGAGCGATCCTTCTAAGCTGAGTGTTGAGGAACTGCTCTATGCTGCTTCTATCGCTGAGACACCCGCTGAGCAGGAGGCTATCCTGACAACCACCACACGTCTGTATCCGAAGGATGCCCGTGCTTATAACAACCTTGCCGCTTTGGCTTATAGCAAGGGTAACTATGACGAGGCACAGCGTTATCTGACACAGGCTTCCGCTACGGGTGCAGCTTGTGCTGAGACCAAGGCCAACCAGGGCCTGCTGGCTTTGCAGCGTGGTGATGTTAAGGCTGCAGAGAACTATCTCGGTCAGGCTGGTAATGCCCAGGGACTGGCTGAGGCACTGGGTAACCTGCACCTCGCACAGGGCAACTATGCATTGGCTGAGCAGGACTTCAACGGTGTCAACTCCAATAGTGCTGCACTCGCCCAGATTCTGAACAAGAATTATGCCAAGGCTGCCCAGACGCTGAAGAATGTCGAGAAGGCCGACGGTATGACCGACTATCTGCTGGCTATCGTCAATGCCCGTCAGGGAAATAGCGATGCTGCTCAGTCGTTCCTGCGTTCAGCCATCCAGAAGGATGCCTCGCTGAAGGCTTATGCTGATAATGACCTTGAATTCAAGAAGTAAGCATTGAAGGACTTTGCTTACATATTGCTTGCACTGATGATGGTGGCATGCGGCACGGAGAGCGGAAAGTTCCGTCTCGAAGGCCGCTTGCGCAACATCAATCAGGGTGAGTTTTGGGTATACAGTCCAGACGGTGGAATGGTAGGTATTGATACCATTCCTGTCCGTAATGGCCGTTTCTCGTATGAGATGGAACTCTACGATAAGGCACTGCTGATGATTGTATTCCCCAACTATTCCGAGCAACCGGTTTTTGCCGAGTCCGGTGCCAAGGTGACCATCAAGGGTGATGCTACCCATATGAAGGAGATGATCATTGAGGGAACATCGGACAATGAGGATATGACGATGTTGCGCATGGAACTCAACGACCTTACGCCACCCGACATCCCTGAGGCTGTCAGTAAGTTCATCAAGGACAATCGCGACTCTCCTGTCAGCATCTACCTCTTGCAGCGATACTTCCTACAAGCTGCCGATCCCGACTACCGACAGGCTCGTATCCTTACGGAGATGCTGTTGGAGGAGAATCCTGAAAACGGACAATTGCTGAAGTTGAAGAAACAGTTGAAGAGATTGGAGAACAGTGGCGTAAAGTCTATGATACCTAAGTTTACGGCTACTGACATCCAAGGACGGAAGGTTACTGAGAAAACACTCAACGGTAAGGTCAATGTCGTCACGACGTGGGCCACCTGGAGCTATGCGAGTACAAACATGCAGCAGCGTCTGAAACAGTTGAAGCAGAAGTATGGAGGCCAGTTGGGTGTGATAAGTATCAACCTTGATGCCCATCCCGATATCTGTCGCCGCAATATCGCCCGCGACTCGCTGAAATGGTCAACAATCTGTGACGGTCGCATGTGGGAGACCCCATTGTTGCAGAAGTTCGGCTTTGGCGATGTCCCTGCAAACGTGTTGATAGACCAGAAAGGCCGTGTGCTATCGCGCAACCTGTCCCCCCAACACATGGAAGAGCGAATCAATAAGTTGTTGAAATAACCATCCTCCCCACTAAAAGTCTATGAAGCGATTTCTGATACTGACAATGAAAATACTGGCAGGTCTGTTGGCCGCCATTGTTGTGCTGTTAGCCATTGCCTTTGGCGCTTTCCATACCGACGCCGTACAGGAACGGTTAGTGCAGAAGTCCACCGAACTTTTGAGCGACTACCTGCATACCTCTGTGCGTATTGAGAAGGCTTCTGTTAGTTTTATCGACCAGGGTGTGCGCCTCTATGGTGTGGAGATTGACGACCAGCAGCAACGTAAGATGTTCCAGATGAAGGAGCTGGGTGTCGACCTGAAACTTCTGCCTTTGCTACATAAGGAGGTTAGCATTTCTCAAGCTAAGATTAGCGGTTTGGAGGCACGCCTCTATAAACCCGCTACCGACAGCGATTCGGTGGCAAACTTCCAGTTTGTCATCGATGCTTTCAAGAGCAAGAAGAAACCCCAGCAGGACTCTATTGCTACGGATAGCACACAGAAGAAGAAACCGATGACGATTGATGTCCGCAACCTCTCATTGAAGGATATTAAGGTGTGCTACAATGACACTATGAAAGCCGAACTGGGCAGTCTGCGCTACAAGAAGAACAGCAAGGGACTGCAGACGGCTGAGGTTCACGATTTGACAACCTTCTTTGTCAAGCATACCAAGAAAGGACCTGTCGACACGTATGTGTCTGTTGGTGTGCTGAGTGCAGCGGATGGCGATGGAAAGCGCCTGGTGACGATAGACAACCTGATTTATCAGACCGACAATCACCAGCCTCGCAAGAATACCGGCAAACCTAATCGTGGCGCTTTCGATGTCGGACATTTCGATGTCCTTGCCAAATTTGATATTCAGGTCGACTCCATCGGCAAGGATACGTTGGTGGCACAGGTTACCAGTGGAATGGCCGAAGACCGTGGTTCAGGACTATTGGTGACGGAACTGCAGTTGAAGGTCAATGCCAACAAGCGCAATGCCCATCTCAGCGATATCCTCATCAAGATGGCACATACCTCGTTGAACATTGCCAGTGCTGATGTCCAGTTGCCCAGCAAAAAGGAGCAACGTCCATTGCAGTTCTCTACTTCAAAAATTGAGGGTAGGGTACTGCTGAAAGATATTGCACAACCTTTTGCCCCCGTACTGAAGAAATTCTCGTTGCCCCTGAGATTACAGACGCAGATGAGTGGTAACGATAACGAGCTTCGTTTCCGTAACGTGTCAGTCAACACTGCAGACAAGAAGTTAACCATCGCTGCTTCAGGACGCATCAGTAATCTGAAAGATAAGTACGCCCTGCGTGTCCATTTTGATGTGCATAAGATGGCGACAGATGGAGCCTATGCTGAGCGTGTCATCAACCAGTTCTCCGTCAAGAAGTTCATGATGAAACAGCTGAATGCCCTTGGTCGAATCACCTATAATGGTCATTTTGACGTGCTGTGGAAGAAAGAGCAGTTTGCAGGAGTATTGAATACGGTACCTGGTAAGCTGAACGTCCAAGTAACACTTGATGAACTGAATAAATACGTCTTAGGTACTGTGCGTACTGACTCTTTCGAACTGGGTAAGGCCATGGATATGCCCGATTTGGGGAAGATAGCCTGTAAAGCTGATTTCAAGTTCGATATCTCGAAACCCCGTACTGCCCAGATGCGTAAGGTGAAAGGTGGCAAGCTGCCTATTGGCAGTGTGCAGGCCGATGTCGCTGAGGGCAGATATAAGAAGATAAAGGTACACAACCTCATTGCTGAGTTGGAGAGCGACGGTGCTGTGGCTACGGGTAACATTACTGTCAAGGGCAAGCGCGTTGACGTGCTCTGTGGCTTCTCGTTTACCAACACCAACGAGATGAAGAAAACCAAAATCAAACCAGGCATCCGTTTCCACAAGATGTCCGACGAGGATAAGGCTACTCGTGATGAGCGCCGTGCTGCCAAAGCAGAGGCCAAGGCGGCTGCCAAGGAGGAACGTCGTATTGCCCGTGCTGAGGCCAAAGCCCTGAAGGCCGAACAAAAGGCCGAGCGTAAGGCCCTGAAAGCAGAAGAGAAAGCCCAGAAAGCTGAGGAGAAAGCGGCCCGCAAAGCCGCCAAGGCCGCAGAAAAGGCTGCTCGCAAAGCCGCAAAAGAGGCTGCCAAGGAAGCCAAGAATGAGGAGTGAACAATGAAGAGGATTATAGTCATCATACTGACTGCCATCATGGCTTGTGCAACAGTGCTTGCTGAGAATGATGCTGTTGCCTCCACCGATGCCAGGAAGACCTGTAAGAAGGTGGCTGTCGTATTGAGTGGCGGTGGAGCGAAAGGCATGGCACATATTGGTGTGCTGAAGGTGCTGGAAGAGGCAGGAATACCTATTGACATCATTACTGGCACGTCGATGGGCAGCATCGTCGGCGGTCTCTATGCCATCGGCTATAATGCCCACTCTCTCGACTCACTGGCCCGTGCTCAGGACTGGACCTACGTCATCAGTGATCGCGACGACCAGCGTAAGCTGAGTCTCAACAACGTCCGTAAGAACTACACCTATGCGCTGTCTACTGTGTTGGGTGGTGGCAAGCGCAACCTGCAGCCTGGTGGACTTATCAAGGGAAAGAACCTTGCCGAACTGTTTGACAAGTTATGTGTGGGCTATACCGACTCACTTAATTTCTCGCGCGACCTGCCCATTCCCTTTGCCTGCGTGGCTACCGACATTATCAAGTACGAGGAGTACGATTTTCACAGTGGTCGTCTGCCTCAGGCCATGCGTGCATCGATGGCTATTCCTGCTGTCTTCTCACCTGTCAGAATTGACAGTTGTGTGCTGGTAGATGGTGGCATGCGCAACAACTTCCCCGTGGACATTGCCCGCAAGATGGGTGCCGACATCGTCATTGGCGTCTCCGTACACGACCATCCTAAGTCTGTTAGTGATGTTTGGGGCACGATGAGCGTACTCAGCCAGATTGTCGATGCGAACACGAAGAATAAGTTCGAGGAGAACAAAGCTGCCACCGATGTTTACATGTATGTTGATCCCGAAGGTTACGGTGCTGCCAGCTTTTCGGCAGCCGCCATCGATACACTCATCCGTCGTGGCGAGGAAGAAGCCCGTCGCCATTGGGACGAGTTGATAGCGCTGAAGAAACGTATTGGCATCAGCAAAAATTACCGTCCCAAGCTGTTGCATCCCCATCAGCCGGCTGATGCTGACGAAGAGGGGACCTTCAATGCCAAGAAGTTGTCTCGTTTCTATGCCGGTTTCCGTTTCGACTCCGAAGAGTATGCCGCTCTGCAGCTGGGTCTCGATGTTCCATTGCAGAAGCCCATTCCTATGAATACTGAGCTGACGCTGCGCCTGGGCAAGCGTCTGTTGGCTCGTGGCGAGGTGACCTTCCTGCCGCACGGCTTTACACGTCCCAAGCTCAGTTTCACTTTCTTGCGCAACGATATTGACATCTATATCAATGGCGACCGCGACTATAACATCCTATATAACCAGTTCCAGTCGGAGTTCGTGCCGTTCAACTTCGACTTCCGTCACTTCAATTTCCAGCTGGGACTGCGCTGGGACTATCTGCACTATCGCAACACACTCGGTTCTGAGTCGTCACAGCAGGTATCCCTCATCAACGAGCATTACTTCAGCTATCGGGCACGCATCAACTACAACAGCGAGGACAACTGGATATTCCCTACACGAGGTGCCCGTTTCAATGCAGAGTATGTTTATCTGACCGACGATTTCGCACGCCTCGAAGCACGTTCTGCAGACAGTGAGAGTAGCAGTAAAAAACTTGGTTTGAGCGATGTCAATGCCGACTGGCGCATGTCGTTCACCTTCGGCAATCGCTTCACCCTGCAACCCATGTTCTATGGTCGTCTGTTGTTCGGTCCCGTACTGCCTCTCGTCTTTGGCAATACCATCGGTGGAGACTATTTTGGCCGCTACATCGAGCAACAGATGCCCTTCGCCGGTTTGGGATGTATGGAGTATGTTGACCGCCATTTCGTAGCTGCGCAACTACAGGCTCAGCAGCGCATTGGCGACAACAACTACCTGCTGTTCCGCTTTGCCGGTGCCCAGCATGCTGAGAACATCAAGCAGCTGCTCGATCGCCATACACTGCTCGGTGCCCAGCTGGCTTACTACTACAAGACAATGATTGGTCCTGTCGGTGCCACCATCGGTTACAGCAACCGCACCAAGGAACCTTACTTCTACGTGAATATAGGATATGAATTTTAATTTTGCACGAATATTAATATTAATAAGAACTTAGTAATATGGGAAAGATTAAGACGATTGGTGTACTGACTTCTGGCGGTGACTCGCCTGGCATGAACGCTGCCATTCGTGCCGTGACACGTGCAGGCATCTACAACCAGTTTAATGTCAAAGGTATCTACCGAGGCTATGAAGGACTCATCCACGACGAGGTGAAGACTTTTACCACAGAGGATGTTTCAGGCATCATCACCCGTGGCGGTACGATTTTGAAGACGGCCCGTTCGAAAGATTTCATGACACCTGAGGGTCGTCAGAAGGCTTACGAGACCTGCCTGAAGGAAGAGATAGATGCCCTCGTTGTCATCGGCGGTAACGGTTCACTGACGGGAGCCTGGAACTTCGGTGTGGAGTTTGACTTCCCCGTTATCGGTTTGCCGGGCACCATCGACAACGACCTCTATGGCACTGACGCTACTATCGGTTACGACACCACGATGAACACCATCATGGAGTGTGTGGACCGCATCCGTGACACCGCCAACTCGCACGAGCGCATCTTCTTCGTCGAGGTGATGGGCCGCGACGCTGGTTTCCTTGCTCAGAACTGTGCCATCGCCTGTGGTGCTGAGGCTGCCATCGTTCCTGAAGAGGTGACTGATGTCGACCAGCTGGCTGCTTTCATGGGTCGCGGCATTCGCAAGTCAAAGAAGTCGTGTATCGTCCTGGTCTCAGAGAGTCCGAAGTGCGGTGCCATGTTCTATTCAGACCGTGTCAGGAAAGAGTTTCCGGAGTTCGACGTACGTGTCAGTATCCTTGGTCACCTGCAGCGTGGTGGTTCGCCATCGGCCCGTGACCGCATCCTAGCATCTATCACGGGCGTCGGTGCTATCCAGGCTATTCTGCAGGGTCAGCGTAACGTCATGGTGGGCGTCCGCAACAACGATGTGGTCTACGTGCCATTCTCGGAGTGCATCCGCACTGATAAGCGTTTCGACAAGCGTCTGATTACCGTTCTTGATGAACTAAGCATCTGATAAAAGGTAATATTTGAAAGCGTTCGATTGAAGAAAAGTCTCTTAATTATTGCATTATTTAATTTATGCATTGCGGCGTCTGTCGCGCAGAACTTTCCTGTCGGTATCCTCAGTGGTCAGGACTCCGTGAAGAGAGTGCAGTTCGGCGTTATCTCGTCGGTAGCAGTAAACGGCGGCAAGGGACTCCAGTACGGTATGTTCTCCAACGTATCGGGTGGAGAGTTCGGCGGACTGCAGCTGGCAGGTATTAACAATATCACCCGCGGCATAAACAAGGGTTTGCAATTGTCGACCCTGCTCAACGTGTCGTCGGGTAAGATGAACGGTTGGCAGCAGGGTGCTATCAACTATGCCGACTCGTTGGATGGTGCGCAGATTGGCTTGTTCAACATAACCCGTAAGCGTCGCAAAGGCTGGCAGGTGGGTATCGTTAACCTCAGCTACGACTCTATCGGCCATAAGATTGGTCTGGTGAATATCAATCCTACCACCACCATCGACTATATGGTCTATGGTGGTAGCTCGACCAAGACTAATATTGCTGCCCGCTTTCGAAACAAGAGTACGTATAACATTATCGGTGTCGGTACCCACTTTATGGGACTCGACTCAAAGTTCTCGGGTGCCATCTTCTACCGTCTAGGTCAGTATAAGCAGCTGACAGACAAACTGAGTCTGAGCGGTGATATCGGATACTACCACGTAGAGACGTTCTCTAAGAAGAACAACGAGAAGCCCGAACGACTCTATTCGTTGCAGGCACGCATCAATGCCGACTATCAGTTCAGTAGGAAGTTCGGTGCTTTTGCATCGGTGGGCTGGGGGTTGACGCGTTACTACGACCGCAACGAGACCTATCGCAATCGACCGCTGTTTGAACTGGGTCTGACCTATCGTCAGTCACGCGACCAGCACGGATCGTGGATGCGTGCATGGGAGGAGAAGCGGAAGCAGATAGTATATGGCGACTCAACGATGGCGCTGCCCGTGAAGAAGCGCTACTGGCAGGCTTTTGCTGAGGTGACGGCCATCAATGTCGGTGTACAGCTGTTCGACCGCTGGGAGCTGAACTCAGACTTCGCACAGACCACGCTGAACTCGCTGAAGCATAACTTTACCGATGGTATGGTTTGGGACAACGACTTCTTCGTGACGAATATGTTTGCCCATCCGTATCATGGCAACCTCTACTTCAACGCTGCCCGTACCAATGGACTGTCGTTCTGGGAATCAGCACCTTACTCACTGCTGGGTTCGGCCATGTGGGAGTTCCTGGGCGAGACGGAGCCACCAGCCATCAACGACATTATCGCCACGACGTGTGGCGGTATAGCGCTTGGTGAAATGACACACCGATTGAGCCGTACCATCCTTGACGACCGTGACATGGGTTGGAGCCGTTTCTGGCGTGAGGCTGCAGCTGCCATTGTCAACCCCATGCAGGGTATTCACCGTATTGTCAGTGGTGATGCCTGGCGTGTGAAGAACAAACACTACCGTTATCACAACTTCCATGAGACACCTGTTGATGTGTCGTTCACCTTGGGTTGGCGCTATCTGGCTGACGACGGTGCCTTGTTCCGTGGTGTCCATGCACCCTACCTGAATTTCTATCTGCTCTATGGTACGGCTGTCGACGGTGAGCGTCACACGAAGCCCTATGACTTCTTCGACCTTGATGCTACGTTCAGCATCGGTGGTGGACAGAAGGTGGTCAACAACATCAGCATCGTTGGTCGACTCTGGAGTACGCCCATCATCGACAAGCCTGCCAAGAGCAAGGACGGACAAGGCATGGCTGCTGAGTTTGGTATCTACCAGCACTTCAACTACTACGATTCTAATCCCATCGAGGACGGTTCTGAGTTGGTTCCTTACCGTATCAGCGAGGCTGCGGGTTTCGGTCCTGGCTTCATCCTGTCAATGCCCCAGACGGGTGCGCTTTCCAAGATGGAACAGCGTATCTTTGTAAGCGGCATCTTGCTTGGTGGTACGAAGAGCGACTATTTTAACGTCATCGAGCGCGACTACAATATGGGTAGCGGATTCAGCATCAAGGCGAAGACACAACTGGACTTTGGACGCGTCGGAAGAATGGTACTTAACGCTAAGTACTTCCGCCTCTATACGTGGAAGGGCTATAATACTTATACATTTGATGAATTGAAAGAGTTCAATGAAGGCACCAGGGACTTGCACTATCTGAATGTGATGGGTGACAATAGCGATGCTACTCTGTTGGTTGTCAATCCTATCTTTGAGGTCCATCTGGCCAAGCAGTGGTCCATCAACATATCAGGTTCTTACTACTGGCGCCGTACGCACTATAACTATTATTATAACGGAACCCAGGAGTGGGGTAGGGATAGTAATGTCTATGCCAGAACCTTTGAAACCAAGATAGGTGTGACATGTCGGTTGTAAGAATCATTACCACTACCGTTTTGAGGGATATTTCTGTATTCCCAACAAAGTTTGGCGTATTGCCGTCACCTTTGGGTCGTTCCTGACGTTCCTTGCACCCGTTCCGATGGCATCTTTCGGTCGTTCCGATGATACTTTACTCCCCTAAAGTATCATCGGAACGGGTCGTAGATGTCGTCGGAAGCACCCGTAGATGACGTCGGAACGGGTGAAAGATGACGTTGGTATGTTATGTTCCCCTTTCTGCCCAATCGCCACGGTCGAGGTTGCGATAACCGATGGCTTCGGCGATGTGCATGGACTGGACTTGTTCAGAGCCAGCAAGGTCGGCAATGGTGCGGGCCACCTTGAGGATGCGGCTGTAGGTACGGGCAGAGTGTTTAATCCATCGTTAAAGGTGGAAAT
>CAMJIA010000038.1 GCA_946405695.1 uncultured Prevotellaceae bacterium | reverse complement strand
CACGAGTCGTATGGCGGTGTGGTGCCTGAACTGGCGTCGCGTGCTCACCAGCAGAACGTGGTGCCAGTGGTGCATGAGGCCATCAAGCGGGCCGGCATCCAGAAGGAACAACTGTCGGCTGTCGCCTTTACCCGCGGTCCGGGACTGATGGGCTCGCTGCTGGTGGGTGTCAACTTCGCCAAAGGTTTTGCGCGTTCGCTGGGTGTTCCCCTCATTGATGTCAACCATCTGCAGGGCCACGTCATGGCGCACTTCATCGATGGTGGCGAGGGTGACTTCAATCCGCCGCCTCTGCCATTCCTCTGTCTGCTGGTCAGCGGTGGTAACTCGCAGATTGTCAAGGTGAATGCCTACAACGATATGGAGGTGCTGGGACAGACCATCGACGATGCTGCCGGCGAGGCCATCGACAAGTGCTCGAAAGTGATGGGACTGGGTTATCCCGGTGGTCCTATCATCGACCGTCTGGCGCGTCAGGGCAATCCGAAGGCCTACCAGTTCTCCGAACCGCACATCCCTGGTCTTGACTACAGCTTCTCGGGTCTGAAGACGTCGTTCCTCTATAATCTGCGCAAGTGGGTGGAGGAAGATCCTGACTTCATAGAGCACCACAAGGAGGACATCGCGGCCTCATTGGAGTGGACCATCGTCGATATCCTGATGAAGAAGCTGAAGCTGGCCGTCAAGCAGACTGGCATCAAACATGTTGCCGTGGCCGGTGGCGTGAGTGCCAACAACGGACTGCGCAACGCCTTCCATGATCACGCCAAGCGCTATGGCTGGACGGTGTATATCCCCAAGTTCAGCTACACCACGGACAATGCCGCCATGATTGGCATCGTGGGCTACTACAAGTTCTTGGACAAGGAGTTCTGTGACATCAATGCTCCCGCATTCTCCAAGGTCACATTCAAATAGTCGATACCTCGAAACCCCGAACTCTCGAAAGCTCGAAACATCGAATCATCGAAACATCGAATCATCGAAACATCGAAACGTCGAAACGTCGAAACCTCGAAAATAACGAAAAAAAACAAAACAATATGGATTTTGAAAGCAAAATTATCAGCAGGGAAATCAGTCAGCTGCTGTGGGAAATGGAGAAGACCGTAGGTACAGCCGAGAGCTGTACGGGTGGACGCATCGCCGAGGCCATCATCGCCGTTCCTGGTGCGTCGAAATATTTCAAGGGTGGCATCATCTCGTATGTCGATGAAACCAAAGAGGCACTGCTGGGCGTAGATCCGCAGGTCCTGGCAGAAAAAACAGCTGTCTGCGAGGAAGTTGCCTGCCAGATGGTGAAAGGCGCCTGCAAGTCATTAAACACCGATTTCGCATTGGCATCAACCGGTTACGCCGGTCCTACCGGTGGCCCGAAAGACATTCCCATCGGTACCATTTGGTTGGCTTGCGGCAATCAAGAGAAGCAGGTAACAATGATGATTCAGGAAGACCACGGACGCGACATCAACCTTGCCATTGCAACCAATAAAGTGATGCAATTGTTCCTCGATTTCCTCAAAACAGAGAACAAAATAGAGGTAGAAGGTTAAAAAACATTAATATAAAGAGAAATCTCTGAACTTTAAACTCTTAACTCTAAACTTTTTTGTACCTTTGCACCCTGTTTGGAGTAAGTTATATTTAAGTAACAAGAAAAAATAGATAGAAATGTCTAAGATTTGTCAGATTACGGGAAAGAAGGCACAGATTGGTAATAACGTGTCTCACTCAAAGCATCGCACAAAGCGCAGCTTTGATGTAAACCTGTTCAGCAAGAAGTTCTACTACGTAGAGGAGGCTTGCTGGATTCAGTTGAAGATCAGCGCCGCTGGTCTGCGTATGATTAATAAGGTTGGTCTGGACGCTGCCCTGAAGCAGGCTGTTGCTAAAGGTTTTGTAGACTGGAAGGACATTAAAGTAATAGGAGACTAATATCATGGCAGGTAAGAAAGCAAAGGGTAACCGCGTTCAGGTGATTCTGGAGTGCACTGAGATGAAAGAGAGTGGACTGCCCGGAACAAGCCGCTATATTACGACCAAGAATCGTAAGAATACCCCTGAGAGAATGGAACTCAAGAAGTATAACCCCATCCTGAAGCGCATGACTGTGCACAAGGAGATTAAATAATCTGTTTAAAGCATGGCAAAGAAAACCGTCGCTACCCTCCACGAAGGCTCAAAGGATGGTCGCGCTTACACAAAGGTTATCAAGATGGTTAAGAGCCCCAAGACTGGTGCTTACATCTTTGACGAGCAGATGGTTCCCAACGAGGCCGTTAAGGACTTCTTCAAGAACTAATTGTACTATTGAAATATGATGATAAGGCTGCAAATACATGTTGCAGCCTTATTTTTTTTGCAATCCGTTTGCTTTTTCGGAAAATAATCACTATCTTTGCAGGATTGAATGGTAAACAAGCGAAAACGGATATGAACAAAAAGACATTAACCCTATTATTTTGTGTGCTTCTCGGCTGTGGCATTGCTATGGCAGAAGATGTCCAAAAGAGTGAACTCCAGCAGCGTGCTGAGGCAATAGATGCCAATAAGAACATCGCTTCTGCGCGTTCTACTTACATTCGTGCTTTTGAAGACTATGCAGCCAAAGGCCATATTCGACAGGCTGCTGAGTGTGGTGCCAAGGCCACAGCCTTGTATTACAAGGAGAATATGTATCAGGAGGCTTTTGACCTGCTGCGTAACATAGATCAGACTATCAATTCCAGTAGCAATTCGTCGGGTACGGAGAAAGCGGCAGCTCACTATATGACCAGTCGTGAGCGCATGCAGATGTATATGAAGATGCGTCGTCCTGCAAACACCCTGGAACACTTGAAGTCCATGGAGAATTATGCCAATCAGTCGGGTGATGAACAGGTGAAGAACGACCTGCTCTACAATAAGACCATTTATTACTATGCCTTTGGTCAGACTGCTGAGGGTAATGCTGCCTTCAAGGAAATGGCTGACAAGTTGACTAAGCAGAAGGAGTACGACAAGGTGGATGAGGTCTACCAAACACTGATTGCCAATGGTCGCAAGAGCAACAGCGCTAATCTCGTGGCTCAGTCGTATAAGGGCTATATGGCCTGGAAGGACTCTACTACTGCCTTGAAATATGCTGACGAGATAGCTGCCCTGAAGCAGCAGATAAGCGACAACGAGGCATCGATAGCCGAGAAAGATAGTTCGCTGACTACTCGCATGGGCTTTATCATTGCTTTAGGAGTGCTGGCTGCAGCATTGGCAGCCGCATTGGTGATTGGCGGCATTATCCTGTTGCGTTTTATCCTGATGACACGTAAGCAGAAGAAGAATATTCAGCTGTTGACAGAAAGCAACGCTCTGAAGGCGCAGTTTATTAGTAATATCGCTGCACAGTTGGAACCGACCTTTAAAAAGCTCGATAGCAGTGTTCCTGAGGTGAAGGCGCTCTTGGCTTTCTCTGAGCATATTCAGACACTGTCGGCACTGGAGAATTCTATGGATGAAGCGGTAGAGTTGGAAGAAACTTCTGTTCCAACGTTCTGCGAGGGTCTGATGGCTCAGATTCAGTCTAAGGTGAACGCTGATGTGACGCTGACAACCAATGCACCCAAGATGAGTGCAACGATTAACAAGGAGTATGTGTCGCATATTCTGTCGCACCTGCTGGCTAATGCTGCTATCTATACACCTGCAGGTGGCACTATCTGGCTCGACTTCAAGAAACGCAGTGCTCATACCCTACAGTTTCTGGTATCGAACACGGGTTCTACTATTCCTGAGGAGAAGCGCGACGATGTATTCAAACCTTTCCTGGAGATTCGTAATCTCACCGAGGGAGATGGCTTGGGACTGCCAATCTGTAAGCAGATGGCTTTGAAGATGAATGGTGACTTGGATATTGACCCTGAGTTTACGAAAGGTGTGCGCTTCGTATTGGAGCTCCATGTATAAGAGAATAGTAAATTGTAAATAGTCAAATAGTAAATTAACGAGGTGGGTATTTTCGGTTTTTTTAGTAAGGAAAAGAAAGAAACGCTGGATAAAGGCTTGGAGAAGACCAAGACTAGCGTATTCGACAAACTGGCACGTGCTGTTGCGGGTAAGTCGAAGGTGGATGACGATGTACTCGACAACCTGGAAGAGGTGCTGATTACCTCTGATGTGGGTGTTGAGACTACGCTGAAGATTATTGAGCGTATTGAAGAGCGTGTGGCTCGCGATAAGTATGTCTCAACCAGTGAGTTGAATGAGATACTGCGTGACGAGATTGCCTCGTTGCTGGCAGAGAATAACTCTGAGGATAACGACAACTGGGACCTGCCAGGAGACCACAAGCCTTACGTTATTTTGGTTGTCGGTGTCAATGGAGTGGGTAAGACCACGACAATTGGTAAGTTGGCTTGGCAGTTCAAGCAGGCTGGCAAGAAGGTCTATCTGGGTGCTGCCGATACATTCCGTGCTGCTGCCGTAGAACAGATATGCATCTGGGGCGAGCGTGTAGGCGTTCCTGTCATTAAGCAGCAGATGGGTTCCGACCCTGCCTCGGTGGCTTTCGATACTTTGCAGAGTGCCAAGGCCAATGGTGCTGATGTGGTGCTGATAGATACTGCAGGTCGTCTTCACAACAAGGTGGGGCTGATGAATGAGTTGAAGAAGATTAAGGACGTCATGAAGAAGGTGATGCCTGAGGCTCCTGATGAGGTGATGCTTGTGCTGGATGGCTCTACCGGACAGAATGCTTTTGAGCAGGCCAAGCAGTTCTCAGCAGTTACCAATATCACTAGTCTGGCTATCACAAAACTCGACGGTACCGCTAAGGGTGGTGTCGTTATTGGTATCTCCGACCAGTTGAAGGTACCCGTGAAGTATATCGGACTGGGTGAGAAGATGGAAGACCTTCAACTCTTTAATAAGCGCCAGTTTGTTGACTCGTTGTTTAAGCATGAATAAGAAACCTGCGATAGATATCATCACGCTGGGATGCTCGAAGAACCTGGTAGACTCGGAGACCCTCATGGGACTCTTTGAGGCTCACGGCTATCGTGTTACTCATGATTCTGATAATCCACAAGGTGACATCGCGGTTATCAATACCTGCGGTTTCATTGAGGATGCTAAGCAGGAGAGCATTGACACCATCCTGGAATTTGTGCAGGCTAAGGAAGAAGGACGTTTGCAGAAACTCTTTGTGATGGGGTGTCTGTCAGAGCGTTACCTTGCAGACTTGGAGAAAGAGATTCCTGAGGTGGATGGCTGGTACGGCAAGTTTAACTATAAGCAACTGCTAGTAGATCTAGAGAAACTAGATAATCTAGAGAAAGCCCGCCGCCACGTCACGACGCCTAAGCACTATGCATATCTGAAGATTGCTGAAGGCTGCGATCGCCATTGTGCCTATTGTGCGATACCTATCATTACTGGTAAACACCAGAGTCGTCCGATGGAGGAGATTCTTGACGAAGTTCGCTATCTGGTGAGTCAGGGAACTAAGGAGTTTCAGGTTATTGCTCAAGAGCTGACGTATTATGGTGTGGATATCGATGGCAAGCAGCATATCGCTGAACTCATTGAAAAGATGGCCGACATAGAGGGTGTTGAGTGGATTCGTTTGCACTATGCCTATCCGGCACATTTCCCTTGGGACTTGTTGCGTGTTATGCGCGAGAAGAAGAATGTCTGCAATTATCTGGACATTGCCTTGCAGCATATCAGCGACCACATGCTTGACCGAATGAAGCGTCATGTGACGAAGGAGGAGACCTATGAGTTGATACGCCGTATGCGTCGTGAGGTGCCAGGCATCCATATCCGTACTACGTTGATGGTGGGTTTCCCAGGTGAAACGGAAGAAGACTTCCGTGAACTTATTGAGTTTACTAAGTGGGCCCGCTTTGAACGCATGGGTGCTTTTGCCTATTCAGAAGAGGACGGTACCTATAGTGCCAATCACTATGAGGATGATGTCCCTGCTGAAGTAAAACAACAACGGTTGGATAAGCTGATGCGTATCCAGCAGAATATTAGTGCCGAACTGGAAACTGAGAAGGTTGGCAGCACATTGCGCGTCATCATTGACCGTGTGGAAGGTGATTGGTATATCGGTCGTACGGAGTTCTGTTCTCCAGAGGTAGACCCTGAGGTGCTGATACCCATTGACGAAGCACTGACTATTGGCGAGTTCTATGATGCACGCATTACAGATGCGGAAGAGTTTGACTTATATGCGACGACAAAGATATGAATAACAAGGAATTTATAGCTGAATTGGCTGAGCGTACTGGTTATAGCACCAAAGATACTCAGAAGCTGGCAGGGAACCTGATTGATGCTATGGGTGACGCCTTTCAGGAGGATAACGCTGTGCTGGTACCAAACTTTGGTGTCTTTGAAACCAAGAAGAAGATGGAGCGTGTTATGGTGAATCCTTCTACAGGACAGCGTATGCTGGTGCCACCTAAACTCGTGCTGAACTTCAAACCCAACCAGACGTGGAAGGATAAACTGAAAGGAGGACAGTAAGCTATGGGAAAACTGACAATACAAGAGGTTGCCAAGATTCTCATTGAGAAGAATGGCCTGGGCCAGCGAGAGGCTAACCAGTTTGCGACAGAGTTTTTTTCTGTCATCCTTAGTCGTCTGCAGGATGGCGAAACGGTCAAGGTGAAAGGACTTGGTACTTTTAAGATTATCAATGTCGAAGCCCGTGAAAGTGTAAGCGTGCGTACTGGCGAACGTGTGGTTATCGATAGCCACTCGAAGGTGTCGTTTACGCCAGATACGGTAATGAAGGAATTGGTCAACAAGCCTTTCTCACAGTTTGAAACCGTTGTGTTGAACGATGGTGTAGAATTCGAAGATATTCCAGACGAAGCGGCAGAGGAAGAATCGTCTGTTGCTGAGGAACCTGCCGTTATTGCTGAGGAACCTGCCGTTATCGTTGAGGAACCTGCCGTTATCGTTGAGGAACCTGCCGTTATCGTTGAGGAACCTGCCGTTATTGCTAAAGAACCTGCCATTATCGCTGAAGAACCTGCCGTTATCGAGGAGCCTGCAGTTGAAGAACCAGCTGCTGAGGAACCAGAAGATTTAATCAACTTCTATGAAGAAGAACAACCAGAGGAGAGTCATTGGGGACGTTGGTTGTTGGCTGGCTTGGTAGCTTTGGCTTTGGTGATTGCTGCTGGCTATGGCGGATATCAATATGGTCGTCAGCAGACGGCAGTACTACCTGATACAGTATTTGTAAGAGACACCGTTTATATGGCAGAATTGCAAGATTCTGTGGAAGCTGGAGCATCTGAAGAGACCATCGTCAACGAAATTGCTGCTACACCCGTTGCCAAAGAAGAACCCAAGGAAACTCCTAAGGCTGAACCTAAGGTAGAACCCAAGAAAGAGGAAGTTGACCAATGGTCGGCCAAGGATGAACGTGTCCGTTTGGGTGCCTATCGTATCGTTGGCACGTCGCATGAGGTGACTGTATTGGAGGGCCAGACTTTCTATAGTATCTGTCGTGCCCACCTCGGTCCCGATATGCAATGCTATGTGGAAGTGTATAATGGCTTGCCCCAGAATCCGCAGATCAAGGCTGGTCAGGTACTGAAAATTCCTAAGCTGGAAGTGAAGAAGCGTAGAAAATAATAATAGTAATAGAGGAGATACATATCACCCCAACGAGATTATATGCTTATGAAAAAAACAATTTTGAACGAGTTGGCACGAATCCTGACATTGTCAGTATGTGTGTTTATGTTCACCGCTTGTGGTGGTGGAGATTCTGATGATTCTGACGGCGCTCCAGACAATCCTGATAATCCTGATAATCCTTCGATGACTGAGGAACCTTATTTTTGGAGTAAGGAAACACAGAAGAAAATCCGTTTTGCACCAGGTAATATTCAGTATAATGCAGCATTGCGTACATGGCGTTTTGCTCCCAATCAGTGGGAGACAGTTGGTGCTGACAATATAAATATTTCTCCATCATATGATGGTTGGATTGATCTCTTTGGATGGGCAACTAGTGGATGGTCAAGTGGCGCAGTATGTTATGAGCCATGGTCAAACTCTGTGGATTGGACAGACTACTGGAGATGGGGACATGATATTTATACGCCATCTGTAAACTATAATTTGAACGACCCTGAATGGTCGCTATGCGACTGGGGCGTGTACAATAAGTTCTCGAATGACAATTCAAAGTCGAAAAAATGGCGTACCATGACCAGAAATGAATGGATACAGTTAGAGTGCTCGAGAGGGTTGGCTGTGGTAGGAGATGTGAAAGGCTTTGTCTTGCTTCCCACTAACTGGGTACAGCCCAATGGAGTGCCCGAATTAAAATCTGGGGCTTTTGCTCTTGGTTTCCGAACTTCCTATACACTTGATCAATGGAAAATAGCTGAGAAATATGGTGCGGTGTTCCTTCCTGTTACTGGTTATCGTCTGAAAGGTCAGTATGTCGAGGAGGAGGTTGGCCGTTACTGGACAGCAGAGCGCATAGATGCCTATCGTGTATGGTGTTATACATTTGGAAAGTGGACAGGTATGTCTAACACCATGGGTCCCAATTCAGAAGACTGGGATAAATTGGATAGAGGAATGGCTGTTCGTTTAGTACAAGATATAGAAGAATAACCCAAGCCTTTTTGAGTTCATATTTAAAAAGTTTCTTAAAATGTAAGTTTTAGGAAACTTTTTTAATATAATTTAGGTATGCAAGTGCGCGTAATAAGAGGGGAAATGAGTACTTTTGCACGTTGTAAAAAGTAAATAAATATAATTCGTAATAATATGGCTGAAGCTATTGACATCCGTGAGTTGAATGTACGGATAGAACAACAGAGTGGATTCGTCACAAATCTGGTGACGGGAATGGATCGTGTAATTGTGGGTCAGAAGCATTTGGTAGACTCTCTGCTGATTGGTTTGCTGAGTGACGGCAATATCCTCTTAGAGGGTGTTCCCGGACTGGCTAAGACGTTGGCTATCAAGACGCTGTCGCAGTTGATAGATGCTACGTATAGTCGTATACAGTTTACCCCAGACCTGTTGCCTGCCGACGTAACAGGTACGATGATCTACTCGCAGAAAGAAGAGAAATTCCAGGTAAAGAAAGGTCCGGTATTCGCTAATTTCGTATTGGCAGATGAAATCAACCGAGCACCAGCCAAAGTGCAGAGTGCATTACTGGAGGCTATGCAGGAGAAGCAGGTAACCATTGGTGCAGATACTTTTGAGTTGCCTAATCCTTTCCTGGTGATGGCTACTCAGAACCCCATTGAGCAGGAGGGTACCTATCCATTGCCTGAGGCACAGATGGACCGTTTCATGTTGAAGGTAGTCATTGGCTATCCTACCATTGAGGAGGAGAAGAAGATTATCCGCGAGAATATTGCAGGTGCCCTTCCCACCGTTACTCCGGTGACTACGGCTGCTGAGATTATCAAGGCTCGCGAGGTGGTTCGTGAGGTATATATTGATGAGAAGATTGAACAGTATATTGCTGACATCGTCTTTGCTACCCGCTATCCCGACCGTTATGGACTGAAGGATATGAAGGATATGATTTCCTTTGGTGGTTCACCCCGTGCTTCTATCAACCTCGCCAAGGCTGCCCGTGCCTATGCTTTCATCAAGCGTCGTGGTTATGTGGTTCCTGAGGATGTGCGTGCCGTTGCATACGACGTGTTGCGCCATCGTATTGGTCTGACCTATGAGGCTGAGGCTAGCAACATCACCAGCGAGGAGATTATCTCTAAGATTATCAACAAGGTCGAAGTACCCTAAACTAGTGTGACTAGTTAAACTAGTAAAACTAGAAAATGGAAACCTCTGAAATATTAAAGAAGGTACGGAAGATAGAGATCAAGGCCCGTGGCCTGAGCTCGAACGTCTTTGCTGGGCAATACCATTCTGCCTTTAAGGGTAGGGGTATGGCCTTCAGCGAGGTGCGCGAGTATCAGTATGGCGACGATGTGCGTGATATCGACTGGAATGTGACCGCTCGCTTTCATCGTCCTTATGTCAAGGTCTTTGAGGAGGAGCGTGAGCTTACCGTGATGTTGCTCATCGACGTCAGTGGTTCGCTGGACTTTGGTACGCAACGCCAAATGAAGCGTGACATGGTGACGGAGATAGCTGCTACGATTGCTTTCTCAGCTATCCAGAACAACGACAAGATTGGCGTGGTGTTCTTTTCAGACCGTATCGAGAAATATATCCCACCCAAGAAAGGTCGTAAGCATATTCTGTATATCATCCGTGAGATGCTCGACTTCCATCCTGAATCCAAGCGAACGGATGTGAAGCAGGCTTTGGAGTTTTTGACTAGTGTTGCTAAACGTCGCTGTACGGCATTCGTCTTGAGTGACTTCTATGTACATCAAGACTTCCTGCAGCCGCTGCAGATTGCTAACCGCAAGCACGATGTCGTTGCTCTGCAGGTGTATGATTTGCGAGCCCGTGAGTTGCCAAATGTTGGACTGATGCGTGTGGTAGATGCCGAGACAGGTCACGAACAGTATATTGATACCAGCAGTCGTAGCCTTCGTCAAGCGCATGAACGCTATTGGAAAAATCGTCAGCAGCAGTTGCGTGATACGATGACCAGAAGCAATGTCGACTTGGTTAGTATTGCAACCAATGAAGACTATGTGAAGGCTCTGCTGATGTTGTTTAAACAACGTAGTTGAATGAAAAGAATATTATTTGTAATATATCTGATAACCAGTGCTTTGGCTTCGTTTGCGCAAGCAAGTGTTGAGGCAAAGATTTCGCCCATTGAGATGATGATTGGCGAGCAGGCACAGGTGACCATCAGTGTCCAGGCAGACGAGAATGCCAAGGTGGAATTCCCCACTTTCAAGCCTCGTCAGGAGTTGGTTCCTGGTGTGGAAGTTCTCGATGCTCAACGTTCATCCGATCATATCTTGACGTTAATTCTTACCAGCTTCGACGGCAACCTTTATCACTTGCCTCCTTTCAAGGTGAAGGTCAATGGTAAGGAGTTGAAGACTGCTGATCTCGCGCTGAAAGTTGTCGAGGTAGAAGTGGACACCACGAAGATGGATCAGTTTTATGGTCCTAAGGATGTGCAGGATGTTCCCTTCCAGTGGAGTGATCTCTCGCTGAGTTTCTGGCTGAGTGTTCTACTGTTGGTGCTGATTGCTCTTAACTACTATCTCTATCTGCGTTTGCGTGACAACAAACCAATCATCACACATATAAAGATAGTGAAGCGTCTCTTACCCCACCAGAAGGCCATGAAGGAGATTGAGCAGATCAAGGCCGACAAGATGGTGAGCTCGGAGAATCCAAAAGAGTACTATACCAAACTGACCGATACCCTGCGTCGCTATATCGAGGAACGTTACGGCTTCTCAGCCATGGAGATGACGAGTTCAGAGATTATCGAACGCCTCATGCAGACCGACCAGCAGTCGCTCGATGAACTGCGCCAGCTCTTTATGACTGCCGACCTCGTGAAGTTCGCTAAGTACTCGACGATGATTAACGAGAACGACGCCAACCTGGTCAATGCCATCGACTTCATCAACCAGACGAAGCAGGAGAACCAGCCTACAGAGACGGTCGAGAAACCGCAACTGTCGGAGGCCGACCTGCGTTCACAGAACGAGCGTCGTGTGCTGAAGACCGTTATCTGGTCGTTGGTGGCAGTGTCTGTAGCCCTCTTCGGCTATGTGGTTTATAATGTTTATCAACTGCTGTACTGATATGGAATTTGCGAATAAAGAATACCTGTTTCTGCTGCTCCTGCTGATACCTTATCTGATATGGTATCTGATGTACAGGAAGAAGAGCGAGCCCACGATGCGCATGAGCGACACGATGGCCTATCGTTATGCACCACGCTCATGGAAGGTGACGCTAATGCCCGTCCAGCAGTTGTTGCGCATAGCCGTTTTCATATTGGTCGTGCTGGTGCTGGCTCGTCCGCAGACTCAGAACTCTTGGAAGAACAAGACTATGGAGGGTATCGATATCATGCTGGCTATGGACGTATCGACATCCATGTTGGCAGAGGACTTGAAGCCTAACCGTATGGAGGCTGCTAAGCAGGTTGCCGCAGAGTTTATTGCGGGGCGTCCTAATGATAATATCGGACTGACGATATTTGCTGGTGAGGCTTTCACGCAATGTCCGATGACCACCGATCATGCCTCGTTGCTAAACCTATTGCAGAATGTACGGACTGATATTGCACAGCGTGGACTGATAGAAGATGGTACTGCCATTGGTATGGGATTGGCCAATGCCGTCTCGCGTCTGAAGGATTCCAAGGCAAAGAGTAGGGTAGTCATCCTGCTGACTGACGGTAGTAATAACCGTGGTGACTTGTCGCCTATGACAGCAGCAGAGATTGCCAAGAGTTTTGGCATCCGTGTCTATACCATTGGTGTGGGTACCAACAAGGTTGCTCCTTATCCAATGACTGTTGCTGGTGGCGTGCAATATGTCAATATCCCTGTTGAGATTGACACCAAGACGTTGAGTGGTATCGCTGAGGCTACCAATGGTGACTTCTATCGAGCTACCAACAATAAGGAATTGCTGCAGATTTACAAGGAGATTGACAAACTGGAGAAGTCGAAGCTCAATGTCAAGAAGTTCAGCAAGCGCTACGAGGCTTACCAGCCGTTTGCCATCGCTGCCGCCCTGCTGTTGCTGCTTGAGATGTTACTGCGAATAACCGTATTTAGAAAGTTACCGTAAGATGTTTAGATTCGAAGACCCTATATATCTCTATTTATTAGCTGTCATACCGGTATTGGCTGTGATACGCTGGCTGATGGTTCGTCAACAGAAGAAGCGTCTGCGCCAGTTCGGTGATCCAGACCTAGTGAAGGAACTGATGCCCGATGTGTCGCGTTTCCGTCCGTTGGTCAAGTTCTGCTTGTTGCTGATGGCGCTATCTCTGCTGATTGTCATGTTGGCTCGTCCGCAGTTTGGTACGAAGATCAGTCATGAGAAGCGTACTGGTATCGAGACAATTATTGCGATGGATATCAGTAACTCCATGCTGGCAGAGGATGTGACGCCCAGTCGTCTAGACCGTGCGAAGATGATGGTAGAGAACCTGGTGGACAACTTCACCAACGATAAGATAGGACTGATTGTCTTTGCTGGAGATGCTTTCATCCAGTTGCCTATCACCAGCGACTATGTGTCTGCAAAGATGTTCCTGTCGAGTATTGACCCGTCAATGATGGCTACGCAGGGTACAGATATCGCTACTGCCATCTCGATGGCATCCCGTAGTTTTACGCAGGAGGAAGGCATTGGTAAGGCTATCATTGTGATTACTGATGGTGAGGATCATGAAGGTGGTGCGCTGGAGGCTGCCAAGGAAGCCAAGGACCGCGACCACCGTGTCTATGTGCTGGGGGTCGGTTCTCCCAAGGGTGCTCCCATTCCTATTGGCAATGGTGACTTTATGAAAGACAATACCGGTCAGACTGTGATGACGGGACTTAACGAGGAGATGTGTCGTCAGATTGCTCAGGCTGGTGGTGGCGCCTATATCCATGTGGAGAACAACAGTAGTGCTCAGGAGAAGCTGGACGAAGAATTGGATAAGTTGGCAAAGAAAGAGACCGAGACAACCATCTATAGCGACTATGACGAACAGTTCCAGGCAGTAGGCATCATCGCCCTGTTGTTGCTCATCATCGAGGCTTGTCTCATGGAGGTGAAGAACCCATTGCTGCGAAACGTCTCTTTGTTCAAGCGCAAGAAGGTAGCTACTCTGTTGCTTCTGTTGCTGGTTGCTGGTGCTGCAACAGCCCAGAGCGACCGTCAACTGGTGCATCAGGGCAACAAGCAATATCGTGCCGGCAACTTTGCTGATGCTGAGGTCTTGTATCGTAAGGCTATTGAAAAGAATAACCGCAATCCGCAGGCAGTTTATAACCTTGGCTTGGCGCTGATGAAACAGCAGAAGGACTCAGCTGCTGTTCAGCAGTTTATGGATGCTGGTAAGTTGGAGACCAATCCCTTGCGTCGTGCTTTGTCCTATCATAATGCTGGCGTTATCTGTCAAGGTAAGAAGATGTATGGCGAGGCTATCGACGTGTATAAGGAAGCCCTGCGCAACAATCCTGCCGATGATGAGACCCGCTATAACTTAGCGCTCTGCAAGCGTCAACAGAAGCAGCAACAGCAGAATCAACAGCAGCAGAAGCAAGATCAAAAGCAAGAGCAGAAACAAGAAGAAAAGAAAGAAGAACAGAAGCAGGAGCAGCAGCAACAACAGAAGCAGGAACAGCAGATGAGTCGTGAGAATGCTGAACAGATGCTCAATGCTGCTATGCAGGAAGAAAAACAGACACAACAGCGCATGAAAAAGGCTCAGCAACAGCCGAATCGTCGTCAGTTGGATAAGAACTGGTAATAGTGGGCTAAAGCCCTAAATGATAATTGCTAAATGATAACGGATAATATAATGAGATATAATAAAACGATAATGAAAAATAGATGGATGATAATGTTTTTATCATTTATCATTTATCAATTATCAATTAGCCCCGCAGGGGCGCAAACACTTACTGGTCGTGCTCCCTCACAGGTTGCTGTGGGTGAGCAGTTCCGTTTGACCTATACTATCAACACCCAGGATGTGCGTGGATTCCGTGCAGGCAATATTCCTGAGGAGTTTGAGGTCTTGATGGGCCCCAGCACATCGACACAGTCGAGTTTCCAGATGGTCAACGGTCACACGTCGAGCACGTCGTCCGTCACCTATACTTATATTGTTGTGGCCACGAAGAATGGTTCATTCACCATCCCTCCTGCTCATTGCACCGTCGATGGCAAGACTGTTACGTCTAACGAGATACACATCAAGGTTAGTGGTCAGGCCCAGCAAGGTGGGCGTCAGCAGAGTCGTCAGCAGAGTGGGGGTAATGGCGAGTTGCGTCCAGCGGGTAGTGCGATTTCAGGCAGCGATCTCTTCATTCATGTCAGCGCCTCTAAGCAGCATGTTCGTGAACAGGAACCTATCCTGTTGACCTATAAGGTTTATACGCTCGTCGGACTGACCCAGCTGAGTGGTAAGATGCCCGACCTGAAGAGCTTTTATACTCGTGAAGTTCCTCTGCCTCAGGAGAAGAGTTTCAAGATAGAGACCTTCAATGGTCGCCAGTATCGAACCGTCACGTGGCAACAGTATGTCATGTTCCCGCAGGCTACCGGCAAGCTGGAGATTCCCGCTATTACCTACGATGGTATTGTCGTCCAGCAGAACCGCAACGTCGATCCCTTCGAGGCTTTCTTCAATGGTGGTTCCGGCTATGTTGAAGTGAAGAAGCAAATCAAGGCCCCTGCCATTACCATTCAGGTTGACCCGCTGCCCCAGCGTCCTGCCAACTTCTCTGGTGGTGTGGGTTCATTCAACATTTCTGCGCAGATAGACAAGACAGAAG
>CAMJIA010000037.1 GCA_946405695.1 uncultured Prevotellaceae bacterium | reverse complement strand
TCCATATTCCCCACAGGCGTGGGTACAATATATAATATTCCCATAACGCTGCAAAATTAAAAAATAATTATGAATATGCATTATAAATTATGAATTATTTATTATCTTTGCAGCATGATTACATATCCAACATCGGGTGAAAGCCGCCGCCCTGGCCGTATAGAAGTCGTTTGCGGCTCTATGTTCTCTGGAAAGACCGAAGAACTGATTCGTCGTCTGCGCCGCGCCCAGTTTGCCAAGCAGAAAGTAGAAATATTCAAACCTGCCATCGACACGCGCTATAGTGACGAAGAGGTGGTCAGCCACGACCACAACGCCATTCCTTCTACCCCACTCGACTCCTCAGCCAGCATCCTGCTGCTATCCAGCGACATCGACGTGGTGGGTATCGACGAGGCTCAGTTCTTCGACCAAGGACTGGTGGATGTCTGCAACGAGCTGGCCAATCGTGGCGTGCGTGTCATCATTGCTGGCCTGGACATGGACTACAAGGGTATTCCCTTCGGCCCCATGCCTGCCCTCTGCGCCATTGCCGACGACGTCACCAAGGTACATGCCATCTGCGTCAAGTGCGGTTCTCTGGCCTATGTCAGCCACCGCACCGTTCAGAACGACAAGCGAGTACTCTTAGGCGAGACACAAGAGTACGAACCCCTCTGTCGCGAATGCTACCAGAAGGCGATAGCAGAGGAGCAGAAAGCCAAAAACGAAAAAACTGCCGAATAAATTTGGCCAATTCAAAAATATTGCGTACCTTTGCACCCGCTTTTTAAGCGATGATCCGCTAGCTCAGTTGGTAGAGCACAACACTTTTAATGTTGGGGTCTTGGGTTCGAGCCCCAAGCGGATCACAAAAAGAGGTCATAACGACCTCTTTTTTTTTGATACAAGCTGAGCTCTCACCCAAGGGGTCTTTAACCAAGGTCAAAGCAAGCAAGTTCTAATAACCGAGGCTCTCCCCTACCAGTACGACGACATGACGGCCTCGGGGTGAGTTCCTGAGGAAGTGGACGTAGTTGCAGATGGATTCCGGCGAATTGCAGTTATGGCACACACCGTCCGTCTGGCAAGGAGTCTTGATGTCGAAGCGGGCTGCATTGATGGGCGATGCCGTGCTACGCGCTCTGGCAAGAGCAGCCTCTACATTCTGAGCCACTTTGTTCAGGCCGATGACAAAGATAACCTTCTTCGGTCCCCACGTGATAGCAGCCACACGGTTTCCGTTTCCATCGATGTTTACGATGACGCCGTCCTCAGAGATGGCATTGGCACTGGACAGGTAGACATCTGCTGAGAATGCCTTGAGATACATCGCCTGCTTCTCCTCTGGTGTTTCAGCAAGGTCTCGGTCAAGCACCTGCAATGTTCCACGGTCTTTGAGATATTGAGGAATACCTAGGTCTCGGACAGTCATTGTACCGCCCCATGTCACACTACTTCCGTCGTCGATAAGCTCCGAGACTTTCTTCACTGCCTCTTCTGCCGTTGCACAATAGAAGCCTTCTATGTGGCGACGCTTCAGATTCTTGATTATCGTCTGAGCAAGACGCTCATTTCTTTGTTCTTGCGGATTGTTGCCTAACATGATTGTATTCGTTTAGTTCATAAATTCTTGCCGCAAATATACAAATTAAATCCCAAAACAGGTTGATTCTGCCTTGGGATTTAACAATCATTGTCATCAACGCCAGCCACCAGGCCAGCCACCTGGGCCTCCACTACCGCCAGTATAAGACGAGAGACTAACTGATGAACCACCGCTGACGGTACCACCAGCAATGCTGAGGCCACTGAAATAGGATGTGCCATCCGCAACGGTGACTCCCGACTTAAGTGTGGGCTGAGAGGCTCCGCTGACAACAAACCCTGAACCACCACTTGATGGTGTCTTGAAAGAGAAGGTGTCGTTGCCAACGGTCAGAGCATACCAAATATTAGCGCTCCACGAGGAGGTCTGGTAGCACGACTGTGTGAGGCTGGCGCCGCTCTCCAGTCCGCCGATGGCGATGATGGTGCCACCACTAACATAGAGCTTCTTACCGCCCTCGGTATTGGCATCTATAGCTACCTCAGGTGTTCCAGAGCAGATGGCATAAACCACGCCACCCTTGATGTAGCAGTTGCCGTTAGCATCCAGACCATCGTTGTGCTGGCCCTGGGCATAGACGTGGCCACCAGTGATGGTCATATCGCCTTTAGAGTTGATGGCGTCGTCGTAGGCATAGCTGGCCACTTCACCACCTGTGATAGTCAGCGTGCTCTTGGTCTCGATACCCTCACCGTTATTGCCGCTGGTGCGTACCCAGATCTTGCCACCAGAGATGTTGAGGGCGCCGTCAACCTTGATGCCCTTGGGCGACGAGGTGTCTCCTGAACCACTAAACTGTCCACCGGTGGTGACGACATACACGCTGCCACCATTGAAGTTGGCTTCCATATCAACGTTGATACCCTTGCCACCACTACCTGTACTCTTCAGCCACAGTTCACCGGCATTGATGGTGAAGGTAGAGTCGGCCTTGATGCCTGCCGCGCCCTTTGCCTCCTTGTCTTCTGTGTCGTACATGCCGTCGCCTGTTGTCAGCACCGTTGTGCGTCCACCATTTACGATGATGTGGCTCTCGCAGTTGATGCCTTTAGTTGCCGCTGCCGACACCTCGACATTCAGGATGCCGCCATTGATGAAGATGCCATCGTTGGCCTTGATGCCGTGATTGACTGTTGACTTCACATAGATACTGTTACCCTTATTGAACACAATATAGTCGGCCGAATGAATGCCGTTATTGGTGTTACCCGTCACGCTTAGTTGTCCGCTGCCGTTAAACAGCAACTTACCCTTACAGTAGAGTGCGCCCTTCTGCGCGCCGCTCGTACCATCAGTCAGCGTATTCTTGGTGCCCTCAGCCAGAATAACGAACGCCCGCTTGCCACTCAGCAGGTTCAATGCCGCTGAGTCAGGGTTAGTGATGCTCACGCCGTTGAGTTTCACAGCATATTTCTTGTCGCCAATAACCGTAAAAGAGCCATTTGTCGTTGTGCCGCTTACCACGTAGCAGATCTTCTTCTCCGATGCGTGATTCGCCGTCACGTGACCGCCATTAACCGTTATCTCCACACCGTTCTCCGTCTTTGTGACAGGGTTTGACAGGTCGATGCTGACCTCCTTGGTGAACTCGTTGTTCTCCAACGCATCCTCCTCATCAGGGAAATACTCTTCGGCAGCATTCGTCGGTTCAGCCGTCGTTTGATCTATTGCGATGTCAAAGGTAGCCAGTTCGCCCGTTGTTGCTGAACTGCCGTTGCCACCAGACATATTACCGCCGCCGCTTCCCCAACTGTTTCCACCGCTGAATTCCTCGAACGGATCTTGCGTCGAGCAACATGTTATCACCGCTACAGATGCCACAAGCATCACGAAAGTCATGATCTTCTTCATATTCATTTAATAGTTTGCTTTGTTTGTATTATTTTGCGCAAAGGTAAACATAAAATACCGGTCTGCCAATAATATTCAGCAAACCGGCCTATTTGTTCAATGAACAGACAATGTTCAGTAGGTTATCACTACCGACTTCTTGTTGATGCTTGATGTCTTGGGGGTGCCAACAACCGTCACACAGTTAGCCAGTTTTTCAGCATCGGTAGTTGTATCATCGCCATAGCCACTATCGCAGGCCCAACTCTTATCTACCTTTGCCGTAAACGAACCGCCGCTGACGGTGATGCCTGTTGTAGCCTTGATAGCCTTGGGCTTACCGTATTCGTTGTCGCCAGTTGTAATGGCACTCAAGGTACCACCGCTGAAGAGGACCTTGGCTGAGCTGTTGATGCCCTTGCCGCCATCGCCGCTACTGGTCATGGTCAGCGTACCACCGCTCATGGTGAAGTCAAGGTCACACTTGATGCAGGCAGCGCTGCTGTATTCGTCCGCATCATCGTCGTAAACGCAGTCGCCACTGGTGGTGATGGTGGTAGCTCCGCCGGTAATTTCTACTACATTGTCGCACCGGATGCCACGGGCCCCATCAGCTGTGACGTTGATGTCGAGTGTACCATTATTAATCCATAGTCCGTCGTTCACCTTGATGCCGTTACCAGTAGAGGATGTAGCCTGTAACTTTACGTTTCCGTCAATGATGATATAGTCGTCGCAGGCAATGGCGTGTTTGCAGTTGCCCGTAACCGACAGACTGCCTGTACCTAGGAATATCATCTGACCCTCGCTAAACAAAGCGCCCTTCTGGTCAAACTCCTGCTCTGTATAAGCAGTACCGTCGGTTAGCGTATTCGTGGTACCATCTGCAACATGCAGATAGAGCGACTTGCTGCACTGGTTATTAATGGCTGGACCATTAGCATGATGGATGCTGACACCATTCAGTTGTATGCCGAATTTATACTCCCGATACACCAGCAACGAACCATTGGTGGTTGAACCACTGAGGACGAGCAACAGCGAATCGGTGTCGGTGCCGGTATTCACTGTTACGTCTGCTCCGTTAGTGGTTACGTAACCTTTGGTATCGCCCGTTACCGTGACATTTGTACCGTTATATACTATATTAACAACATGGTTGGATGTTGTTGGAGTCGTTCCATTGATGTACTCGCTGAAGTCGGTGTCATCGTTCTGACAGCCAATCGTCAGGACTGCAGCCGTCAGGAATAATATTATTTTCTTCATGAAACAATTTGTTTAATCCGTGAAATACGTTGTCTTAGAACTTAAATTTGTAACTGACACCAAGATAGTGCATGTCGGGCTCGTAGTCGTCGACATCTACCTGTCTCATGTCCTGATAGCGGTAATAAATGCTGAGATTATGTTGCTTTGACAGACGCAGGTCCGTACCGATGTTATAACGTATCTTCTCAATGCCCCACGAGTTATAAAGCTCGATGCTGGCAAAGGGCGTAAAAAAGGCACGCTTGCGGTCGTAGGATATTTCGAAACGCGAACGCAGCTGGTTCTTGCCCGAACCAGCGCGCACCTTGTCCTCCCAGGCCTCATCATCGAAGTCCCAGCGCTCAACGGTTTTCTCTGGACGGTAGGTATACTGCCAGCGTTCACGCAGTTCGAGTTTAATGTTGTTCGAGAACTTATACGAACCTGCCAACGAGGCATAGAAGCGGTGCTTCACACCCCAATAAGAGGGGCGCCAATGGTTATAGGCTCCGCTGCTCTTCAGGTCGATGTCCTCGCGGAAGTTGGTATTCAGCAGTTTGTAGCCGGCGTCAGCCTTCAACCAATTGGTCAGTTTGTACTGTGCCCCCAGTCCAACGGCCCAACGGTCCATCGTTTTGAAGTTGTTGCGTGTGCGCAACTCTGCTTCCAGCGAGAGGCTCAGTTTCTTGCTCAGCTTCTTGTCGGCTTCGGCTCCCAAAAGCAGACCACCTTCACTCTGTGCAGATGCAGTGAGCGACAAAAGGAAGAGGAAGAGTACGCCGGCAAATTTGTTATACACTCGCATATTCTGAATTTTTAATTTTTAACATATTCTTCACATCACCACTGTCGTTGCCTTCATAGTAAACACGAAGCACGGCCATATCGCGCAGGAAGTCAACGGCCCCCACACGGACGGCAATGACTTTCAGTCCCAGACGTTCTTCCAGGTCGGCAATGAGTTCCTCGCGGCGTTCAGGTTTGATGAGCTCTATGCGGTCATATTGTACCAACTTCGAGGCCACCACTTTCAGGAATCGCTCAAAAAACATGATAACAACAATCGTTATCACATCGATAATCAGCAATTCAATCAGTGGAGTACCTACCATTTTACCCGTATTATCAACTCCAAACGGCTCAGCAATAGCATGGACTACCGACAGGCAGACTACCACGAAGAGATAGGTCATTTCACGTACTGGCATGGAGTCCGTGCGATAACGCATGATGCTGAAGATGCCGAAGAGTCCGAGTCCGACACCCATTGTTGCCTTTCCTCGATCCAAGCCCATCATCAGATAGACCAGGAAGAAGATTGCCATAGATATAATAATAAAGGTGAAGTAGAAGTCGCGACGCTTGCTCTTCTTGAAATAGAGAAAATGGACTATCATCCAGTTCACCAGCATACAGATGAAAAATCTCACTAAGGTGTCAGCAAAGCTGACAGAAATAATCTCATTCATACATTTAGTTTATTGTTTGGTTACGATTTTATTAATCTCTATCAGTTTGCGCTTGAAACGATTGATGCGCAATTCGGAATTGGTCAATGCCGACCCCATGCAGTATTTTGAGAATCCATGGGGATGGATGTGCAGTCGGCGAAGCATCTCCAACACGGGTGAATAGACCAACCCGTCGCGCTTCAGTTCGATAATCACCAGGTCACCCATATCCCTGTCCACTCCGCTTACGAGGTTGTGGAAACGGAGTGCAGAGTCGATGGTCAGCCGTTCTGTCTTGGCTTTGTTGACTAACGTGATGCGCGAGAAATGGTTGTTGAGGGCTGGCTGCAGGGTATCTACTCCATAGCGCAGGTACTTGCCTAAGAAGTCGCACTTTTCCTGTTCGCAGAGGTTCATGTCCGTCACCTCAATGCGTTTTTTCTTCGTGCGCCCATGGTTGTTTTTCGTCTTTACCTCCATGAACTGCAGGCCACTGATGCAATAGGTGCGGAAACGTATTTTCTGTCGGTTGGTGTGGTTCCACTGATGCTGATTGTACATGTCGAACTGCATCGTATCGAAGTACGTCGTGTCATACTCCAGATTACGCCCGCCGTCAATCTCCTGCACATAGTAATCATCCTGAGCCATCTCTAACAGTTGACTAAGTTTTGCCATGTTGGTGACGAACTTCGTATCAGTACGGTTCATCAGTTTTACACCACTCATTTCTTCCAATGAGATAGGGTCAAAACACCTTAATAATTCCAGCATATGGTTGTCAGTAGGGTTATTTTCGCTACAAAGGTAGAAATGACACCCATTCTATGCAAATATATTCGGTGAAATGCCCAAATCAATCTACGAACCCGTAATTATCAAGGCAGACTGCGGAGCCACAGTAACCTGATTGTCCGTAAAGGTGTCGATACCGTTCAGGTCGATGACACCAGAAGCGCAGATTACCGTGTAATGTCCTTCAGGGACACTAACGGTCTGTTGGTGACGAGTGGGATTGAGTACGACGATGACGTTGCTCACAACACAGCCCACAGCTCCTGTAATACTATAGGCCACCACACCACGGGGAGCATCTAGGAAGCATAATTTGTCGCGTACCTCGTCAGCACTGCCCAGACGGAAGTGCGGATATTGCTTGCGCAATGCTATCAAGTTCTTATAGTACTCGAAGACCTGCGGATAGCGCAACTTGTTCTGCCAATCGAGCTGGTTGATGGAGTCAGGAGACTCATAGCTGTTGTGCACCCCTTTCTTGGTGCGCAGCAGTTCCTCGCCGCTGAGTATGAAGGGGACACCCTGCGAAGTGAAGACGGCTGTCTGTGCTAACAGGTCGAGACGGATGAGCTCATCTTGCTTGATACGTGAGATGCTGGCCTTCAGACGATCTACCAAGCACATATCGTCATGACAAGAGACATACGACATCATCTGGGTGGGTTCCACAGCCCACGGTGCCTTGGAGTAGTTCACCTTCGACATATCTACCTGCGGATGCTGAATACATCCAACCACACCAAACTTCAAGCTCTCTTCACAATCAGGAGCGCCACCCAGCCAACCAGGTTTGGTATCGTCAGAGAACGGGCCACGCAAGGCGTCGCGTATCTCATCAGAGAAAGCAGCGATGCCAGGCATCTGCGAGATATTGGCCTTCATACCCAGCTGTTCGTTGGGCAGTGCACAGGCGCCAGCACTCCAACCTTCTCCATATATAAATATGGTAGGGTCTATTTCGTTGACCATCTGGCGTATCTGGTTCATCGTCTCGATGTCGTGACAACCCATCAGGTCAAAGCGGAAGCCGTCGATATGGTACTCGTTAATCCAGTACTTCACACTTTCCATCATAAAACGTCGCATCATAGGCTTTTCGGATGCCGTCTCATTGCCACAGCCGGAACCATTGCTATAAGTAGTAGAAACCTTGCGGTAGAAGTAGTCGGGGTAGGTCTTTTGGAAGTTGGAGTTGTCGATGTTGTACGTGTGGTTATACACCACGTCGAGGATGACACGGATACCTGCCTTATGGAGTGCCTGCACCATCTGCTTGAACTCACGGATGCGCACGGCAGGGTCGGCTGGATTAGTGGAGTACGAACCCTCAGGAACATTGTAGTTCACAGGGTCGTAACCCCAATTATACTGCGGCTCATGGAGACGCGTCTCATCGACAGAACCATAGTCGTAGCTGGGCAGGATATGTACCGCATTGATACCCAAGTCCTTCAGGTGCTTGATGGCCCAAGGTTCTGTCAGTGCCAGAAACTTTCCTGGATACTTGGCATCTTTGCGAGCAATGGAGAAGTCGCGATGGTGCAGTTCATAGACCACAAGATCGACAGGCGACTTACAGATGGGGCGCTTATCCCTCTCCCACCCTGCAGGATTGATGGTCGCTGGATCGAGAACATAAGCTTCTTTTCCATTGGCTCCAACAGCCTTGGCAAAGACTCCTGGCGTATCGCCGTGACCGGTATTGAACACATAAGGCTGTCCCTTCAGGTCGCCTTTGACAGTGGCCGTCCACAGGCAATCGCCCGTCTTGGTCATCTTCACCTTCTTCTTACCCACCTTCACCATACATTTGGCATTATTGGGGGCAAAGAGTTTGAAAACGGTCTGCTCTGGCGAGTAAGCCATCTCGTCGAACTGAAAGTCCTGGGCTTGTATGCTTGTTGCCAGCGTTGTCATGAGCAGCGTTGTTATAACAATCTTCTTCATATTACTTAACGATTAATGAGACGGCGAAGCCACCGCCAGGGGCTTCAGTCATTTTCAATACGTCACCTGCCTTAACCACCTTCTTGGTGATGGTGTAGGCTTGAGGATTCGTCTCGTAGTGAGCATCTTTGGCATCGGCATAGATGGTACAGTCATACTTCTTGCCCTTGTCCAGGAAGTTAAGCTTGATAGTGGTCTTATGACCATTCTCGTCGCACTTACCACCAATGAACCAATTGTCTGTACCCTTGGCCTTGCGAGCCACGGTGATGTAGTCGGCAGGCTCAGCCTCCAGATAGATGCTCTCGTCCCAGTCGCACGCTACATCGCGGATGAACTGGAAGGCATCATCGAACTTCTCATAGTTCTCAGGCAGGTCTGCAGCCATCTGCAGCGGTGAGTACATCGTCAAGTAGAGGGCCAAAGAGCCCGCAATGGTGATGTGTGCCCACGAGGGATTGTTGCTCCACTCAGAGAGTTTGGTAACAAAGATACCTGGGGTATAGTCCATCGGACCACCTTGCAGACGGGTAAATGGCAGGATACAGGTGTGGTCAGGACGACTGCCGCCAAAGGCCTCATACTCCGTACCACGGGCCGACTCGTTGCCAACAAGATTCGGATAGGTGCGGCAGATACCCGTCGGACGGGTTGCCTCATGGGCGTTCACCATGATATGGTGCTTGGCAGCCTCCTTGACAACATGTAGGTAGTGGTTGTTCATGGACTGCGAATAGTGATGGTCGCCACGTGGGATGATATCACCCACATAGCCCGTCTTCACAGCATCATAACCGTATTTGTTCATCAGGTTGAACGCCTCCTCCATATGGCGCTCGTAGTTCTGCGTGCTGGAAGATGTCTCGTGGTGCATCAACAACTTCACACCCTTACTGTGGGCATAGTCGTTAAGCATTTTGATGTCGAAGTCGGGATAAGGCGTCACGAAGTCAAAGACGTCACGCTTCCACATGTTTGCCCAATCTTCCCAACCAACATTCCAGCCCTCTACGAGGACCTCGTCGAGTCCATTCTTGGCAGCGAAGTCGATATAACGCTTCACATTCTCGTTGTTCGCCTTGTGCGTCCCGTTGGGCTTTACCTTCGTCCAGTCGATCTTGTCGAGTTGGATGCTGGGAAAGTCGTTGGTATAGTGCCAGTTACCGCGACCTACAATCATCTCCCACCAGACACCGCAGTATTTGGTAGGATGAATCCATGATGTATCCTCCAGCTTACAAGGTTCATTGAGGTTGAGTATCAAGTTGTTTGACAGCATGTCACGGGCATCGTCGCTAACCATCACCGTACGCCACGGTGTCTCACAAGGTGTCTGCATGCAACCCTTCAGGCCCGTAGCATCTGGTGTCAGATGGCTGACAAAGGTAAAAGGCTGTGGCAAAGGATAATCAGAGGGGGCTGGATTGGGGGTATATATATTGCTATTACCATCCAGGTGGGTAGTGAGTGCTTTCGTCTCGGCATCCACCAGTTCCAGATGCATCGTGGCATAGTCCAGACAGGCGGCCTCATGGATGTTGATATACAGACTGCGTCTCTCACCATCTATATCAATGGCTTCACTCTTCATCTGCAACGAGGTCTGCACACCAGTAGGTGAGAAAACGGCAACAGAAGAGTTGCCCCAGTTGACAGCCTCCTGGAAACGGCCACGAATCTCAGAGAGCTTAGACTCCTGTGTTTCCTGCTCCTGCGTGTCGTAGTCGCCAGGCAGCCACCATGCCTTATGGTCGCCAGCCATTGCGAACTCACTGCGTTCCTCCTTGATGAGAAAGTAGTTCAGTTCAGGCTGCTGAGGGAACTCATAACGGAAACCGATGCCGTCGTCATAGACACGGAAGCGGATAAGTATGGTACGACGATGCTGACGGGGCTGCAAGCGGGCTCCATTTTTAGCCTTTGGCGGAGCCGATAGCCAACGCTGTGACAAGGTAGCTGCATACTCATTGTAGTGGTTCCGGATGTCCTTGGTCTCACCCCATACGGGCTGCCATGTATCATCAAAGGACGAGGTCTCTTCCTTGTCCAACACAAAGCCATCCATCAGGTCTCGCTCGTCCATACCCATTGAGGCATGCTTGTCCTTAGCTAGTTCCAAGCCGAGGTGTGAGGGGCGCACCACTTCCCTACCCTTATACGACAAGGTGTAGGTGGGGCGTCCGTTCTCCACTGTAAAGTTCAGCACGATATTGCCATTTGGTGACTTAACTTCTGTAGCCATAGCCGATAAAGGCAAAAGCAGAAGTGCTAGTAATATGTTTCTGTGTTTCATCGTTTATTTTCGGCCACTTTGTGTTATCAGTGTCTTGATTTCGTTATTGAAGTCATCCTCCTTGAGCAGTTGCTCGAGGGTGATGTGCATGCGATAGCGCCAATAGTGGCGGGGATTAGCAGGGATATTGATACGCTCCGCATTCTGGTCAGGCAGGCGCAGACGCTCATCGATAGAAAGCCAGTCTTGCAGTGACAGCAGACAGAGCATAGACGGCGATGTCAGATGACGACTAACGATGTCTCTGGCCAACCAACCTGGCAGTGGATGAGGAGCAGCACCACCACGATAGAGCATGGAGTTGTAGTAGTCCTGCGTACGTTCCTCGTCCTCGTCCCACCACTGGCGGAGCGTCGGCATGTCGTGAGTAGAGATGGTGCAGACAGAGCGATAAGGATTGCGCGAGAGGTGTCCGAAACGTACCTTGTCGTCCTTCGGCATTGACTGGATTTCCAGTGAGAGGATGCGCAACTCGTTCATTACCCAGGGGACACAGTCGGGTACCATACCCAGATCTTCTGCACAGCACAGCATACGCGTGGCCTGTGTCAAGCGGGGCAGCTTCTTCATAGCCTCCTGATACCAGAACTGGTTATTGCGGCGATAGAAGTAGTCGTTATACAGACGGTTGAAGTTATACTTCTCGCCATCGCTCAACTTCTGATAAGGTTCCTGGAACTGCACGGCAATACGCGGATGCCAACGGTCGCTACGCTTATGGTCAACGAGGAACAGGTCATCGTGACCATAGATGCCATAACCCTCTATCTCCGCACGACTCAGTCCCAAGGCAGGTGCAAACTGTCCTTCCAGACCGGACTTCGCAGGCATAGGAATCTCCCAGATGCGGAAGAAACCCAGCACATGGTCGATGCGGTAGGCATCGAAGAACTGTGCCATCTTACGGAAGCGGCGTACCCACCACTGACAGCCATCCTTCAGCATCTCGTCCCAGTTGTAGGTCGGGAAGCCCCAGTTCTGACCATCGGCAGAGAACGGATCGGGTGGTGCACCAGCCTGCCCATTGAGGTTAAAATACTTAGGTTCTACCCAAGCCTCCACACCGTCACGGCTGATACCTATGGGGATATCACCCTTCAGGATGACACGATGGCAACGGGCATATTCATGGGCAGCATGCATTTGCTGGTCGAGGTTGAACTGCACATAGCACCAGAAGTCATGCTGGCTATCAGCCTTTAGCTTTTGCTTTTTGGTCTCCTTGGGCCACTGGTTGAAGTCGGCAGTGCCATACTTGTCGCGATTGACGCAGAACTCTGCATAAGGAACCAGCCACTGTCTGTTGTCCTCAAAGAACTGCTTGTAGGCCTTGGTAGCCTTCACATGCTTCCACTCCTGTTCGAACAGCACCTTCAGGTAGTCCATCTTTGCCTTGAACATGCGCTCGTAATCAATCTGTGGCAGGGCGTTCAATTCGAGGCGCAACGCCTCGAACTCGGCACGTTTGCCCTCATCTTTAATCTCAGGCAACTGCCTGAAGTCCGTGTACTGTGGATGCAGGGCGTAGATACTGATAGCATTGTAGGGATAGCTATCCTGCCAGGAGCCTGTCATATTGGTGTCGTTGATGGGCAACACCTGCAGGATGCGCTGGTTGGTTTTGTCCACCCAGTCAATCATCTTCTTCAAGTCACCGAAGTCACCCACGCCAAACGAGCCCTCACTACGCAGCGAGAAGATGGGGATTACCGTACCGGCACCCTTCCAAGGATAGACGGGCAGGAATACCTGTGACAACTCATAGACCACCACCTCGTTGACTCCTATGGAGGTCAATGCGATGCTGCGGTTGCCGCCCTGTTCCCAGGTTGGCAGGTCAATGCCCAGCATAACAAACTTAAACTCAAAGGTCTGAGGCAGCTTATCTGCATCAAGACTGATAACCCACTCATGATACTCATGTTCGAACATCGGCAGGGCCTTGTTGACATCCCAGTTACCGAGAGCTTCACCAGCACCCACGATGGCCAGTTGCTCACCAATACGAATCTGGGGAGCACGCACCTTCAGGCGTACCGTACGCTGATACTCTGTCGGCATACTCATCTCACGCTGGTTGACCATGATGCAATCGGTCAGTGCCGAGCTGTACATATAAGCATCTTCAGGAATATCAATCCAGTGGTCATAGATGGTATAACGGGCTGCCTTCTGTGCAGCAAACTCCAGACGATGGGGCTCAACGAGCCACTCGTGGCGGGCCTCTTCGTCGCCATGCATCAGACTATAGTAGTAGTCTATATACGTACTGGGCTTGGGATTCTTAGTAACCTCCACAAACCAGTGACAGCCATCGAGGGTTGTCATCTTATGCTGTGACAACTTGCCCCCCTCCTCAGTTGGAAGAATGTTCAGCACCAGATTTTCACCAAAAGTGGTCTGGTATTCGACATTAAATAGTATTTTCATAGTAGTATTGGGTTTTATTTCTTATTCTTGATAACGGTGACGCAGAAAGCACCAATCACCAACAGGACAGCTGACACCATCATCATGGTGGACTGGTGATGGCCTACCAACGAGAGGACAAGGCCTCCACAGAGGGCAGCGACAATCTGCGGAATGCAGATGGTACCATTGAAAAGTCCCAAGTAAGCACCCATATGACCATAGCCCTGCAAGGCATTAGTAACAAAGGTGAACGGCATAGCCAGCATAGCAGCCCACGCACAACCGATAAGCAGGAACGGGATGAACTGCAGATACTGGTCGTGTAGGAAAGGTACCATTGCAAAGCCAACACCACCAATGACAAGGCTGATAGCATAGGCCAACTTGGTGTTCTTAAACTGTGGCAATATGGTAGCCCATAGCACAGACCCCATAGCCTGAACGGCGAACAGGATGCCTACCCAATTGCCTGCTTCCTGAAAAGGTTCGCTGACAGGATCGGTAGTGTCCCACACCACCTCGGCAATTGCTCCCGTGGTGTAATTCCACATATAGAGGAATGCCGCCCAGCAGAAGAACTGTACCAGTCCAACCTTCCAGAAAGTGGAGGGGGCATTCTTCAAAAGGGTAATCCAATTAGCACTCTCTTCCTTCTCCTCAGAGACGGGGTTGTACTCCACATACTCCTGCGGATTCCACTCCTTGACCTTCAACGTGGTGTAGATGACGCAGAGAATCAAGATGGCGGCACCTAAGTAGAACGACCAGATAACACTGTCGGGGATAACGCCCTTCTCAGCGACGTTCTTGATACCTATCCACGTCAGTACGAAGGGGAACACAAAGCCCACCACACTACCGGCATTGCACAGGAACGACTGGATGCTATATGCCTTAGCCTTCTGCTCTTCGTTCACCATATCTCCCACCAACATCTTAAATGGCTGCATAGCCATATTGATGCTGGTATCGAGGAACATCAAGGCAATAAGTCCGAAAATCATGGCTGCACCCACCGCCAGTCCGAAGGAGCCGGAGTTAGGCAACAGGCACATCACTGCCACTGCTACAGCAGCACCTATAAATAAATAAGGTATACGACGTCCCCAGCGTGTCCAGGTCTTGTCACTCAGTGTTCCGACAATCGGTTGCACAAGGATACCCATCAGTGGGGGAAGTATCCAGAAATAGCTCAGGTTATGCGGGTCGGCACCCAGCGTAGCAAAGATTCGCGAGATGTTAGCCGACTGCAAGGCATAGGCTATCTGCACGCCAAAGAATCCAAAGCTCAGATTCCACAGGCTCCAAAACGGTAAATTCGGTTTTTGTTTCATTGTATCTTCTTTTATTTCTTTATTTTCTTCTATCTTCTTTCACTATCTGGTCGTACCTCTTACTATCAACTTCGTGCGGACCACACGCTTGACGACCTGGTCAGTGGCGATATGGCCCTCTACCTTGTCGATAAGGATAGAGGCAGCCTCCTCTCCTACCCGCTTACCACGCTGCTCAACGGTCGTGAGCATGGGATCACAGGCCACAGCACGCTGGCCATTGGTAAATCCACAGATGCTGATGTCGTCAGGCACCCGGAAGCCCATGTGCTTGGCTGTATAGAGGATACCTATGGCAGTATCGTCGTTAACAGCGAAGAAGCCATTGGGACGGTCCTCCCGCTCCAGCACTTCAGGGGTAGTCACTTCAGCATCGGCACGATTGTCACAGATATACGTCAGCGACGGATCATACTGCAAGCCGTGCTTCAGAATAGCATCCTTATAGCCATTGAAACGATTCTTCGTAATCTCCATCGTCATAGCGGCACCATAAAAAGCGATACGTGTGCAACCCTTTTCTATCAGGTAGCTCACGGCATTGAAGGCTCCCATATAGTCGTCGACGACAACACGACTGGCATTGATGCCTGTACATATCCTGTCATAAAACACCAGGGGTACGCCTGCATCCTGTAACTTGCGGAAATGGTCATACTGCTGGGTATCCTTGGCCTGCGAGATAATGATGCCACAGACCTTGTCTTCAAGGAACGACTGACAGATCTTCACCTCTTTATCATAGCGTTCCTCGCTCTGTGCCACCATGATACGGTAACCCCGACTGAAGGCTTCTTCCTCGATACCTGCCAGTACTGTCGAGAAGTAGTAATGTGCAAGCTCTGGAATGATGACACCGATAACCTTAATAGGTTGTACGCGCGAGTACCTTAAATATTCTGCAATGGGATTGGGTGTGAAGTTATGCTCACGGGCATACTCCTGAATCAGCGCAC
>CAMJIA010000036.1 GCA_946405695.1 uncultured Prevotellaceae bacterium | reverse complement strand
ATGGTTCTAACATGGCGAATACCCTGGAAACACTGGGAATGACCCAGTTTGCCGCCGGCGTGATGTGGGTACTGCAAGAGACGATGGGCCTCAATCGCATATGTATGCTTTGTGAACCACTGGCAGAAGAAGGACGCTTCATCCTCAAGGAACTGATGGCTGAAGAGCGTTCCTGGTGGGATTTGATACGCCATTATCCGATGGAGATGATATGGCCCAGACGATAGCCTTATAAGCTTCCCTTGGTAGATGGCAGTTCGTAGTGATAGATATCTCTGCGTACTGCCATTTTCAGTGAACGGGCCAGCGCCTTGAAGATGCCTTCAATCTTATGGTGCTCGTTCTGTCCCTCTGCCTTGATGTTCAGATTCATCTTGGCAGCATCGCTCAGACTCTTGAAGAAGTGTAGGAACATCTCAGTAGGCATCTCCCCAATTTTCTCGCGGTTGAACTCAGCATCCCAGACCAACCAGGGACGTCCGCCAAAGTCGAGGCAGACGGAACACAGACAGTCGTCCATGGGCAGACAATAGCCGTAGCGCTCAATGCCACGCTTGTCGCCCAGTGCCTTGAGCAGGCATTCGCCTAGCGCCAAAGCCGTATCCTCGATGGTGTGGTGCTCATCAACATGCAGGTCACCATTGCAGTGGACAGTGAGGTCAATCATGCCGTGTTTGCCAATCTGCTCCAACATGTGATCGAAGAAACCAAGTCCCGTCTGGATATCGCAATGGCCATTGCCGTCGAGGTCAACCTTCACCAAGATATCCGTTTCCTTGGTGGTACGACGAACCTCTGCAGTGCGCTCGCCACCAAAAGCAATGGTTGCTGCTTTGTCCCAGCTCTCAGCAGCCAACCCACCAGGGGTACTGTCTATCTGCAGGAAACCACAACCGATGTTCTTGGCGAACTGACGGTCTGTTTCGCGGTCGCCAATGACGTAGCTACCTTGGATATCGTATTCAGGGTTGTTGATGTATTTCTCTACCAGTCCCGTGTTAGGCTTGCGAGTAGGGGCATTGTCCTCTGGGAAGTGGGGGTCGATAAGGATATCGTCAAACTCCACACCCTCTCCTTTCAACGTGTCGAGAATAAAGTTCTGTACAGGCCAGAACGTGTCTTCAGGAAAAGCATCAGTACCCAGTCCGTCCTGATTGCTGACCATTACAAACTCATAATCTGTATGCTGACGCAGGAAAACGAGGTTAGAGATGGCGCGTGGTATGAACTGCAGTTTCTCGAAGCTGTCAATCTGCTCGTCTTCTGGTTCACGGATGATGGTCCCGTCACGATCGATAAAGAGTATTTTCTTCATTGTATGCTTAGTTTTTGTTGTTCGTGTTCAAGTTCCTTTGCTTCAATACTGCCATAAGCATAGTAGCCGTTGAATAGCATGGGCAGGCAGATGTAGAAATACAGGAAACTACACAGCACGAAGGTAATAAAGGTCATAGGTAGCATGTAGGCTGGCATGCCCAATGGGTCACCGATGAGTACGCCCATCTGTGCGCGATAGTTGGCAAGGAAGAGAATATGGGCAGGGAGCATGACAATCATTCCTGCCAACAGGATGAAGAGGGTGGTGAGGAAGAATACCAGGAACAAAGAGCCCCAATATCCCATGCCACGTCCATAGCCTTTTCTCAGTGTTGTCCAATAACCAGCAGAGGGCTCCATGATATATTTCAACAATACATACCACAATGGTAGAGCAAAGGGGACCGTGAGAACCAAGATAAGCAAGGGAATGGTAATTAGCAATGTGAGAAGCACACCTTTCAGTGTGCGGCCCATCATACTTGTACTGGGCTTCCACCAACTACTAGGAACGGGAACATTGCCTGTTTCGACATGCTCTTTCAGCAAAGCAAAAATCGTGGCTTGGGACAATGTTGCAGCGATGACGGCGGCAAGAATCAGTACGATGCACTCGGCCAAAATCACCAGATAAGATTGCAGACTCTCGATGAAAACGCCGTTATAGCGCTGTAGCTGTTGCAAGATGACAACAATGAGTTCTGGTATTTTGATAGCAGTCAGCGTACCAAGTGCTGCATTGATAAATGCATAAACAAGAGCAGTCAACCATGAGGCTTTGAAAAAACGGCGGAAATCGCTGATATACAGGTGCGTACCTGCCGAAAGAATCCCCCGGTAACTACGTGCTTTTTGTAAAATTATTTTTTCTTCTTGCTCCATATATTCCAATTTGGCAGTGCAAAGTTACGAATAATTCATAATTTATAATGCATAATTCATAATTATTTTGTAATTTTGCACAGAATTATGAAGATATTACGATGGGGCTTCATCGGGTGTGGTGAAGTAACAGAAAAGAAAAGCGGGCCGGCATTCTCTGAAGTAGAGGGTTCCAGCGTGGTGGCGGTGATGAGTCGTCAGGAGCGGAAGGCACGTAGCTATGCTGAGCGTCACGGCATAGCCAAGTGGTATACTGATGCCCAGGAACTCGTTGACGACCCTGACGTGAATGCTATCTATATCGCTACGCCTCCCAGCAGTCATGCTACCTTTGCCATCATGGCGATGAAAGCAGGCAAACCAGTGTATATCGAGAAACCGCTGGCAGCATCATATGAAGACTGTGCCCGCATCAACCGTATCAGTGCGGAGACGGGCGTGCCATGCTTTGTGGCCTACTACCGTCGCTATTTGCCTTATTTCCAGAAAGTGAAGGAACTGGTGGATAACGGCACCATCGGTAAGGTGATTAATGTTCAGATACGTTTTGCCGTTCCGCCTCGTGAACTGGACTATACCAAACCACAGGAGTTGCCTTGGCGCCTGCAGCCAGACATTGCGGGTGGTGGCTATTTTTATGACTTGGCGCCACACCAGCTTGACCTTTTGCAGCATATCTTCGGTGTCATCATCGAGGCACGAGGCATAAGGGCCAACCGCGGTGGACTTTATGATGCCGAAGACTCTGTGAGTGCTTGTTTTGAGTTTGAAAGCGGTTTGCCCGGTAGTGGCTCGTGGTGCTTTGTAGGTCATGAGTCGGCACGTGAAGACTGCATAGAGATTATCGGTGACAAGGGACTGATGAATTTCTCTGTTTTTGACTATAAGCCCATTGTACTGCATACCAGCGAGGGTACGCAGGTGTTGGAAGTTCCTAATCCACCTTATGTGCAGTATCCTCTGATTAAAAGTGTTTGTGAACATCTGCAGGGCATTGGCATCTGCGAGTGCACCAGTGTGTCAGCAACGCCCGTCAACTGGGTCCTCGACCGTATCTTAGGAAAGTTCTGACGTGATGAGAAAAGCACTGTTGATGATATTGACCATGGTAGTGTTGCAGGTTATAGCCCAAGACACGTTACAGACGGAGCAGCCAGAGAAAAAACTCAGTTGGCTGCGCCGTACCATTCGTGGATTCAGCTATATCGACGAGAGATATGTCGAACCGCAGCACTATAACTGGTCGGTCATGTTGCAGGCTACCCATACTTATGACTATTACCGTCTGAGTACATCGGGTTCTGATGGTCAGTCTGTATGGCTTTCCCCTGAGCCCAACTTGAAGGTTGGTCCCTATTTCGGCTGGCGTTGGGTGTTTGCAGGTTATACTTTTGACCTGAAACATGTCGATGTGAGCATCAAGGACTTGAAACAGGAGATAGACCTGAGTATCTATAGTGCACAGATTGGTGCTGACATCTACTATCGTCGTACTGGTTGTGATTATAAGATACGTCGCCTCAATCTAGGTGAAAAAGTCAACACAAGTGTGATGGAGGGTGTAGCTTTTGATGGTATCAGCGTGGGTATCACTGGTGTTAATCTTTATTATATCTTCAACCACCAACGTTTCTCCTATCCTGCCGCTTTTGCACAGAGTACCATCCAAAAAATCAGTTGTGGATCGTGGATGGTAGGTGTGACCTATACACAAAACAGTATTGAGTTTGACCACGAGAAGTTACAGAGCCAGATAGATGAGCGTATGGGACCGCAGGTAGTCAAGTTGGATAGTGGACTGATGTTCAATAGCGTGAAATATTATAACTCTAGTGCTTCGGTGGGATATGCCTATAATTGGGTGTTTGCTAAGAACTGTCTATTCTGCTCTAGCCTATCGCTAGCACTGGCCTATAAACGTTCGCATGGTGAGACGGAAGAGGGAGAGAAGTATCACTTCGACATCAATAATTTGAATATCGATGGTATCGGACGTTTTGGCTTGGTGTACAACAATATGCGGTGGTATGCTGGTGCCTCTGTCATTGTCCGTGCCTATAATTACCATAAGTCGCGCTTTGCTGCTAATAATATTTTTGGCAGTCTGAATATGTATATTGGATACAACTTCGGAGCGCGAGGGCCATATAAGAAGAAAAAAGAATGAGAACGCTACTGATAACATTATTATTGCTGGTTGTCGGCACCGTATGTGCACAGGTCACCTATACGAGTACTGACAGTCTGACTATTTGCCGTCTGTTAGCTAAGGCTGACACTAAGACAACCACTCTGTGGTTTGCACGTCAGTTCTTGGGCGTACCCTATGTAGCGCATACCTTGGAAGTGAATGATGACGAGCAATTGGTAGTCAACACTCGCCAGCTGGATTGTACCACGTTGGTGGAAACGGTAACGGCGTTGACTATCTGTGCCCATCAGGGAAAGCGTACATGGAACGACTATCTGATGACGTTGCGTATGCTGAGATATAGAGGGGGGGTGATGGATGGCTATACATCGCGACTGCATTACTTCTCTGACTGGATACGTGACAAGCAGGCGATGAATATAGTGGCGGAGATACAGTCACCGAATCCACCTTTCACAGCTGTTCAGCAGGTCAAGGTGAACTATATGAGCACGCATCCTACAGCGTATAAGGCGCTGAAAGCCCATCCAGAACTGGTGCCTATCATTCGTCAACAGGAACAACAAATCACTGGTGTGAAGGCACGTTATATTCCCAAATCGACACTGCGTCGCTCTACTAAGGCATTACGTCAGGCTGTCAAGGATGGCGATATCATTGCCATCACGTGCAATAAGAAAGGATTGGATATTGCGCATCTGGGTTTTGCTGTCTGGCAGAAAGATGGGCTACACCTGCTTAATGCGTCAATGATACATAAGAAGGTGGTGTCGGAGCCGATGACTTTCTACCAATACCTGCAGAAGCATCCATCCCATACGGGTATTAGGGTGATTAGGTTGAAATAACTTGTAATAACGAGATAATGAAATAACGAAAAAGAATAGAAATATGGAATTACCCGATTTTATGAAGTATGCCAACAAGTTCTCACAGTCGGACTTCGTTGACAAGATTGCAAGCATTGCCAAGCGTGCTGGCGCCAAACTGGTATATGCAGCGCTGATATTGTACTATACGCTGGGAAGTGACAAGATCAGTACTGCCAACAAAGCCATGATTATCGGTGCGTTGGGGTATATGATTAGTCCGTTGGATGTTATTCCAGATGCCATTCCCATTGCAGGACTGACGGACGACCTTGCTGTGCTACTGTTTGTACTTAAGAAGGTATGGACAGATATCGACCCAGAGATTCAGCAGAAAGCCAAAGAGCGCCTGTCTAAGTGGTTTGATGACGACGAGATTGACGAGATTAAAGACCTCTTTAAAGAAGAATGATACAGGAGTATCAAATACGTGTACATCCGCAGGTGGCTGCCAACGAGCAGGCGCTGCGTTCATGGCTGGCCGATGAGTATGGCTTTGACGTGCGTACGATTACAGCTGTGCGCATCCTTCGTCGTAGCATTGATGCCCGTCAGCGCACTATCTTCGTCAATCTGAAGGTACGGGTATTCATGAACGAACAGCCCACAGATGACGAGTACCAGCATACGGACTATCCTAATGTCAGTGGCTGTCCGTCTGTTATCGTTGTTGGTGCAGGCCCTGGTGGATTGTTTGCAGCCTTGCACTTGATAGAACTCGGCCTGCGCCCCATCGTGCTGGAGCGTGGCAAGGACGTGCGTGAACGTAAGAAGGACTTGGCACAGATTGCCAAGACGCAAAAGGTTGATGCTGAGAGCAACTACTGTTTTGGTGAGGGTGGTGCCGGTGCCTATTCGGATGGTAAGCTGTACACCCGCTCTAAAAAACGCGGTTCTATAGAAAAGATACTCAACGTGTTCTGTCAGCACGGCGCCTCGACGAATATCCTGGCTGATGCTCATCCGCATATTGGTACTGATAAGCTTCCGCGCGTTATAGAGAATATGCGTAACACCATTCTTCGTTGTGGTGGAGAGGTGCATTTCCAGACCAAGATGACTCAGCTGCTGTTGGAGGGCAATCGAGTGGTCGGCTGTTTCGCAGCTGAAAAAGAGTACCGCGGTCCTGTCATTCTTGCTACAGGTCATTCTGCTCGCGACGTCTATCGTTACCTTGCCGAGAGCAACATCGAACTGGAGGCCAAAGGCATCGCCGTGGGTGTACGTTTGGAACATCCGTCTATGCTTATCGACCAGATACAGTATCATAATAAACAGGGTAGGGGAAAGTATCTTCCTGCTGCTGAGTATTCATTTGTGACGCAGGTAGACGGGCGTGGTGTCTACTCGTTCTGTATGTGTCCTGGTGGCTTTGTTATTCCTGCAGCTACTGACAAGGAACAGATAGTCGTTAATGGCATGAGCCCGTCGAATCGTGGTGGACAGTGGTCGAACTCTGGAATGGTGGTTGAACTGCGTGCCGAAGATGTCGATGGTGATGATGCATTAAGGGTGATGCATTTTCAGGAAGAATTAGAACGCTCCTGCTGGCAACAGGGTAATATGAAACAGACGGCTCCTGCACAGCGTATGGCAGACTTTGTCAATAAGCGTTTGAGCTATGACTTGCCCAAGAGTTCTTATGCACCTGGACTAATCTCATCGCCTTTGTATTTCTGGATGCCTCAGTCTATCAGTCATCGCCTGCAGGAGGGTTTCAAGGCATTTGGACGCCAATGTCATGGATTCCTGACGAATGAGGCTGTGATGATTGGTGTTGAGACACGTACCAGCAGTCCTGTCCGCATCGTCCGTGACAGCGAAACGTTAATGCATGTTCGTCTTGAAGGACTTTTTCCTTGTGGGGAAGGTGCCGGCTATGCAGGTGGTATCGTCTCTGCAGGTGTTGATGGTGAACGCTGCGCTAAGATGTGCGCTGCATATCTGCACCGCTTATAGCTGTTGCAGTCGGGCAATGTATTTGCCAAGGATGTCGAACTCCAGATTGACAACAGTTCCTATACGAATATCCTGAAAATTGGTGTGTTCCATGGTGTAGGGAATGATGGCTACCTGGAAAGTGTTCTGTGTAGGATTGCAGACGGTTAACGAGACACCGTTAACTGTTACAGAGCCTTTGTCGACGGTGAAGTAGCCTTTGCGTGCCATCTCGCGGTCTTCCTTGTATTCAAAGGTGAAGTAAGTGCTACCATTGGCATCTTCCATGGCAATGCAACGGGCGGTTTCGTCAACGTGTCCTTGTACGATGTGACCATCTAGTCGGCCATTCATCAGCATGCTACGCTCAATATTGACCTTGTCGCCGACTTTCAGTAGTCCGAGGTTGGTGCGGTCGAGCGTTTCTTTCATGGCTGTTACAGTATAAGAAGGTTGACGGCAGATGTCTGATGGCTGATGGATGGTTACAACGGTAAGACATACGCCGTTGTGGGCTACACTTTGATCGATGCTCAACTCGTCAACAAACGAGCAGGTCAGCGTAAAGTCGATATTGTCACGGTCTTTCTTAATGGCTACAACGGTAGCAAACTCCTCTATGATTCCGGAAAACATATTGCTAATTTACAATTTGACGATTTACTTTTTCAAATAAAAAGAAAAGGGTGCCGCCCGGTGATGTGATGAAAACTCCTTTGTTAAAAGATTTGAGTGCCCTCCGTCGTTGTAATCCACCGGCCTTTCGGCTTCCCACTTGCGTAGGTTGTGGCCCGCCATTGGCAAGAGGAGTCAGCTCGGTTTTCAATGTAATTTGATGAGTATCCCTATCGAACCGGCACAGCTCCCTGTTCTGTTTGCAAAGTTAGGAAAAAAAAGCTAAACTTCCAAACGTTTATGCGAATTTTTTGCGCAATTGTTCCTGATACCACCAAAGACCGGCAATACCGATAACCATCAGTATGAAGAGATAGAGCCAGACAGCTGAGGTTGACAGCAGGAAGTAGGGTGGGATAACAACCTCCATGGTGCGCATGTCGTAATTTTCTGGTGACTCCAAGAGAAAGGCTTTTACTTGGAATAAGTATGTTCCAGCCGGCAGATCGCTATAGGATGCAATACGCTCTTTGTCAGCATTGTTCCATTCTGATTCGTATCCCAGCAGTCGGTACTGGTAGTGCGTGCGGTGTTGCAACTGGTAGTTAAGCGCTGCAAAGCGGAAAGAGAAGACACCGCCGTGTTTGGGCAGCTTGACGCTACGGCTCTCTGGCACATAGTAGTCAAAGGTGTTATTCAGCCTTGGTGACTGTTGCTCGTCATCAAGGAAGAAATCGGTGATGCGTAGCTTCAATAGTGATCCTGTCTTGTTGATGAGGTTGTTGCGGTCAACAGTATAGTAGCCATCAAGGGTTCCAAAGATAATCTTACCACCGGGCAATGAGATGGCGGCATTCTCCGAACACATGGTGTCATCGACACCGTCAAGACTTGAGAAAGTGGTGAGAATCTTCTTCTGGGTGTCAAATGAGCAGAGAATATTGTCAGTAGCAAACCATACGTTGCCCTTGTTGTCGAAGGTAATGCTGCGAATCTCCTCAGAAGGAAGTCCTGATTCTATGCCGTAGTTTTCGAACTGCCAACAGCCGTTGTCGTCTTTCGACGTCGTTCGGCTCAGACCGCCACTGTTGGTTCCTACCCACATGATGCCTTTTTGATCTCTGCGCAAGCAAATAATGTCGTTGCTGGACAGTCCTTTTAATGGATCGCTGGGGGCTGTCAGTGGTGTGGCAGAAAACTTGTCGCCCTTTAGTGTCATAATGAGTATACCGTCTGTAGTGCCGGCCCAGATGTAGCCATCCTTATCCATCTCAATCGTGCGCACCTTCTGGTAACTGTGCTGTGGATACTTTTTGAGCATGTTTTGAGGACTATAGACGTGATAACCACCGTCTTTTTTCTTGACGAGGATGTTGACGCCACCGCCATAGGTTGCTACCCAGATATTGCCATGTCGGTCTTCCACAGCCTGATAGGCATTGTTCGAGGTGAGTGACCATAAGTCATCCTCGTCGTGGTGGAAATTGGTGATTGTAAAGCCATCATTTGCGTTGGGCGTCATCTTGTAGACTCCCTTATCCTTGTCGCAGAGCCAATAGTTACCCTTTGAGTCACCACTAATACCATAGAAACGTCCGAAAGGTTCTCCCTTGCTGTCATGGGTCAACGTCTGTCGGTTGCCATGCTTGTCAATAAGGAATAGTGTACCCTTCTTGTTACCAATAAGCAGCAGTTGCTGTTGGATGTCATAGTAGAGGGCACGTGTCTCGTTCTCCATGGTATTCTCTGCACCAGGCACTAGTTGGGTACGTGGAATATTGTTCTTGAGAATCTCTAGTTTCTCAAAACCGCGGCGAATGGTTGATTCCCACACTACGCCATCATTCATTTCAAGACGGGCATTGACGGTGTTAGAGAGGTTCCAAGGATTCGATGGGTCATTGTGGAAATACTCTATTTCGTCATTCTCACGGTTGTAGTAGCCGTAGCCGCCGTGGTTCATGCGTGCCCATACAACACCTAGCGCTTCGCTGAATTCCGCTCCTCTGCTGGTGAACTCGGGTACCATGGTGCGCTGGGTAAAACGTTTAATATTGCCAGTTTCTCGGTTCAAACGCAAACAACCGTCCTCGTTGTCAGAAAACCAGAGTAAACCGTGACTATCCACGAAAAGACCGGTAATGGGATGCCCCCAGTCGAAAACAAGTTGTGGTTCGTCACCATAGGAAAATTGGATAATCTTTCCAGACGTTGTACCGGCATAGATGTTGTAACCATTGGAGGTTAGCTGTGTGACGTCTTCGTCCGACAGAAAGCCTTTGGACTCCAAGGCCATGTTTGAAGGGTTCATGCGGTGAACTCCTTTATTGGTTCCTATCCACAGGTCGTTGTGATATCCCTCGGCAACACTTTTGACAATAAGACCTTCGGTGTTCACAAGGTCTCCCTTAAGTCCTGTGCGGTCTAAATGGAACTTATAAAACCCATTGTTGCCGTAGGATACCAGTACGTCGCCGGTACTGGTGATATGTGGATTAAAGAAATAGTCAACACGATAGTCCTCGTGACCACTGACATTGGCAAGTGGGTCGATAATGCAGTCTGTTTGTCTGTTGATGACGAAGATGCGACCGTCGTACATCTTCATCCATACATTCTGTGCCTGATCGACAATAAGGTTGTCTAGACGGTTGTGTAATCCCGGTATACCGCTATGAATGCCGGTCTTATAGTTGTAAAAGTTAAAACCGTCGAAACGGGATACACCATTCCACGTGGCTATCCAAACATATCCGTAGTCATCGCTTGTGAGGTAAGAGATAGCATTGCTAGGCAGTCCGTCGGCAGTGGAATAGTGGGAGAGAGTAGCCTGCAAGTGCTGTGCTCTCATGTCCGTCGGACACAAGAGCAACAGCATCATAGGCAGGGTAAATAATATCGTCTTTAAGTAGCGAATCATGTATTTTCTTTAATAGGCAAAGAGCGGATAGCTCTTCATGGTCTCGTTGACCTCGCCACGTACCTTGGCGATGACCTGTTCGTTCTCAGGGTCGTTGAGTACTTCCTCAATCCAGGCGGCAATCTGAATCATTAGGTCTTCCTTTGCACCACGGGTAGTGATAGCGGGAGTTCCCAGACGGATACCAGAGGTCTGGAAAGCTGAGCGACTGTCAAATGGTACCATATTCTTGTTGACGGTAATGTCGGCAGCAACGAGAGCATTCTCAGCCACTTTACCAGTTAGCTCTGGATACTTAGAGCGCAAGTCGACAAGCATAGAGTGGTTGTCGGTACCACCGCTGACTATGCCGAAACCACGCTTAACGAGCTCGTCGGCCAAAACGGCAGCATTCTTCTTCACCTGCTTAGCCCACTCTTTGAATTCAGGCTTCAAAGCCTCACCGAAGGCAACGGCCTTGGCAGCGATGACGTGCTCCAGAGGCCCGCCTTGCTGTCCAGGGAATACAGCGCTATTCAGCAACTGTGACATTTTCTTGACGACGCCCTTCGGAGTAGTGTAGCCCCAGGGATTGTCGAAGTCTTTACCCAACAGGATGATACCGCCACGAGGACCACGCAAAGTCTTGTGGGTGGTAGAAGTCACGATGTGAGCGTACTTGACGGGGTTGTCCAGCAGACCAGCAGCAATCAGACCTGCGGGGTGTGCCATGTCAATCATCAGCAGAGCACCTACCTTATCGGCAATCTCACGCATACGCTTGTAGTCCCACTCACGGCTGTAAGCAGAACCACCACCGATAATCAGCTTGGGCTTGTTCTCGATAGCCAGCTTCTCCATCTCGTCGTAGTCCACACGGCCAGTCTCCTTGTTCAGGTTATAACCTACGGGTTTATAAAGGATTCCTGAGGTATTGACCAGTGAACCGTGGCTCAGGTGACCACCGTGATCCAGGTTCAGACCCATAAAGCAATCACCAGGCTTCAGCACTGCCAGCAATACTGCCGCATTGGCCTGTGCACCAGAGTGGGGCTGTACGTTGGCATACTCAGCACCAAACAACTTGCAAACGCGGTCGATGGCCAATTGCTCTACCTTATCGACAACCTGACAACCTCCATAATAACGGTGGCCGGGATAGCCTTCTGCATATTTGTTGGTAAGGTAGCTGCCCATGGCTTCCATGACCTGGTCGCTAACGAAGTTCTCACTGGCGATGAGCTCGATGCCTTTCAGCTGGCGCTGGTGCTCCTGCTCAATCAACTCAAAAATCTGATTGTCTCTTTCCATTGTTTTTATACTGTTTTTGATTGGGATGTGCAATACGTGCTGCAAAAGTAACGAAAAAAACTTGTTCTGCCAAATGTTATCGTCATAAATCGTATAACTAAACAATTTCCACCTTGTTGATGTCCTGTTCTTTCTCGCAATAGTGGCAGGTCAGAATACCGTTCTCTACGTGGAAAAGTGTCGGCATGGGCTCGTTGTTGGTGATGCACTTGGGGTTGTTGCATTTCACGATGCCACGAATCTCGGCAGGTGTTTCTACGGTTTTCTTTTCTACCACCTCATAGTCTCGGATGATGTTGAGGATAACTTTGGGGGCTACAACTGACAGACGAGAGATCTCGTCATCGGTGAAAAACTTGTCGCTGACCTTGATAATACCTTTATTGCCCACCTTCTGTGAGGGATAATTGAAACCAATGGTGACCGGTGTGTCCAAATCGAAGAGTCCCAATAGACTAGCCACTTGGTAGGTCTTCTCTGCGGGTATGTGGTCGATAACGGTGCCTTGCTCAATGGCGGCAACTAATCGTTCTTTCTTGTTCATCCTATAATGGTTTTATCGTTCTTAACTTCTTCTAAACTGATGCCGAGTACGTCACAGAAGATAGCTTCACGGGCAAAGAGTCCGTTGCCGGCCTGCTGGATATAGTAAGCATGTGGATTCTCATCAACATCGTAGGCTATCTCGTTGACGCGAGGTAGCGGATGCAATATCTTCATATTGGGCTTGGCCAGGCGCAGCATGTCATTGTTGAGCACATAGACGTTCTTGACACGCTCATACTCCATCAGGTCACTGAAACGTTCCTTCTGAACACGCGTCATATAAAGAATGTCTGCATCGGCAATGACCTTCTCGTTGAAGGCGGTATGTTCGGTATACTTGATGCCGTGCTCCTTGCAGTAGAGCTTATATTCCTGGGGCATAGCCAGCTCTTTTGGAGCCACAAAGTGGAAGGTGGGATTGAAGTGGCGCATGGCCATAATCAGTGAATGGACAGTACGGCCGTACTTCAGGTCGCCCACCAAATATATATTAAGGTTCTCTAAGGTTCCCTGGGTCTTATAAATGGAGTAGAGGTCGAGCATGCACTGTGACGGGTGCTGGTGAGCACCGTCGCCAGCGTTGACAATGGGCACCTCAGTAACCTCTGAAGCATATTGTGCAGCACCTTCGATAAAGTGACGCATCACGATGACGTCGGCGTAGTTGGCAACCATGGAGATCGTGTCTTTCAGTGTCTCCCCCTTGGTGCCACTGGTAATCTTTGGGTCTGCAAATCCAATGACACGGGCTCCTAAGCGGTTGGCTGCAGTCTCGAAACTGAGGCGGGTTCGGGTTGATGGTTCGAAAAATAAAGTGGCAACTACCTTGCCTTTCAGTAGTTCGCGGTTGGGGTGCCGCTCAAACTCTTGTGCCATCTCAATCATGTAGAGAATCTTCTCACGAGTGAGGTCGGCAATCGTTACAAAATCATGCTTTTCCATCCTTGTTTGGGTTTTGATGGCACAAAATTACACATAATTTCTGATTTACGTGCGATTATTCGGAAGAAATTTGTAATTTTGCACTCAACTAAGAAGAAATTGTACGATGAAAAAGATTATCATATGCTCTTTATGGGCGCTGTTAGGTCTTTCTGTTCTTGCGGCAGGACTGGGGTTCTATGCCATCGAAAAAGGCTGGGTAGGCTATATGCCTCCTATTGAGGATTTGCAGAATCCTATTAGTCGTTTTGCTACGCAGGTGTATTCTGCTGATGGAAAAATCCTGGGTACTTGGAACTACAACCGCGAGAACCGCATCATGGTGGACTATAACCAGCTGTCGCCATCACTTATCCAGGCATTAGTGGCCACGGAGGATGTACGTTTCTACGAACATTCGGGTATTGACTTTTATGCCCTTGGACGTGCCATCGTAAAGCGTGGCATCTTCGGACAAAAGAGTGCTGGTGGTGGTTCGACGATTACACAGCAATTGGCTAAGCAGTTGTATTCGGAGAAGGCACATAGTGTTATGGAACGCTTGTTGCAGAAACCGATAGAGTGGGTGATTGCTGTCAAATTGGAACGTAACTATACGAAGGATGAGATTATTACTATGTATCTCAACTACTTCGACTTCTTGCACAATGCGGTAGGTATTAAGACCGCCTCGAATACTTATTTTAGTAAAGATCCCAAAGACTTGAAAATTACAGAGGCAGCCGTGTTGGTAGGACTCTGTAAGAATCCGTCATACTTTAATCCTGTACGTCATCCGGAGCGTAGTCTGGAACGCCGTAATGTGGTACTTTCCCAGATGGAGAAGGCTGGCTATATCTCTGAGACTGAACGCGATAAGTTGTCGGAAGAACCTCTTGGGTTGAAGTTCCATGTCGCTGACCATAAAGAAGGTATTGCCCAGTATTTCCGTGACTTCCTGCGCCGCTATATGATGGCTAAGCAGCCGGAAAAGAAAGACTATCCTGTATGGAATATGGTGAAATTCCATATCGACTCACTCAATTGGGAGAATGATCCGCTGTATGGTTGGTGTAATAAGAATAGGAAGAAAGATGGTGACACGTATAATGTCTATACGGATGGCTTGAAGGTGTTTACTACCATCGATTCTCGTATGCAGGAGTATGCGGAAAAAGCTGTTTATGAGCACGTTGCAAAGTTCCTGCAGCCAGCATTTACCAAGGAGAAGGCTGGCCGTAAGACAGCACCTTTCTCTGGTAGCCTGTCTATGGATAAGGTGCAGGATATCTTGATGCGCTCGGTACGTCAGTGTGACCGCTATCGTGCGATGAAGGCTTCGGGTGCTTCTGAAGATGAGATTATGCAATCCTTCCGTACGAAAACGGAGATGACTGTGTTTTCTTATCGCGGTGAGATTGATACTGTGATGACACCGTTAGATTCTATCCGTTACTATAAGACGTTCTTGCGTACTGGATTTATGAGTATGTGTCCGCAGAATGGTCATGTCAAGGCGTATGTCGGAGGTATGGATTTCACGCATTTCGCTTATGATATGGCAATGGAAGGTCGTCGACAGGTGGGTTCTACCATTAAGCCCTTCCTCTATTCGTTAGCTATGGAAAATGGTTTCTCGCCATGCGACGAGGCTCCCAATGTGCAGCAAACCTATATGGTGGCAGGTCGCCCTTGGACACCACGTAACGGTAGCAAGGCGCGTTATGGTGACATGGTGACGCTGAAATGGGGCTTGCAGCAGTCAAACAACTGGATATCGGCATATCTGATGAGTAAGCTCAATCCGCAAGCTTTTGTGACATTGCTCCATGAGTATGGCATCCGCAATCCAGAGATTCATCCGTCAATGTCGCTCTGTCTGGGACCATGTGAGATAACTGTCGGCGAGATGGTTAGTGCTTATACGGCTTTCGTGAACCATGGCATTCGTGCTGCTCACATGTTTGTTACGAGGATTGAAGATAATGAGGGTAATGTGCTGGCTCAGTTCCAACCACGCATGAACGAGGTGATTAGTGAACAGAGCGCCCACAAGATGTTGTATATGTTGAGAGCTGTTGTCGATGGAGGTACGGCTGGTCGTTTGCGTTTCCGTTATGGATTGAAAGCGCAGATTGGCGGTAAGACGGGTACAACCAATAATAATAGTGATGCATGGTTCATGGGATTGACACCGACACTGGTTAGTGGCGTATGGGTCGGTGGTGATGACCGCGATATCCATTTCGACTCTATGGCATGGGGTCAGGGCGCTACCATGGCATTGCCAGTCTTTGCTTATTATATGCAGTCACTGTATAAGGATAAGACACTAGGTTATAGTGAAGATGCAGTCTTTGATGTTCCTGCCGGATTTAATCCGTGTCCTGTTGAGGGCGCTAGCGTTGAGGATGAAGAAGGGGAGCCCTTGGAGGAAATTTTCGAATAAGAAATAATTCTATAGCACAATAATAGAAGCGCTATATATTATAATAAGGTATATAAGTTTTCGCATTGTCA
>CAMJIA010000035.1 GCA_946405695.1 uncultured Prevotellaceae bacterium | reverse complement strand
TTCTGAACATAGATTTTGAGCTGCTGCTCCAACGTGCGCCCCTCGTTGAGATGGATGGCTGCCAACACCAGGAACTTGGTGCCTGGAGCATACTGCTGGGTGCACTGGATGATGTCCTCGGTAGAGTGCTTCTTGACCTCCTGACCACTGATGGGCGAATAGGTCCGACCAATGCGGGCATAGAGCAGGCGCAGATATTCGTAGATCTCGGTGGTGGTGCCAACGGTGGAACGTGGATTGCGCGAGATGACCTTTTGTTCGATGGCAATAGCCGGTGGGATACCCTTGATGAAGTCGCACTCAGGCTTGTTCATGCGTCCAAGGAACTGGCGGGCATAGCTCGAAAGACTCTCCACATAACGACGTTGACCTTCAGCATAGAGCGTGTCAAAAGCCAGCGACGACTTGCCGCTACCCGACACACCGGCAATGACCACGAGTTTGTTGCGTGGTATCTTGACATCGACGTTCTTCAGGTTGTTAACCCTGGCGCCCTTAATCTCTATGCAGTCCGTCAACTTCACCATCTTACATCATCCTTCTTACATCTTACAGCTCTTCGCTGATATAACCCACTGGCAACTGGCGACAGTTATACTGCGACGCCATAATCTCACCATAGGCACCAGCGGAACGGATGGCGAGGAGGTCGCCACGATGAGCCTTGTTGATGTCAATCTGCTTGGCAAAGACATCGGTCGATTCGCAGATGGGACCTACCACGTCGTAAGCCTCCATGGGCTCCTCGCTGGACAGGTTCTCTATCTTGTGATAAGCCTGGTAGAGGGCAGGACGGATGAGGTCGGTGAAACCAGCATCGACAATGCAGAACTTCTTGACGTAGCCTTCCTTTATATATAAGGTACGCGTGATGAGCGAGCCACACTGAGCCACTACGGCACGACCCAGTTCGAAGTGCAGGGTCTGTCCGTCGCGCAACTTCAACTTCTTGGCATAGGTGTCGAAATAAGACTTGAAATCGGGGATGGGCACACGGTTGGGGTGCTGGTAGTCGATACCCAGTCCACCACCCACATTGATATGCTCCAGACGGATGCGATGGCGCTCCAACTCGTTCTGCAGCTCGTTGACACGATTGCAGAGAGCCTCGAAGTCGCCCATATCGAGAATCTGACTGCCAATATGGAAGTGCAGACCCACCACCTTGACGTTCGCCATCTGCGAAGCCTCCTCGATAACCTTCAGCATGTCGCGCATGTCGATGCCAAACTTGTTCTCGGCAAGTCCCGTGGTAATGTTTGCGTGAGTATGGGCACCCACATTGGGGTTCAGACGGAAGGCCACACGAGCCACCTTGCCCTTCTGGGCAGCCAGTTCGTTGATAACCTCCAACTCAGGGATGCTCTCTACATTGAAGCAGAAGATGTCGTTGTCCAGTCCCATGTTGATTTCCCAGTCGCTCTTACCAACGCCGGCATAAACGATTTTCGAGCTGGGGAAACCTGCTTTCACGCTGGCTTCTATCTCGCCACCACTAACACAATCGACACCCAAGCCTGCCTCACGGATAATACGGAGCACCTTGGGATTGGCATTGGCCTTGACGGCATAGTGCACACAGAAGCCTTCATGCTTGCTAACTTCTTCGCGAATGGTTTGCAGCGTCTGGCGCAACAGTTCTGCATCATAGTAGTAGAACGGTGTGCGCAGACGCTCCATTTTGTCCAAAGGAAATATTCCTTTCATAGTCTTTCTTGTGTTGGAGACAATTATCTATTATCTAATATCTATCATCTATTAACTGTTGAACAGCTCCTTGCTCAAAGCCTGCAGGGCACGTTTCTTGTCCTCCTCCTTGATGAGGAACGAGATGTTGTAGTCGGAACCGCCATAAGAAATCATGCGAACAGGGATGTTCTTCATGGCCTCCATTACCTGTGTCTCGAAGCCGATGTTCGACCAGTCGAGGTCGCCCACAACGCAGACTACGCACATGCCCGTATCAACAGTGACGGTACCATACTTCTTCAACTCGTCAACGATTTCACCCAGGTGGGCGGAGTTGTCGATAGACATGGAGACACCCACCTCAGAGGTGCACACCATATCAATAGGTGTCTGATAAGACTCGAAAATCTCGAAGACCTTGCGCAGGAAACCGGTAGCCAGCAACATGCGGCTGGACTTGATCTTGATAGCGATGATGTTGTCCTTGGCAGCAACAGCCTTGATCTTACCATACTCGGTCTTGTTAGAGATGGTTGTTCCCTCTGCATCGGGCTGCATGGTGTTCAGCAGACGAACGGGGATGCCAGCATACTTAGCGGGCTGAACGCAGGTGGGGTGCAGAATCTTGGCACCAAAATAAGCCAACTCAGCAGCCTCCTCAAAGTGCAGCTGGTGAACGGGCTGAGTATGGTCAACGACACGTGGATCGTTATTGTGCATGCCATCGATATCCGTCCATATCTGGATCTCGTCAGCATTGATTGCTGCACCAATCAAGGAAGCGGTATAGTCAGAACCACCACGCTGCAGATTGTCAATCTCGCCATAGGCGTTGCGACAGATGAAGCCCTGGGTGATATAGACCTGGTTGCCTTCGTTCTTCTCCATGATGGCAGCGAGCTTCTCCTTGATATATACGGGATCGGGCTCTGAGTTCTTGTCGGTACGCATAAAGTCAAGAGCATTCAGCAGGACGGCCTTGATGCCCTGCTCCTGCATGTAGTTAACGACCATGTTGGTAGACATCATCTCACCCTGAGCAACGATGCTCTTCTCTTCGAAAGAGGTGAACAGTTCCTTGGTGAATGAGCGCAGATAATTCATTTCAGATACCAAGAACTCGCGGGTCTGCTCCTTGGTGGCATCCTTTGTGTAGAGCTCGTCGACATGCTTCATGTACTTACGCTCCAACTGATTGATGACCTCGTTGGCACCCTCAGGGTTCTTCTTGTACAGGTAGTCGGCAATCTCCACCAACGAATTGGTGGTGCCTGCCATAGCAGAGAGCACGACGAAAACAGGCTCGCCAGACTTGGTTACTAACTCGGTTACTTCCTTCATGCGGTCCGGTGTACCCACCGAAGTACCGCCAAACTTCATTACTTTCATTGTATATAATTTTAAATCTTTAATTTTTCTTCTTTCATCTTTAATTTATAAAGATAGGTCCTCACGGGCACTGTAGTCCACGACAGCTTTCTCGTCACTCTCTTCATCCTCATTGAGGACCATCGTGTTGTAGGTTTCTGTGATATCCTCCAAACGACCATCGATGCAACGATAGACAATGCCTGGATACTCGCTGAGCAACGAGATGTTATGGGTAGTCATGATGACAGCTGTACCTGTCTGTGTCACCTGACGCAACAGCTGAATGATGTTTGCTGCTGTCTCCAGGTCGAGATTACCAGTAGGCTCGTCAGCGACAATCAGTTTGGGACGATTCAAGATAGCACGGGCAATGGCGATACGCTGCTGTTCACCACCAGAGAGCTCATGGGGATAACGGTCGATGAAATCAACCATATCGACATCTTCCAAGACATCGTGAATGCGCTCGTCAATCTCGTCGTTCTTCTTCCATCCCGTTGCTTTCAGCACGAATTTCAGATTCTCGTAAACGGTGCGGTCGCCCAGCAGCTGGAAGTCCTGAAAGATGATACCCATCTGACGACGCAGCGCTGGGATGTACTTCTGCTTCAACTCGCGCAGGTCGTGGTTCAGCACGAATGCATTCTCGGCATTCTCTACGTCCATCTCAAAATAGATGGTCTTCAACAGCGAGCTCTTGCCAGAACCCACACGACCAATGACATAGATGAACTCACCCTCGTCAACGTGGAAGTCGACATCGTGCAACACAGGGGCACCATCCTTATGGTATATGTCTACCTTCTTGTAATCTATCAGCATAATAAATTCATTATTCCGTTATTCCGATATTCCGTTATTTCATCTTTCCTGCAGCCTTAGCCTCACGACGCTGCTTGTCCCAGTTGGGATCGTGGCGTTTGTGCAACTCTTCAGCAACATCCTCGATGCGCAGGCCTTTCTCCGTCAGCAAGACAATGAGATGATACAGCAGGTCGCTAGCCTCATAGACCAAGTGGTCGTCAGTGCCGTTGGTGGCCTCAATGACTGTCTCCAGCGCTTCCTCACCAACCTTCTGGGCTATCTTGTTGACACCTTTCGTAAACAGGCTGGTAGTATAGGACCCCTCAGGCATCTCCTGCTTGCGCTTGTCGATGAACGACTGCAACTCTGACAGGAAGAGTAGGGGATTGCCCTCGTTCTCCTCGCCCCAGCAGGTGTCAGTACCTGTATGACAGGTAGGACCGACAGGATTTACACGAACCAGCAGGGTGTCGTTGTCGCAGTCAATCTTCATATCCACAAGGTTCAGGAAGTGACCACTGGTCTCTCCCTTTGTCCACAGCGTATTACGGGTACGACTCCAGAAGGTGACGTGCTTAGTAGCAAGGGTCTTCTCGTAGGCTTCCTCATTCATGAACCCCAGCATCAGCACGTTCTTCGTCGTCGCATCTTGTATGATGGCAGGCACCAAGCCACCCATCTTCTCAAAATCTATTTTCATTTTTCAATTCTTCAATTTTTCAATTTTTAAATTCTCACATTAATCCCTTCGCCTCTGAGATATTGCTTCAGTTCTGGAACGGGTATCTCGCCAAAGTGAAACACAGAGGCGGCTAATGCTGCGTCAGCATGTCCTTCTGTGAACACATCGCGGAAATGTTCCTTCTTACCAGCACCACCACTGGCGATGATGGGTATTGAAAGGTTTTCAGCCAATTCGCGCAGGGCCTCGTTGGCATAGCCGTTCTTCGTTCCGTCGTGGTTCATCGAGGTAAAGAGTATCTCGCCAGCACCACGTTCCTGAGCTTCACGAGCCCACTCGAAGAGCCCTCGCTCTGTGCGCTCACGTCCGCCCTTCAGATAGCAGTGCCAGCCGTCTTCATCCAAACGGGCATCAATGGCGACCACACACACCTGACTACCAAAACGGTTGGTAATCTCGTCGATGAGTTCAGGGCGACGGATGGCAGCAGAATTAATACTCACCTTATCGGCTCCAGCATAGAGCAGGCGTTCTACATCCTTCAACTCGTTGATGCCACCACCAACGGTAAAGGGGATATTCAGTGTCTGGGCTACCTTGGTCACCATCTCGGTAAATGTCTTGCGACCTTCAAACGAGGCTGTGATGTCCAGAAAGCAGAGCTCGTCGGCACCCTGCTCAGAATAGGCTTTGCCGAGTTCTACAGGGTCACCGGCACTTCGCAGATTCACGAAGTTGATGCCTTTTACGGTTTCGCCGTCTTTGACGTCCAGACAGGGTATTATGCGTTTTGCCAGTCCCATAGTTCTTGCAGATTAATTTTACCTTCATAAATGGCCTTGCCGAAGACAACAGCAGGAATGTCTGCAGCGTCCAAGGCTTTGATGTCATCGATAGACGACACACCACCACTGGCTATCAGATGCAACTGAGGATAGGCCTCCATGACCTTCTTATAAAGGTCGATGGCAGGACCTGCCAGCGTACCGTCTTTCGATATCTCGGTGCAGAGCACCTTGCTGACACCAGCGTCGATATATTTTTGGAGGAAGGGTAGGAGGTCTTCTGTAGAGTCTTCTTTCCAACCATTGATGCTAATCTTGCCATTTCTGACGTCAGCACCCAAAATGATGCGCTCAGCGCCATATTTTTCTAACCATCCCATAAAGCGGTCAGGCTCTGTGACGGCAATACTGCCAATGGTTACCATCGAGGCCCCATGGTTAAATGCGATTTCGATGTCTTCATCGGTCTTAATGCCACCACCAAAGTCAACCGTCAGCTTCGTCTCTGTCGTAATCTTACTGAGCACAGGACTATTCACGATATGCTTTGATTTGGCACCATCCAAGTCAACAACATGCAGGCGCTGATAACCAATACGCTCAAACTCCAGAGCCATATCCAACGGGCTGCCATAGACCGTCTTCTGCTCATAGTCGCCCTTGGTAAGGCGCACGCATTGTCCGTTGATGATATCTATTGCGGGAATCAGTTCTATCATAGTTCCATGAAATTCTTTAAGATTTGCTCACCAACTTTTCCACTCTTCTCTGGATGGAATTGGCAGGTATAGAAGTTGTCCTTGTGCATAGACGCAGAGTAGGGGAGAATGTAGTCTGCCGTAGCAATGGTCTCTTCGCAAACAGGAACATAGTAGCTATGCACAAAATAGACATAGGGATTCTCACCAAGTCCTTCCATCAATGGTGACTTGAGGTTGCTGAGATTCTGCCAACCCATACAGGGCACCTTGTCTTCGTGTTTCTCAGGTTGGAAACGCTTTACTTCTGCATCGAAGATACCAATACAGTCTGCGTCGCCTTCCTCAGAATGCTTGCAGAGAAGCTGCTGCCCCACGCAAATACCGAAGACGGGCTGTTTCAGGTCGCGAATGACCTCGTCAAGCCTGCGCGCCTTCAGATATTCCATCGCCTCGGCAGCATGTCCTTGACCAGGAAACAGCACGCGGTCAGCCTTCTGCAATAGTTCTGCATCATCCGTCAGTAGGGGTTCAATACCCATTCTGCGAAGGGCATTCACCACGCTGTAGATGTTTCCGGCATTATATTTTACGATGGCTACGTTCATATTTTTCCGTTCAATCCGTAGTTTTTACGAGAAAATGATTGTTTTATTCTTGTAAGTCAGAATCTTACGCTGGATATGCTTCGAGACAGCGTGCGACAACACAATCTTCTCCAAGTCTTTGCCTTTCAGCACCAGACTCTCGGGAGTGTCCTTGTGGGTGATGCGTGTCACGTCTTGTTCAATGATTGGACCAGCGTCCAACTCAGCAGTAACATAGTGGCTGGTAGCTCCGATAATCTTCACACCACGCTCGTAAGCTTGGTGATAGGGCTTAGCACCCACAAAAGCAGGCAGGAATGAGTGGTGGATATTAATAATGTGATGCGGATATTCAGCAATCATCTCGTCGCTGATAATCTGCATATAACGGGCCAGGACGATGAACGAAATATCTTCTTTTTTCAACAGTTCCATCTCGGCTTTCTCGACTTCTTCCTTGTTGGAATGGTCTTTTTTGATGCTCCATACATAATAAGGAATACCAAACTGGTCTGCCACATAGCGCAAATCCTCGTGGTTTGAGACAATACATGGAATATCGCAGTTGAATTCACCGGCTTTCCAACGAGCCAGCAAATCGTACAGACAGTGGCTCATCTTTGACACGAAGATAGCCATGCGTGGACGCTTGTCGCTGTAATACAGCGTAAATTTCATCTGATAACGCTGAGCGTACAGTGTGTTAATGTAATCGTACAATTTGTCACGCGGAATCAGGAAACCGTCAAGTTCCCATTCAATACGCATGAAAAACATACCATCAACATTGTCAACATATTGATCCAGATAAACGATGTTTCCTTTGTTGTCAGTGATAAATCTTGTTACCTCTGAAATAATACCTTGCTGGTCTGGACAGTGCAGAAGCAATATCGCCGTTGGTTTCATTCTCTTATATTTTCTGTATTGTTATTCGTTAATTCTTTGTGTTATCTGACACCTTATTTATAATAGGCTGCAAAAATACAAAATAATTCTGATTCTACCAAATATTCTGTCTGATTATTACCATTTATTACTATTCTGTGACAATCTGATATTTGAAAAAGAATACACATTATGATAAATAGGTTATTTAAAAACTCTTTTCCCTCTACTCCTAGCATTTAACATTCTCAGCTCTCCTCTTTGAGTATGGGTAACGATAAATGATAACGAACAGCAAGGAAACGCATCAGGCAAGTAACAATAAAAGATGCAATAACAGTTACTTCAATTGTTACGCCACAATAATCTAGCAACCAATATGTTATTCCTCCAAGAACTGCTGCCATTGCATAAATTTCTCGCTGGAAAATAACGGGCTCATTATTCAGTAAAACATCACGAATCACACCACCTGCAGAACCTGTTATACAGCCCATAATTATCGCCACCCAATACGGTTGTCCGAAAACAAGCGATTTTTGAATTCCTGCAATGGTAAAAAGTGCCAGGCCCAGCGTGTCAAACACAAACCACGTATTTCTGAGGCCTTCCATGTGTTTTGCGAAAATAACGACAAATATCAACGCCAAAGCCGTACAAATCATATAGAACGGATTGGTCATCCAGAATGGCGTGGTTCCCAGCATGACGTCACGAATGGTACCGCCACCAATAGCCACAGCAATGCCACAGACATATCCGCCAAACCAGTCAAAATGCTTGGCAGCAGCATGACGTATTCCAGATATGGCAAAGGCAAAAGTTCCAAGAAACTCTATTACCTGCTGTAAAATATCCTCGTATTCCATATTCTATTTATCATAACACGTGAGTGGTGTTATTTTTTGTATTTTTCGCCCCAATAATTCACCATTCTTTCGTACAATTTCTCTTCTGATGGCGAATGCTGAGCAAACCACAGACGCTCATTCTGCAGTGCATCAGGCATATACTGCTGTGGCGTAAAATGTCCAGGATAATCGTGTGGATATTTATATCCATCATGATAACCAAGCTCTTTCATTAACTTGGTAGGCGCATTCCTTAAAGGCAACGGAACAGGCTGATTGCCAGTCTGTCTTACCAGTTCTAAGGCCTTGTCAATGCCCAAATATGCTGAATTGCTCTTGGGCGACGTTGCCAGATATACACAACATTCTGCTAAAGCTATCCGTGCCTCTGGCCATCCAATCTTCATGACGGTGTCAAAGGCAGCATTGGCCAGCAATAAAGCGTTGGGATTAGCCAGGCCTATGTCCTCAGAGGCCGATATCACCATGCGTCTGGCAATAAACTGTGGGTCTTCCCCACCCTCTATCATGCGAGCCATCCAGTACAGTGCTGCATCAGGATCTGAGCCACGTATGGACTTGATAAAGGCGGAGATGATATCGTAGTGCATCTCACCATCTTTATCGTACGCCAATGGGTTCTGTTGCAAGCATTTTTCTACCATTTCATCGGTGATAATGATGCTTGTCTCACTAGTATCACCAGAACCCATAGTACTACTAGAACTCTCAACAACTAATTCTAAGATATTCAGTAGTTTACGCGCATCACCACCACTGTATCTTAATAATGCTGACGTTTCGTTAAGTTCGATATTTTTCTCTTTCAGAAATACGTCTTTCGTGATGGCTCTGTGGAGCAGTTCCAGCAGATCGTCTTTTTCCAGCGATTTCAACACATACAACTGACAACGCGACAACAACGGACGGATAACCTCAAACGATGGATTCTCTGTCGTTGCACCAATCAGCGTCACGATACCTTTCTCGACAGCACCCAATAGCGAGTCTTGCTGCGACTTCGAGAAACGGTGAATCTCGTCAATAAACAATATCGGCGATGCCTCGTTGAAGAATCTGCCCTTCTGGGCTTTCTCAATGACATCCCTCACATCCTTCACACCACTGGTCACAGCCGACAGCGTGTAGAAAGGTGTTTCCAGCTTGTTGGCAATAATCTGCGCCAGCGTGGTCTTCCCTACCCCTGGCGGTCCCCACAGGATAAACGACGAGATGCGTCCTGCATCAATCATCTTGCGCAGGACTGCCCCCTCGCCTACCAAATGTTGCTGTCCGATATAGTCGTCCAACGTGCGAGGTCTGAGTCTCTCAGCTAACGGTTCTGACATAATTTTGATGCAAAGGTAATAAATAATTGATAATTCCTTTTTTATTTATCACTTTTTTTCGTACATTTGCAGCAAAATATGTAATTAATCTCAAAAATACGTATGAAAGAAACAACAACAAACAAAGCGCTAAGCTTGAAAACACTGACAAAAAGCACAGTTTGGGATGTCCAGGAGAATGATATCTTCCGTATGCTCGATGCTTCTGACAAGGAAGGCGAACTGAAGGAGAATCTGCGCCACATTGCCGATATCGTGCGCAGTGCCTTTATGATTGAGGAAGTGAAGGATGACAACAAGTTGCTTCATGAGAAATATACCAAGCAAGGATATAAGGTGGGCACTTTTAAGGTTGATGAGAATGTCAAGGTGACGTGGGCCATTAAGAAGCGTCCTATCACGCGTGTCACAGACCTGACCTATGAGAATATCCGTCATATCTCTGCTGCCAAACTGCTGGAGGTTATTGACCGTAACTTCGGAGGTGGCTGGGACTCGCTGTCACAGTCTATTCAGGACATTATCGAGAGTGGTTTCGATATTTCTACCACTACCCTACCCAAGGATCGATTGCACAAGAAGGGCGGCATGTACGAGAAGAAAGTGGCCGATGGCTATGAAGTGCTGGAGGTTGCCAAGGGTACATGGGTCGAGGCTATCTTTGCTAAGTTGAAGCCTGAGACCATCAAGCCTCGCATGAAGTTCGAAGACTCCAGTTCTTTGGGTGATGGCGATGAGGATGACGATGCAGATGTTGACATCATCGACGACTACAACAAGCCTGATGAGGACGATGTGGATATCGAGGATCCCGATGACGATGAAATCAACGAGAACAACTATCGCACCACCTTCGATCTGAGCGATGGCGAGGATGACGAGGATGCTGAATCTCTCTCTGACTTTATTGCCGACGAGTAACCTCTCCCCCATCTCCCCCTTAACCTATAATAACCTTTAAAACCTAAATATTTATGATCATTCCAACCGTATTCTGGCTCGTGCCCATTGCATCTATCGTTGCTTTGGGCATGGCCTTTTTCTTCTTCCGTCAGATGATGGCAGAAGATGAGGGTACACCACGCATGCGTGAGATTGCCCTCTACGTGAGAAAGGGTGCTATGGCCTACCTCAAACAGCAGTACAAGGTGGTCGGCATCGTGTTTGTAGTCCTCTGCGCCCTGTTTGCCTTCATGGCTTACGGCCTGAACGTGCAGAACCCCTGGGTGCCGTTCGCCTTCCTGACAGGTGGTTTCTTCTCTGGCTTGGCAGGCTTCTTCGGCATGAAGACGGCTACCTACGCCTCTGCGCGTACGGCCAACGCAGCCCGTAAGAGTCTGAACGCTGGTCTGAAGGTGGCCTTCCGCTCTGGTGCTGTCATGGGTCTCACTGTGGTGGGTCTCGGCTTGCTTGACATTGCCATCTGGTTTGTCGTGCTGAACTACTTTGATCAGGACGGACTCATCTCCATCACCACCACCATGCTAACCTTTGGTATGGGTGCTTCTACGCAGGCGCTATTCGCTCGTGTTGGTGGTGGTATCTACACCAAGGCTGCCGACGTGGGTGCAGACATCGTGGGTAAGGTCGAGGCCGACATTCCAGAGGACGATCCACGCAATCCTGCTACTATTGCCGATAATGTTGGTGACAATGTTGGTGACGTCGCTGGTATGGGCGCCGACCTCTACGAGTCGTACTGCGGCTCTGTGCTCTCTACTGCCGCCCTGGGTGCTGCTGCCTTTGCCGCTGCTGGCCTCGACATCCAGCTCAAGGCAGTCATCGCCCCCATGCTTATCGCTGCTGTAGGTGTCTTCCTGTCGCTCTTCGGCATCTTCCTGGTTCGCACCAAGGAGGGCGCCACCATGCGCGACCTGCTGAAGTCACTGTCTCTGGGTACCAACGTCAGTGCCGTACTCATTGCCGTCGCCACCTTCTGCATCCTCTACCTGCTGGGCATCGAGAACTGGATGATGCTCTCTTGCTCTGTCATCACAGGTCTTGTCGCTGGTGTCATCATCGGACAGGCTACCGAGTACTACACCTCTCACTCCTACAAGCCCACCCAGAAAATCTCTGAGGCTGGTCTCACGGGTTCTGCTACCGTTATTATTAAAGGTATAGGAACGGGTATGATTTCTACCTGCATTCCCGTTATCACTATCGGCGTAGCTATTATTCTCAGCTTCGGCTTTGCCAACGGTTTCGATCTCTCTATGTCCAGCGAGAGTCTGGCCAACGGACTCTATGGCATTGGTATCGCTGCCGTGGGTATGCTCTCTACGCTGGGCATCACGCTGGCTACTGATGCCTATGGACCTATTGCCGACAATGCTGGTGGTAATGCCGAGATGTCTGAACTGGGTGAAGAGGTTCGTCATCGCACCGATGCCCTCGATGCCTTGGGCAACACCACTGCCGCTACCGGTAAGGGCTTTGCCATTGGTTCTGCAGCCCTCACGGCCCTCGCACTCCTCGCCTCTTACATCGAGGAAATCAAGATTGCCATGGAGCGTGCTGGTGTCATGATGGAGAATGTCAAGGGCGAGGTCATCAGTGCCTCTGCTGCCACCATCCCCGACTTCATGAACTACTTCCAGGTCAACCTCATGAATCCTAAGGTGCTTGTGGGTGCCTTCATCGGAGGTATGGCGTCCTTCCTCTTCTGTGGTCTCACCATGGAGGCTGTAGGTCGTGCTGCCCAGAAGATGGTGGAAGAGGTTCGTCGTCAGTTCCGCGAGATTGCCGGCATCCTTGAGGGTACAGGCACTCCCGACTACGGCTCCTGCGTAGAGATTTCCACACGTGCTGCTCAGCACGAGATGATCTTCCCATCACTCCTGGCCATCGCCATCCCCATCATCGTGGGTTGTGTCCTGGGCGTTGCTGGTGTCCTTGGTCTGCTCGTTGGCGGACTCACCTGTGGCTTCACCCTCGCAGTCTTCATGGCCAATGCCGGAGGCGCATGGGATAATGCTAAGAAGATGGTCGAGGAAGGTAACTTTGGTGGCAAGGGCTCCTTCGCTCACAAGGCTACCATCGTGGGCGACACCGTTGGTGACCCCTTCAAGGACACCTCTGGTCCGTCCCTCAACATCCTCATCAAACTGATGTCTATGGTATCGATTGTGATGGCAGGTCTCACCGTTCTGTTCATCTAAAAACAAACAAAAAGGCTCGATTCTTCGGAATTCGAGCCTTTTTTCATCTTTTTTCGAAAAAAGTCCGCAAAACATTTGGTGGTTACGAAAAAACTCCGTACCTTTGCACCCGCAATTCAGCAAGAGCGCTGATTTAAGCAACAAAATGATGCACCCGTAGCTCAGTTGGTAGAGCACCTGACTCTTAATCAGGGTGTCCAGGGTTCGAGCCCCTGCGGGTGTACTAAAGACACTAAAAAAGCTCTTAAGAAAAAGCAAGTAGCAGACCTAAAAAGTCTGCTATTTTTAGCTCAAAACTTAAAGTCTTTACAACGTAACTCTCTGAGTATAAGCCAGTTTGAAAGATGTTAAATTTTAATGTAGAACTTTGCAGTTCGCTTAGACAGACATCGAATTAGTTAGACTGGTTTAGACATGATTAGACGGATTTTTGTTACCAGATTTGTTACCAGTAACACTTTTTTGTTACCAAATGCTACAAAAGTGTTACCAGGATACCTCGAAAAGAGGTGAAAAATCATAGAAAAACCATCTTTCTAAGGAAATTTGCCCAGCAACTGCGTTAAAAAATTAAAAAAATGAAGAAGCATGTTAGACTGGTTTATGACCGAAAGAAGGTTTCAGCCAAGACAGGAACAGGAAAAATCGAGTTAAGTGTTTACCTTCAGGAAGGTGAACGCAAGTGGATTACCGTAGGTGAAGCAAGCCCAGAGACGTGGATGACTTTGGCCGAATCCCCCTCTATCACTTCTAAGATGATCCATTTTGAGGAGATTATCAAGTCAATGGAACTTCTGCACGAAGAAATGACCATTGATAATTTCAATCGTCATGCCGAGATTGACGAGCTGAGCATTAACAAAGGTAAGGTAATGTTCAATGGCAACGACTTGCGTCAGAGCTTCGTAGAATACTGCCGTGAACACCTCAAACAAGAGAATCTGGCCAAGAACTCTATTAAGGATACCAATGTTGTGCTCAACGCTGTCGAAGCCTCAGGCATCCTTAAGACCCTTGCCGACCTCACAAAGGCCAATGTTATTGCCTTTGATGCCTGGCTCCGTCGCCAGAAGGATAAGTCCGACTACACCATTCACGGCTATCACAAGAAGGTGAAGAAGTACACCAAGATTCTTTGGCAGCTGGAAATGATTGCCTCTGACCCCTATCAGTACGTGAAATTTCCCAAGGGCAGCAACAAAGAACGCAATCCCCTCAACGAGAAAGAACTTCTCAAAATCCGTAATCTGAAGTGTTCTGGCCATCTCGAGCGCGCACGTGACCGTTTTATATTTATGGCCTACACAGGACTTGCCTTTTGCGACATGGAGCTTTTCGACTTCGATACCATGACCGAGAAGCGCAAGGACGACACCTACATCGATGGCGAGCGTCTGAAGACCGGCTCTAAGTTCTTCACCCCCATTCTGCCTCCAGCTATGGATGTGCTGAAGAAGTACGATTACAAGCTACCCAAAATCACGAACCAGAAACTGAACGAGTACTGCCATGTCATCGAATCTCTCTGTCAGATTCACAAGCCCGTGACTTGTCACATCGGACGCCATTCCTTTGCTACATTGATGCTCTCCTACGGCTTTTCATTGGAGGAAGTAAAGAAAATGCTCGGTCATAAGGACATTAAGACCACTCAGATTTACGCCAAGCTCTCCAACAAAGTACTTGAGGACAGCGTGACCAAGAAGCTCAAAAAGCTCAAATAACCTTGTAGAACACGCCCTTCAGTAACTGCGACTTTCCTGTTCCCTCATGGAAAGTCGCTGTTATTTTCTCACAGACGTACTTGCTGCCCTCAATATAAAACAATGCTCTTGGGTCCGGAATACTGTCTGAAAGGAACGAAAAGGTGTATTTCTTCTTGTTATCGATGTCGTAGGTGTACTTGAAAGGCACACCGTCCTTATCCTTCTCCTGTACCTGATTGATACGCAGTGAATACGAGCAATAATTAAATGAGAAGTCATCGTTAATCTCTATTTTATCCACCATCGGATGCGGATAACCACCGTTTACACGAGTGTTTCGGTCCATCCAGAACCCAACATACAGCTTATCGAAGTATGCATCCGACTTCTCCTGCTCCCCTTTGGCAATAGCCTTTCCTGTGGTGGTCTGGGCGCAGGCACCACTGTTATAGTCCGTCTCATCAACTTCATAGCTACCGAAGCCCGTCGAATGTCTAAGTCCGCCACCTGTTCCAAACGTCCGTCCACCACTCGTAGTCCCACTACTAGTGACATTACCGTCCTCGTCCGTCTCAGTCGTCCATGATACGGCACTACCCATCTCGCCGCATTCCAGAAAGATGCACGTACCCATCCCCTCGTCCGTATAGTCCAGCCATGCCGGTACAATGTTCATCTCCACGTCCTCGGCATCCTTATCCACTATACGCTTGCCAAACTGATTCACAGGCATCAGGCGGTTCGTGTACCAATAATAGTTCCAGTCCGTGTCGTCGTGATATGTATGAAATGACTCCGCAAATTCCGTCTTATAGCACCAGAATATAAAGTACGTATCTACATCCCTGGCATAGAACAAACCATGCGCCTCTGAACCACGAGGATAGCCGCGCGTATAGCTCGTCATTGTACCTCTCAGCCTTCCCCTACCAGACTCATGCGTCTCAATGCCACATCTTTTCTGCGTAGCAGCATATGCCAATAAGCCTTGCAGCGTAGCATACTCATGCGCTTCATCTTTATGTTCGTCAATGTACCACTGACAGTTCTTGTACGCCCACATCCTGTCGTCGTTCTCAACATAAGCCAGATTTGTGGCACCAACATAATCTGACTTATTCTCACGCGACACCTCCACCTGATACTTGTTGATGACTTTCTCAATATGCACATCAGCAGTCTTATTCGCCAATTTGTGCGAGAATTCAAAGCTGATGGTCTTCGCCTTGTGATTGATGCTAAACTCTCCCCTCAGCAACTTCTCCAGCTCCTCAAAGAACTCTGTCAACGACCAATGCGGCAATGCAACTGCAAAATTCCATGCAGACCAAGCAGCAGGCAGCGTATTACAGATAACCAGGTACTTCCAATGGCTATTCTCAATGGCTTCGAAGTACCCCTGATAGCCCATCACCTGACAGATCTTGTTTAGGATATGTAGTAAATACGGCTGGAAAGTAAGTGACTTTACTCCGCTGGCCCAGTGGAACTGTCCATTCTCGTCCTTCTCCACCGCATTCTGCATATTGCCCGATGTGTTGTTTACCCACGGCAGCGGCACCCATTTCCTCGATGGATAACCTACATCCCATGCCTGCACTGCTGTCATATACG
>CAMJIA010000034.1 GCA_946405695.1 uncultured Prevotellaceae bacterium | reverse complement strand
TTCGGCTGTTGGGCAGCCCATATCGACGACATCGCCAACTATATCCCTGCCCGTCTTACTGCCTTGCTGATGATGGTAGCTGCGGGGAAACCGCATCTCACAGTTTTTGTGTGGCGCAACGGACGTAACCACGCCTCGCCCAACAGCGGTTATCCAGAGGCAGCATTGGCAGGCATTCTCAACTGTCGCTTTGGTGGTCCCCACTATTACTTTGGCCAACTCTTCGATAAACCCTTCATCGGCACCAACGACCGCCCACTCACTACAGCCGACATGAAAACTGCCGTCCTGATTAACAGAACGGCAGAAGTATTGATGGTAGTATTGGTCGCAGTCAGTCTTATCATTTATTAAATTGTCATGAGAAAATTGATATGCTGCTGTCCCACGGTAATCGTGCTGTCAGCGGTATAGATGCCTCCCTTGTCAGTGCTGTAGTAGCGCACTTGCATGATTTCACCCTCTGCACGTGCAAAGATTGTGAAGGGCGTACCCACCTGTCCTACACCGCGACAATCGTCGCCCACAAAGACTGCCACCTGGTCGCTGGCCATGACCGTCGACAGTGAGTTCTGGCGTAGCGTCACCGTCAGCTGTCGTTGTACGGGATATTTCGAACTGCCGCTAAGCAGGGGCGGTATAAAGTCGCTGTCGAAGCCTAAGGTGCAATCCGGCACGAAGGCATCGACGCTCTGTAGGGTAAACAGTTGTTTCTGCTGTGCACTATAATAGCTCAGCGTGAGCGGTGCCTGTTGGTCGGCACGGTTGCCATAGACCCTCAGCAGGAAATAGTAGCCTTTATTCTCTGAGCCATTGCGTTTATTGCTCATTCCCCTGCATTCATCACCCACGAATACGGCCATGCAGTCGTCGTCCGACGAGGTGGCAGCCAGTTCGTCCTGCAGATATACCTTCATAAACATATCGTACTCATATTTCGAATAGTCGGGCTTTGACCAGTCAGGCTGCTCGTCGCTACTGGTTTGATCAACATGCCAGTCGGGTTTCTGACCAGCTATGAATTTGGCACCACCGTTACTGTCGCTATCGTCTGACGAGCAGCCCCACGCCATGGTGAGGACTGCCATCAGTATCATGATCTTACTTGTTTTCATCTGTCTCAAAACTTTAAACTCTAAACTATGAACTATCTAACCACCTTTTTCTTACCGTTAAAGATGTACACACCACTCTTTTTCGGTGCTTGCTGTAGCTTGATGCCTTCCAGCGTGTACCAGCCCTGTTGTGGCAACTGGTCTATTGGCACGAAGTTAATCTGTGTAGGCACTTTAGGCGTACCTATCACAGCGTTAGCCCTGTAGGTATTCACCTCGCCCGTAGTGGCAATAATCTCGCCACCACGCTCAATGGCAAATGACAGTGGCACGTCCTCATCTCCCTCAATACTGAGGAAGAAGACGGGTTGCGTAGTCAATGATTCTGCCGCTGACATCATCGCAGCATCACCTACAGTTTCACCTCCTGCGTAGGCCACCAGTCGGTCACCCTCTTCGAGTGTTACGCCCACAGCCTCGGCAACCATGTTCATCGTGGTAGCGAAACGCAAAGCTTTGCGCTGAGGAGCCAGTGTAGCACTGCCACCAATGGTTGCCCCAGGTTCTACGTACGGATAGCAGAATGTTGTTGTATTAGTAGCATTACGGTAGAGTCTGTAGCCCTCGCCGGGTTTCATGTAGCGTAGCGAACCAATCCATTCACGCGTGCCGTTGGCGCCTTCGGTGAATATAGCAAATTCATGCTGGCTCTTGATGAGGTCGCCGTCCTCAGCATCACTCCAGTAGTCAGCCAGCGCCGTGTTTACCGGCAGATTGGTCATGGGGGTATAGCCTATGCCGTTCCACCCTTTATTGACGGTAATGGTGCGCAACTCCGCATCTTTTAAGGCATAGCCCGTCACCTCCACATCGATGTCTTTGCTCACCTTGACGCGATAGAGCAGTGAAGTGAACGGAATATTTTTTGTGCTAGTATTGTTATCAGAAGATTTTGAATATTCAACAATCCAGTTATAGCCGTCGAAAGTGCACCATACATCATCGGTGGCTATAATGTCATCCTCTTCCCATTTGAAGGCGGGTCTCCATGTGTCATTTCCTACATTCTGCAGATTACTGTCATAGACATTGAACGAAACCCAGTTCCAGCCTTCCTCAAGATGAATGCTCTGTATATAGGTGTCTTCTGCTGTCATGGTGACGGGGTTCTTGACTGAGCCTACAACCTTGTCTCGTTCGAATATGATATTCGCTGGGTTCGTTTTCAGCATCATGGTCTTACCCGTGTTGTAGTGCCACAGACGGAAGGTGAAGGGGGTTGTGCCTATGCTCTTTTCTTCATTGTCATAGACGGTCAGGTAGACCAGTGCCTGTCCCTTCTCCTTGTCATAGTCAATATGGGCTGTGCCTCGGCAATTGTTATTGGCATCAAAGGCTGCCACGATGTCGCGACTGTCTGTGACAATGGCGTCGGCCATCTTCACCACGCCTGTGATGCTCATTGATATCTTCTTAAGATTCGGATCAACGGCCCACTGCGGCTCTTCACCCTCAACGGTGAAGTAGAGCGTCAGGGGTTCGGCCAGTCCGTTTTCGTCGGTCAGATAGATAATCTCGTCATAACTACCCACGTTCAGGTCGGGACCTATGGTCAGCACTACAACATCTTCAGACTGCGGTTCAATGATGTCAGTGGTCTTGCTGGCGCTCATCCATCGCGGCATATTCTCGATGGTGTAGGTATGCTGACGGCCCATCGTATTCTGTATGCGAAGCTCTATCTCCTGCTTCTCGCCGCTCATCCACTGTCGACGTATAGTCTTCTCGCTCCATCTCAGCGGATTGCGGTCTACAAAGAAGGTTGCCGTATAGGGCGATGCCATATAGTTGCCGTTCATGTCGGGTATGTCAGACACGGTGACGTACAGGTTGCGCTTGTTGATACGGCTCTCGTGTTCGTTGATGTTCACCATCAACTGGTTGTCGCGTCCCACGAAGTCGAAGTTCAGGTTCTTCAGTTCCTTGAACAGCTGTACGGGTGCACCTACGTTTCTATCCACACGTGCTAGCAGCAATTCTTCGTTCTCATAGAACACGGTGTCGCGCTCTTCCGTTATGTTGCCGTCCATATCGGTGTGTATAACCTTGTTCAGAACATACGGCTCCAGCACTATCTGGTTCTGCGAGTCGCGTTCCTGCTGGCTGAAGCTCAGGTAGGTGATGAGACCCTTCTCCGTACCCAGCGGTGCCTTCATACTGTAGCGCTTGATGAGACTGTAGGGCAAGGCCTGTGCAAAGAGCCCTACCTCGTCGATATAGCCCGTCAGTGCATTCTCCTCACGCAGCGTTTCGCCATCCAGCCACACCTTGTTACCCAGGAAGAAGTTGTCGCCTGTCATGCCGCCCAGGCTGTCGGTACGGAAGGTGCCCGACAGCGTACGGTCCATGTAGATATTGGCCGTGTTGTGTGCACGATCCACGGTCATGGCGTAATGGTGCCATGCGTTGTCGGCATACTTGCCAGGCAATTGCAGTTCCATGCCGTTGGTGCGGTATATCAGCGTATCCTCCTCCAGTCCTATGAAGAAGCTGTTGCGGGCGTTCGTTTCATTGCTGAGGCCAGAGCCGTTACTGATGAGTGTACCGTTCTGGTTCGTCTTAAACCAGAACATCAGTGTATAGTCAGCCTCGGCAGTACGGCTAAAGTATTTGCTCTTCAACTTCAGTCCATGCATCTTATGACCGTCTGCCTCTGAGGTCTTCTCGCTATTCAGGTATAGTGACATGCCGCGAGGTAGAGCCCATGTGGCACCGTCCAACTGCAGGTGTGCACCTTGTGCTTTGTCCTCTGCGTTGTCGCCTTCGCCATCATCCATGGGATAGTAGTCCACCAGTCCCATCTCGTAGCCCGTCAGTTTTCTCATGCCGTAGTTGGCAAAGAGCGTAGCATCCATAGCGCGGTTCCATACACGACTCTCAAGCATGCGGCCAGAGTAATACTGCCGATTATTGTCAGTCTTGGCCGTGGCACCAAAGACAAGCGTTCCTATACCACCGTATTTGACGTTGCTGAACTGGCCTATCAACTGGTTGTTGTAGAGTCGCAACTCCTGCTTCTCCTTATCTAATACCATAGCCACGTGCTGGAAACCTGTTGAGCCGATAGGCGTCTGGCTGGTACATATTGTATCAATGTTGTTAGCTGTTGACCTCACGACGGCTTTCAACTTGCGGTCCCCCGTGAGCCACAGCTCCAGGCGGTTGCCTTCAGTGCCTGTAACACCATGAGCAAAGAGCGGCATCTCACTGCCGTTGTCGTCAGGCAGAATAAGCATCTCCACGCTGATGTCCTTGTCAGCGAAATTGCGTCTGGCCTCGCTCTCGGCATAGCCCGTACCACTGAAAAGGAGCGATGTCTCCTCCTGGATATTGGTCTCGTTGGTCTCGCCCACCACCTCGAAGTTGGTGATGCCACTCAAATAGTTGTGCTCAATGGCTTCCGAGAAGTTGAAGGTAATGTCATCGCCGGCTCCGAGGATGCCATTCTTGGGTTCCGGCTGTCCGAACAGGCGCGGACGACGGGTGTCCTTGATGCCCGAGAGCACCTTCGACGACGAGGTCAGATATTCGTTGCCGTTGCGTACGAAGAGTACAGCCCTCAAGTCGTAGGCCTTCTCCATCTCCACACCATCGCCGTAGAAATGGGCGGTGATGTTGCCATTCTCAGGTATCTTCTCTTTCGTACCACTGGCTTTCGCCATCAGTGTCGAGTCTGCATAGTAGGCACAAAGATTCGTCCAGTAGTCGTCGCCACGTGTCGACTCCTTATACTGGAACTCGATGTGGTCGAAGTTCTTCTGGTTCTTGTCAAAGCCACTGATGATGACCGGCATGTAGTAGCCGCGTAAGTCGGTGGGCGCATCGGTATTCATAATCCATTTGTCACCAGGACTCGATATGGCCACGGTACCTGCCGTATGCAGGAAGTGTACGCTGAACTGTGCCTCCTGGAAGGTAGCGGCGTCGCCCAACGAGCAGATGCCAATGCGCAGGTTCTCATAGTCAAAGTCCTCGCTGGCATACACCTCCAGCGTCTTCTCCGTCACCTCGCCAGGCACCACTTTCACTGTACGCGTATCGCCAGTCAGTGGCATGCCATCGAGCATCAGCTTGGCACCCAGGGGGTTCGACTTCTCGTCCATATACAGTCCAAAGTAGCTGTAGGCCGCCTCGGGTTGTTCGCTCTCGTTGGCAAGGTATATCTTGAAGCGGGCCGGTTCACCGAAGGGTACGCCGCTCACACTCTGCTTGTCCAACTTGATGATGGGTTTCTCAATGCGTTTGGTAGCTTGGTCGAGTACTGTTCCTGGCTGATAGAAATAGGTTCTGCGCTCACCCTCGTAGGGTCGGCAGGTGGCACCACCACGGGTGCGATACACGAAGCTACGGGCATACTGCCAATTCTTGGGGTCAGCATGTCGATCCAAGTAGTCATAGTCGTAGTCCACCTGCTTCAAGAAGTTGTCGTTGGTGAACACATCCATCAACTGCTGGGTAGTCCTGTTGTCGTCTGTCTTTGAATTATATTTCTCATCGGAGAAGGTCTTGACACGATAGACATCAAAGTCAAGATGGCTCTTGCGGTCCATACTGATGCTAAAGCTCTCACGACGATTGAATTGGCGCGATTCAGAATTGACGGGAGTGACATCGTATTGCGCAACAGGAGAGATGGAGAGGGAGAAATCAACGACTGGGAATGTAACTTTATATTCGTAACCTCCACGATCATCTTTAGCTGTTCCTGTTCCTTGATACTTATCTCCGACTGCCCCAAAGACCAAATTACTAATCAACTTAGCACCAATGCTGCCAAATATGAGTGCTATATCTTCGCTATCATTATTAAAGTAGCCATCGGTGCCACTGGTGATTCCTAAGGGCCATTTAGTCATCGTGCTTTGGCTATAAGAACTGGCAAAGTCTTCGGTATAGTTGGTAGTAGCGCCACCGTCCAGGTCGAAGTTTCGCACCAATTCCGTGGCATTCAGCTTCTCCAGCTCGTTTTGGGCTATAAAACCAATCCAGCTACGGATAGCCTGAAGATGCTGCTGTAGCCTGTCTGGAGTTCTGTTCATCCTATCTTGATCCCAACTGTTGGGATAGACGATCTCATAATATGGATTATCGTAACCATCGGTGACCTGCGTATCGGTGGTTGGAACAGCAGCATCGGACTTCAGCCAGTAGACGGGCTCCTTTTTCGTATTTGCCGCTGCTTGAGCCTCTTCCTTCGTACCAGTAAACAGCATGGACTGGCATTGCTCCACCAGTTCAGGAATGAGCTGCTTGATGATGTACTGCTGCGAGTGGTGGAACACGGAAGTGACGGTGTCGCCATAGGCCAGAATCTCATCGCGCACCAGATGCACGATGCTATCTTTCTGATCCTTACCACGGGCAATCTCCACCAGACGGCCGGCTGCTAACTCACCTTTCAGCTGGTTGAACATACTGTCAGGCAGGGCACGGATGGCTACAGCAGGTCTTACAAAAGTGTTGGTCTCCATACCGATATACACATCGGCATCAGCACCCACCATCGTTGGTGAACTGCTGGTGGAAATGTCCTCGGTAGTGGTGATGGTGTAAGAGAAAGCACGCTGTCCGCTACCGGAGAATACAATATCAAGATTAATAGGAAACTTAGTCTGAGTACTTTGTGGATAGGTCATCGTCACACCGCCTCCAAAACCGGCCCATGCGCCCATATAGCTGGTATAGCCTGCACCAAGGATGAAACTCAAGTTTACCCCTGCAGCCCATTTCATGTCCATCTGGTAGGCATACTTCAGCGTAGAACCCTTGGTGATTTTGGCTGATGATGTGGCACCTGGCGGGTCGCGCAGGATATCGACAAGGCGTGGGGTATTGATAGTCAGAATGTCCTGGGCACCAGGCTTATAATACATATTCATCACATAAGCACGCAGGGGCTCAGCCTCATAGGTCGTGCCGTCCATCGCTAACGTAAAGCTGACGGTGCGAAGTGCCTGTTCGCCGGTAAGCATATAGGGTGTCTGTGCTGCACGCAGTTCATAATAGGCCTGTCCCTTGTCGTTGAGTATCACCTCCTCACGATGGGTGGCGCTGACCATCTGGTTCTGTATGGTGACCGTTCCGCCAGAGAGGTACACCACCTCTCTCCTATCCGATTGGCGGTTGTTGTTCCAATAATAGGTCTCCTGAGCCGACAGTTGCAATGGATAGCCACGGTCGACACTGAACACGGGGTATCCGAAGGCATAGCAGGTAGCACTATCTTTTTTCTTGTAGACCAACGAAACCTCTGCCTTGTCGCCAGCCATATTCTGAGCAAAATAGTTTTTCTCGCCAAAGTAGTCGAGCGTATCCTTTACAGTCTGAAGCTGCTTGTAGGCCAGCTCTACAGGGGCGTGATAGATGCGGCTGTACTGAGCATGATATTTGGTGACAGGGTCCTTGATACTATTGCCATCACAATCGTCGTATTCGCCCAAAGTCGTATCGGTATGGAACGTCAGCGAGTCCGTCAGGTCTATCACGTCACCCGTCTTGCCTTCCTGGAACAGGGTGGCATAGCCCTCAGCCGTGATCTGCGTAATCTTCCAGGCCACAGGGGGCAACAGCACGCGATATTCACCAGTCTCAGCGTCGGGCCATATCTCAATGCGGTGGCGAGTGGTGCGCATGCGGGTCTTGTGGCCAGCCTGCTGACCATCACGGTGCTTGAACTCCTCATTGCGCTCGGTCAGCGAGCGGCGGGTATTGTCGTAGACTAGCCACGAGGTGTGGTCGCCCTCCAGTTCCATCACCATCTTCAGACTATCGCCCAGGTTGTTGTGCGACAGCGAGTTGTCCAAGGGCAGGTCGCCCTGTTCCTTACCACCTACCACACGACCAATGAGCGTTACACGTGTCTGGTCATAGAAGTAGAGGTCTGCCACGTCTTGTGTGACATTGGCCGTATAGGTGCCTTTCTCACCAAACGAGTGACCTTCCTTCATGGCATTAACGGTATGCTGACCCTGTAGCACCCAGAAAGAGAATTTACCCTCATAGTCAGTCTCTATGGCACCTGTTGCCGAACGTACCTCCTGATTGTCTATCTGGAAGTTGACACCCTTCACGGGAATGCTGGTACCCTCGTACATCACATAGCCTGAGATGCGGTAACCCTTGGTGACGGTGAACACCAGATTGTCCATAGCATTGCCACCAGCACCAGCAGTGAACGTGGCAGGTAGGCCACCAGCACAGTCGTCGCGCAGGTCTGTGCTGGGGATGCCGATTACAGATACGGTATACGTGCCGGTAGAGCCTGCGTAGTATGATAGGTTGTCCACCTCAAAGTGGCCACTCGCGTCGGTCTCAACGGTTACCTCCTGGGGAACAACTGCTCCAGCAGGTGCCTCAGCAGGTGCTACGACAACTGTGATATTGGGGATACCCGTGCCGTCAGCAAAGCGTACATAGCCCTCCAGACGTCCCCAATCATGGCATTGACCTTGTACAATATTGGTGCTGTCGGCTATCAGATTCTCACAGTTGGTCACCGAGCGGACAAAATATTCGTAGACGTTGATGGGCGATACGGTCTTGTCCTCATACTGCATATCGGTGAGGTTGGTGACAATACTTTCGAAGTCGTTTGTACCTTGGATGCGACGGAACACCTCGAAATAATCTACGGGCTTTGCGCTATCCCCCAAAGCCCATTGCAACAACACCGAACTATGCTGGGTGGTCGCCTTCAGGCTGCTCTTGTCAATACTTCCTACTGAATTCTGGTCGTAGTACTGAGGAGCAGCATTTTCAACCACCAACATATTCTTGAGCCACGGTGATGTCTTAGGGTCGAGCCGCAAGGCAAACTTATAATTCACGCAGGAACGGGGCAGTGTGAATTCAATGCTGCGCTCCTGACGTTGTTCGTCGGTGACCGTCTGCGTCAGACTATCTTTCGGCAGAGTCTCATCCCTGTTATATAAATAGGTGACGAGCGACAATTCACCACGACTGTCCCAGATGCCACCATTGTCCTTCCACGTAATCGTCACCTTACGGTCATTCTGGTCGGTCTGCAATGATTTAAGTTCTTGCGGAACGTAGCCCTTCACATTCTGAATATCTACCGTATCGGTAATGACGGTTGGGTTATTGTCCCATCCCCACATGGCTGTGGCGGCACGCCGTATGCGATATACTATCTTATCAATAGATTCAACGGAAGTGATAGCCTCGTCGTCAAAGAATTCGTAATCGCTTTGTGTCTCGTCAAAAGAGACCATGCTGTTGACATCCTCATAGTCGGTGGCATTGAGCAGCTTGCGCTGAATTTGGAACATATCTCCAGGCAACAGGTCGCTGTACTCCAGATTCTTGACCTGCCACGTCAGCTTGATGGTATCGTTCTGAACGGTATGGCAGATATTTTCTGGCTTATGAATCATGGGCAGAGAGTCGGGAATCACCTTCGTGAAGGGGCCGCTCACCGTCGTAGAGCTGTTCACTGGTGCATTGTAAACAGTAGAAAGCTGGATATTGGGTTCGTACTTAAGATGATCATAAGGCTCGGTAGCATCAACCTTAATCATAATGGAGTTGCCGGGCTGGGCAGGGACAGTATCGACAAGCGACTGATTGTCCTTGTCATACATCTTGAGGCTATTGATGGTGTTGCTGCTCACCACAGGAATCATCATTTTACCCTCGTCGCCCGTTTCCGTACAGGGAACAGGATTGTAGGCATCCAACGTTATTTCGTCGCCAATGGTGAATTTATTGATTGTTGTCCGATAATTCTCATACCAGATATTTGCTTGGGTATCTGCACACCATATTGTGCCGTCAAAAATGAATTCCACTTCCTTGCCTATCATTTGCGTGGGGTAGTGCCACTCGAATTCTACGAAGGTTGTTTCATTCATTGATTGGCTCTCTCTAACAGTCTTATTCCCTATCAGAGTCAGCGTTCCGTTTTTATTCAAGAAAAACAGAGATTGACCGTGGCTCTGATTGTTATCATTCAAATGATATACATAATTGCCATGCATACCTCCCCCATCATCTACCCAGGCAGAAAGAAAATAATACTCACCATAGTCTTTACCGTCAGGCTTATATTTAATGCGGATATTCACATTATCATTGCTATTATAGAGGGTTTTGATTTTTCCCCCGTCATAATAACAGCATAAAGCCACCTTGATTGTGATAACGCCTGGGGACGTGTTGTTGAACGTAATGGCTTTATCGAAATTTCCACTACTAAACAAATCTTCCGCATGCGCCTGTGGTGTACAGACAAATAGCGCAATAGTGGCCATGAGTAAACTGGCACACCAATGGTAGAGCCGTTGTGATTGATTAACTTTTGTCATAAATATCGTTTAATGGTTTAATGATTAGTGTTTATTTATTATTAGCCCTCACAGGCGTTTCATGATACGTGCAATAGCACGATTGAGCGATTCTGTGGGTTCGATGATGTTATAATCCTGCCAGAACACAGGGTCAAGGAAGTAATCGACCTTGTCGAAGAAGGCATCGCGCTGGTCAAACGAGTCGCGACCACGGATGGGATGTGCTGTTGCGACATCCTGACCTGTAACAACCATTTCGCAACAGGCCGTAAAGGACGTAGCAAAGAGACGGCGTCGCCAGTCACAATTGAAGCGGAACAGGGTGCGAATATAGCTGATGCGCGTGACATCGTTATCCTGACGGAAATCTACCAACAGCGACAACTCCTTAGGACGGAAACGCACACCCAGAGGTTTCTTGACCAGCATCATCAGCGTTGCCTTGTGACGGTCTTTCATATCCAAATCCAGCTCTGCACGAGTAAAGGCCAGCGTCTCCTGATCAATATACAATTTCCCATAATAGAGTGCGTAAGGCATAGTGCGACGCGGACGGATACTCACCACATATTGATGACGGTCACCGATGGTGGTCGGCACCTCCATCTGCATCTGGTAGCAGTCCAGCTCCTCTTCATTCAACAGGAAATTCCGCTGTTTGACAATATCCAACTGGATGGGCAGCACAGGGCCACCCGTCACCTTGACACTCAGCGTATCGCCCTTGCGAGGACTCAACAAGCGACGTCCCTTACGGATAGCCACACGGTCATCGTCACTCTCCCAATAGGCGTAGGACGACTTGTACATGTCCACCACTCCCTCAGCTATCATGATATAGTTCTGGCGCTTCTGAGCTGTTTCCCGATAGAAGCAATGAAACAGTTCAGGATGCTGGCTATAGTTCTTAGGAATCTTGCTGATGGCTGCCATTACCAGTTCGCGGGCATTAGCGTTCATGACCAGTACCTCTTGCAATTGGATGGTTGCCGGACTCAGACTGATGCGTAACTCCCCATTCTGCAACTGATCCAGTCGCACACGCTGGGCACGAAATCCCACATTCGACACCGTAATCGTCTTCAGTTCCGATTCCGCTTTCAACACAAAGTAGCCATCACCATTCGTCACCACAGTATGTCCCCCACCCGTCACGCTGGCACCCACCAACGCCTTGCCTGTAGTACGGTCAAGCACCATACCACTCACCTGCGTCATCGTCTGTGCACTGACCCCTATCAGGGCCAGCACCGCCAATAATCCTATGACAAATAACCGCCTCATCGCAGCGTCCTCCCCTTGAGTCATCATCATTTGTTCTTGTGTACTTTGCAAAGATAGCGTTTTTTTCAGTACGAACCAAATTATTGTGTATTTTTTTTTTGTGAGTTTTCCATTTTTACCCTCACATACTCACATCACAAGCCTCAAACCCTTATTTACAGGGCATTTGAAGGACGTGAGGGATAAGCAATGTCCCTCACGTTACCCTCACATTTTGGGTCACATTCACTCCTATCGCATGGTGACGTGAGGGCTCGAAGAGAAAAAAGTGAGGGAGACGTGAGGGAGAACGAAAATCCCTCACGTGCCTTCAGCCCTTTGTACATCGGCCTTTGAGAGGGGTCATGTGAGTATGTGAGGGACATTTTCGACAGTCAACCCAAATCAGGAAACGTCAAATACTCGTTCGTTATTCGGCAATAAGGCATCCTTATTGTTCAATAATGTACGTTTAATGCCAGCAATTGTTCGTATTAAGTGCCGCTATTCATTCCCAGTATGGGAATTTTAGATTCCCAGTCTGGGAGCAAAATGTTCCCAGGCAGGGAATAATCGTTTGTTATTCCTGTTTAGGTTGACACATATTTTCCAAAATGCATTTGGCTGATTAGAAAAATGTTCGTACCTTTGTCGACTGTATTTGAAAAACAATATGTCGAACACGAGCAACAAAGTTAATGTCTGGTTTCGTGAATTTGATTACGAAATGGAGTATGATGAAGAATGGAAACTAGTAGAATGGTATCTGCAAGATTTCCCTAAAAAGAATAAATAAACTCACGGAGAATCTTATCAAAAGCTTTTATTTCGTAAAAATAAAGTAAAATGACTACAGTATTTGATTTACACAATGCTTTTAAAAGAAGCCAGATAGAAATAACATCTGATATTCCCTATAGTTTGTTATGTGAATATCTTTTGCCTTATCAGAAGAAAAAACTTTCAGAAAACATAACATTTAGAGTTGCAACAGGAAAAAAGAATTATGATGTCATCCGACTTTTTGAATGTGGCCAATATTTTTTTTCTCAGAAGTTTATAGATGTGATGTCGCAATTTATGGATATGTCAGATAAATGTTATCCAATTAAGGTGGAAGGTACAGAAGAACAATATTATGTGATATACTGTTTAGACGAATACCCTTACTTGAACGAAAAGAAGGCATCATTTGATGAAGAACCTTCTTTTTATTATGGAAAAGAAATTAAAACTTCACTTTTTTCTATTACAAATACGCTATATCGTTTTGTCGTTACAGAAGAACTAAAGAATGCTTTAATAAAAAACAAAATATCGAATATTGATTTTACAGAATCCTATCTATGTACTAAAGAAGAGTACAAGGAATGGAAAAAGGCTCAGAAATGAAAGCAGTCAATCATGAGGACTGTTTTTTGATTCCTGAGTCTAAAATAAGTAACATGTTATGAAATTAGTAGAATTAAAAATCAGACGTTTTAAGGAACTCATAACGGGAATCCTTTTAGATAGTGGTAAACAGTGGTCTCTAATTAGACTTAATGTGGTGGACTATATATTAGATGGATTTCAGTTTACAAACAAAAAATATGTTGTGTACGAAAATGACATTAAAGAGTGCACAATGTTGCATAAGATATTATCTTTAAAAAATAGAAAAGAGGAAATTCCGTTTTTGGATAATAACAATATATTAGATAAGAATGATTCGCTTTATTCTTATTTAAAAAGAGATGACATTTTGGTTGCTATCTGTCTGCATCGTGAGGATGTATTGTATATTGGAAAAATAAAAGATGTTGGTACAAAGTCTTTTGTTCTTGATTCATACGATACAGAACTTCGTAAAAGTGGGGTGATGAATATTGAATTTACGAAGGTGAGATATGTTCAGATACACACGGATTACCTTGATTCTTTGAGTTTACTTATAGGAAAAGGAAAAAGGGTGATCGAGGGATGATCCGCTGATCACTCTATGAGGAAAGTACTCCATATTTCCCAGGTAATGCATTTATGTTTATTAAAGCAAATAATATTGGAAAATCATTACAAGAAAAGATGAGAATATTCATTTCATTATATTTCCTGATACAGTCATTATTGTTAGGTTTCTTTATTATTTATATCTATCATTCTTTTGCAGATGTGCTTGATACGTTTTTACTAATAATAGATATACCTGTTGTCCTTATATCTTTATGGAATCTATTTAGAATTAAATACAATGAGCTACTATATTTCATAATCTATCTAACTTTTAGTATTTTTGTTAGTCTGTTTATAATTACTTTATTAGTAATAGGTAATGGAAATTTTTTGTTTCTTTTATTGGGGGGCTTACATTTTGTTTTAAATATTATATTATCTTTTATGATTTTGAAGAGGAATCGAATATGTCAGGGACCTGGTACATGACATGTTTAAAATGACGTTGTTGCCGCACAGTGGTTTCTGACATCTTACATCTTCGCTCTTCCCATAGTGATGCCATACTCTTCCCATACTGAATGAGTATGCCTAGAGTATGCTTAGAAGCAGAGTGATTGCTGCCTAGAAGCTGCCTATAGCAATATGTCAGGGATCTGGTACCTGACATGTCATCACGTCTTTCAACGACAATTTCAAGCATAGATGTGAGAGATCTGTGAGAGATTATTTTTATCTCTCCCATGCCAGAACCCCTTTGTATAAAGGCAATTCCAGCGATTGTGTGAGAGATGAGAGATTTTTTTGAAAATGTCAAGACAAGACCAATACATCTATGACCCGTTCCAGCGGCATCTTCAGGTGTTTCCGACGTCATCTACGACCTGTTCCGATGATACTTTACCCCCCTAAAGTATCATCGGAACGATTGCAAAACGCCATCGGAACGGGTGCAGGGAATGTCTCGGACGACCCTAAAGTGACATATCTTTGCGAGTAGACCAGTTACTCTCTAATCTGTTATAAATGATTAAAATATTGTATCATTAGCGGGAGTGTTCTGATAATTGTGTACCTTTGCCTTATGTAAGCAAAGATAATATGAACGAAATACAGACTATCCAGAGCAAGATATACGAGATTAGAGGTCAGCGGGTGATGCTTGACCGTGATTTGGCAGAGTTATATCAGGTAACTACAGGTAACTTGAATAAAGCGGTAAAGCGTAATATCAGACGTTTTCCGCCAGATTTTATGTTTCAACTTACCAAGGACGAGTTCAATATTCTGAGGTCTGACTTGATATTCCAAAATGGAACATCAACTTGCTCTAGTCGTAAGACAGAAAACTGACAACCTAAATCAGCGAACTACAATTACTACTATTAATGGTAGCAATAGCAAACCTTAATAGTAACGATTGCAACTATTAATAGTAAAACTCAGACTAGCCAATAGTTCGGTTGCTTCGAGCTGAATATGTCAGGGACTGGTACCTGACATGTTTTCTAATTCTCCAAATTTCCATTCCAAAAGGTTGAGAGGATGGTCAAAAGCCTATCCTCTTGATTCTGAAGAAGTAATTAACTGCCTTTTATTACTTTATATCTTCTTTGAAGGGCCACTAACACGCTACGCTCAGCCAAGGGGTTGAGACCTTTAAATGTAGTATGCTGTTTCAGCTCATCCAATGGCATTTCCAACAATAGTTTTGCGATACATTCGTCAGCAAAAGAATTGGAAACAACATTAACTCCAGTAAAATCAAGGACAACTTTGTCATTCCCTTTGATAAGTGGCAATAACTCTTGTCTGAGCTTTTGTCCCATATCACGTGTTCCAAAGTCGGTACCGTATTCTATGAATTTAAATTCTACCATAATGATTCCAATTCTTCTGTTTCAACAAACGTTTCGTTATATTCACTGGCAGCATCTGCCCTGTGGTCAACAATCTGGCTGGGGTCAATCTCTTCTCCTGTGCCTATTTCCATATAGATTAGTGTACCTTGCCAAAGGCCGTTCTCAATAATCTCAGTATGCCCATTTTGGGTGATAAGTTTATGAGAACCAGAATGAAGGATAAACTCTTTACCGATATTGTCAACCAGTCTTGATGTAGTATATAGTCCAAATCCCATTCCCTTACCATCAGTAATCTTATCTTCAAGACACATTTTCAGGGCTTCTGGCTCCGTGATATTTTCGTAGTCTTTGTTTTGTGCAAGAGACGCCTGAATGCCCATTCCGTCATCGGCAATAAGAACACGCAAAGTCTTCTGCTTGTCGTCATAGTAAGTGATAGCAGTTCCTAAAGGCTTACCAGAATGGATATGAACGTTGTCCATCATCTCATAAAGGCAGTAGCTTAGTGCCTGAAGCACACTGACTTCAATTTCGAAATGAGAGGTCATAGCATTAATAACGTCTTTGTACACAGTATTTAGGGTCTGTGCGTCAAACACGTCTATCGAGACATCCTGAGCCCCTTTGAAATAATTATCCAACAAGAATGCTACATCCATGATTTCGACTTTTTTGCTATAATCTGTTTGCAAAGATACAAACTATTTTCCAATTCTCCAAATTTCCATTCCAAAAGGTTGA
>CAMJIA010000033.1 GCA_946405695.1 uncultured Prevotellaceae bacterium | reverse complement strand
ATCTTCAATAGGTATTAGTCCTTTTTAAGGTAAAAAGATTGTTTTCAGGATAACGTTTGCAAAGGTACGACTTATTTTCTTATCCACCAAAACTTTTGGGCATTATTTTGTTTCTTTTTTGCTGTGTACCCACACAATTATGAAATTTTTGTAAATAAGTACCCTTTTTAGCATGTTTTGTCTAAGAAAACGCATTGTTTGTCTTGAAACTTGAACCAAAAATGCACCGTCAATCTTGGAGAATGATGGTGCATTTTGATTTGGAAATTGGTGCTTTTTCTAGAAATTGTGTCTCTTTTCAGAATTCAATCACTTATTTCTGAACAGGAATCTTATCCACACGCTTCTGATGGCGACCGCCTTCGAAGGTTGCGGTGAAGAACTCGTCCATAATCTTACGAGCCATATTGTTGTCGATGAAGCGACCTGGCATAACCAGTACGTTGGCATCGTTGTGCTGACGGATGAGATGAGCAATCTCAGGAATCCAGCACAGACCAGCACGTACCTTCTGGTGCTTGTTCAGTGTGATAGAGATACCCTCGCCAGAACCGCAGATGGCAATACCTGGATAGACCTCACCGCTCTCGATGCCCTCAGCCAGTGCGTGACCGAAGTCGGGGTAATCGACACTTGCGTCACTCCAGGTACCATAGTCCTTAACGGGGTAACCCTTCTCCTCCAGGTACTGGAGCACGAACTTCTTTAATGCGAAACCTGCGTGGTCGCAGGCAACACCTACAGTCTTTACTTCCATAGTCGTAAAACTTTAAAAGGCACGGACCTTGAATCCGTGCCTTGTTAATTATGCTAACAGGGCTTTAACCTGCTTGTAAACATTCTCACCAGTGAAGCCGAGCTTCTCGTCGAGCACCTTGTAAGGAGCAGAGAAACCGAAGCTCTCCAGACCCCAAACGGTACCGTCGGCACCTACCAGACCTTCGAGGTTTACGGGCAGACCAGCGGTAAGACCAAACTTCTTCTTGCCTGCGGGCAGGACAGTCTGCTGATACTCCTTCGGCTGGGCGCGGAACAGACCCTCAGAAGGAACGCTGACAATACGTGTCTTGATACCATCGGCAGCAAGCAGCTTGGCACCAGCCTCCAAGGTAGAAACCTCAGAACCAGAAGCCAGCAGGATGACGTCGTAGTTCTCGTCTGAGCCAGCTACGATGTAAGCACCCTTTGTTGCCTGGTTGTAGTCGTTGCCCTCGGGCAGCATCTCGATGTTCTGACGAGAGAAGATAAGTGCGGTAGGTGTATCGATGTTCTCCATAGCCATGCGCCAGCAAACGGTGGTCTCCTCAGCATCGGCAGGACGAACTACCAATACAGAGTTCTTGCCGTGGTGGTTCTTCAGCTTCTCCATCAGACGGATCTGTGCCTCCTGCTCAACAGGCTCGTGGGTAGGACCATCCTCACCAACGCGGAAGGCATCGTGGGTCCAGATGAACTTCACGGGCAGCTCCATGAGGGCAGCCATACGAACGGCGGGCTTCATATAGTCAGAGAATACGAAGAAGGTACCGCAAGCGGGGATCACACCACCGTGCAGAGCCATACCGATACAGCAGCAAGCCATGGTGAGCTCAGCCACACCAGCCTCGAAGAATGCACCGCTGAAGTCGCCACGAACGATGTCCTTGGTCTTCTTCAGGAAGCCGTTGGTGTTATCAGAGTTAGACAGGTCAGCAGAAGCGCAGATCATGTTGGGTACCTGCTCAGCCAGCTGACCCAGAACAGCTGCACTTGCACTACGAGTAGCGCTACCAGCCTTCTGCTCTACCTTGCTCCAGTCAATCTTCGGAGCCTTGCCGCTGAACCACTCCTTCAGTTGCTCAGCCTTCTCAGGATTAGCTTTTGCCCACTCTGCCTTAGCGGCATAGCGCTCAGCAACAATCTTCTTCAGCTCCTCAGCACGCTTTGCATAGAGCTCCTGAACTTCGGGGAATATCTGGAATGGATTCTCAGGATCAGCACCCAGGTTCTTCATGGTGTTGATGTAAGCATCGCCACCAAGAGGAGCACCGTGAGTAGCGCAGTTGCTCTCGTAAGAAGTGTTGTCAGCCTTACGGGCACCCTTACCCATCACGCAGTGACCGATAATCAGCGAAGGACGAGCGGTCTCCTTCTGAGCATTCTTGATGGCTTCGCGAATCTGGTCAACATTGTTACCGTCAATCTTCTGAACATACCAGCCCCAAGCCTCGTACTTCTTAGCGGTGTCCTCACAGGTAACGACCTCAGTCTTCGTAGAAAGCTGGATGTCGTTAGCATCGTAGAACATGATAAGGTTGTCCAGACCCAGGTTACCGGCAATACGGCCAGCACCCTGAGAGATTTCCTCCTGTACGCCACCATCAGAGATGTAAGCGTAGATAGTCTGGCTCATGACATCGCCCAGACGAGCCTTCAGGAACTTAGCTGCAATAGCAGCACCAACGGCGAAGCAGTGACCCTGACCAAGAGGACCAGAGGTGTTCTCAATGCCGCGCTCAATCTCGCGCTCTGGGTGACCAGGAGTTACTGAACCCCATTGGCGCAGGTTCTTCAGGTCCTCCAGCGTGAACTTGCCAATCAGAGCCAACTGGCTGTACAGCATGGGGGCCATGTGGCCTGGATCGAGGAAGAAACGGTCACGTCCCTCCCAAGCGGGATTCTCAGGGTCGTAAACAAGGAATTCTGAATACAAGGTGTTGATGAAATCTGCACCACCCATAGCACCACCGGGGTGACCTGACTTGGCTTTCTCAACCATCGAAGCAGCAAGAATACGGATGTTGTCCGCTGCTCTGTTCATAACTTTGTTGTCGTTCATAATAAGTATGTTAATATAATGAATTAGTGTATATCCACAATGCATCTGCAAAAATACTGAAAATTTTCCAAATGACATACATTTTTTCTGCAAAAATACGTAAAAAATGAAAATATACAGGAAAACGTGCAAAATAAAAAGTCGGAACCATCTTGATTCCGACTCTGAGGTGCCTGGCGGATTCGAACCGCCGTAGACGGTTTTGCAGACCGTTGACTAAGCCACTCATCCAAGGCACCATAACTTAGTCCTTTTCTTCTAAGCGGATGCAAAAGTACTACTTTTTTTTGGACTGACCAAATTTTTGGCAGTTTTTTTTCAATTCACAGCCTGAACAAGGGTCCACATCGCTCTTTAGTGCTTGGTAAATGCGCCACGAAGCATAGCACAATGCACCAAGAAGTATAATGACCGTGATTAATATCTGCATCGTATCGTAATTCCGTGGTTTTGCCTATCAGCTTCTCAGTTTCCTTAACAGCACTTTGTTGATGGCCTGAATTTTGCGTCCGCCTTTCTCGATGCCACTGCCGATGTCCTCGCGTACATTATTTATATTATTAAAGAAGTCGCTAAAGGCGTTAAGTACAGGGTTGGGTGGGGACGTGTCTTCCGTAGCATCGGGGTTGGTGAGGATGCGGATGCCCAGATGCTCTATGTGGACGTCAACGTCGGTACCGGTCATAATAGGGTCGCCGTCGTAGTGAATGGCACCAGGCTCGTTGCGATGGATGCGGATGCTCTTGGCTCGGAAGGTCTTGATTTTTGAGTTGTTCTGCAGCGTCTTCATAAATAGGTCGGCTGCTATTTGCGGCGCGTCGAGTGCCGTGAACGGTTCCATGATGATGACGTCCATCATGCCGTCGCGCATAGTGGCACCAGGAGCAATGTAAGCGTTATTGCCGTATTGCGAGGCGTTGGCACAGGCTATGAGGAAAGCTTTGTGGTATACCGTACCGTTCTCGTCGACAATCTCGTACGTTTCAGGCTGGTATTTCAGTCCCTCCTTCAGCACATTCTCCACATAGGTGATAGGCCCACGCTTGCCTGCTTCAGCAAATTTCAACGAGATGAACGCATCGAAGCCCATGCCGCAGGTGCAGAAAAAGGGCAAGTCGTTAATGACACCATAATCGAATGCTTCTATTTGGCAATGGTTAATCAGCTCAATAGCCTTTACTGCATCGATAGGAATGCACAGGTGACGCGCAAGTCCGTTGCCCGATCCACAGGGAATGATGCCTAGTGCAGTCTCTGTATGTACCAACGAGCGGGCTACCTCATTGATGGTACCGTCGCCACCTACTGCCACAACGATGTCTGTACCCTTGGCGGCCGACTGTTGTGCTATCTCTGCTGCATGACCAGCATATTCTGTAAACAGCACTTCGTAGTCGAATCGCTGTTGGTCCAGATGCTCGCTAATCAGTCGAGGTATCTCGTCCTTGTTCTCCGTTCCCGAAATGGGGTTAATAATGAATATGATGCGTTGTTTGTTTTCCATTTTCCCTGCAAATATACAAATTATCGTTGAATTTTAGTCGATAATAACGATAAAAATCGTAAAAATGAAGAAATATCTTATTTTTTGTGCACGAATTGAATAAAAATGTGTAACTTTGCAGTCTGAAATTAACATTCCGTAGCTTGCATAGCTACAAGACCTATAAAAGATATGGGACAATTACAAGAAAGATACAAGCTTTATCGTGAGCCGCAGAAGTATATGGAGGCTGACGTTTATCCCTATTTCCGCGCGATTGAGGGAAAGCAGGGAACAGAGGTTGAAATGGGCGGACACAAAGTGTTGATGTTCGGATCTAATGCCTACACAGGATTGACGGGTGACCAGCGTATCATTGATGCTGCCAAGGCTGCCCTCGATAAGTACGGTTCCGGTTGTGCCGGTAGCCGTTTCCTCAACGGAACACTTGATATCCATGTACAGTTGGAGAAAGAGATTTCAGAGTTTATTGGCAAGGATGACTGTCTGTGCTTCTCTACGGGTTTCTCAGTAAATCAGGGCGTGTTGGCAATGGTGGTTGGCAAGGACGACTATATCATCTGTGACGACCGTGACCACGCTTCTATTGTTGACGGACGCCGTCTGTCGTTTGCCCGTCAGTTGCACTACAAACACAACGACATGCAGGATTTGGAGCGCGTTCTTCAGAAGTTGCCTCACGATGCTATAAAGCTCATCGTTGTCGATGGTGTATTCTCTATGGAGGGTGACCTCTGCAAGCTCCCCGAAATTGTTGAGTTGAAGCATAAGTACAACTGCTCTATTATGGTCGACGAGGCCCACGGCATTGGTGTTTTCGGTGACCACGGACGTGGTGTTTGTGACCACTTCGGACTGACTGATGAGGTAGACCTCATTATGGGTACTTTCTCTAAGTCTTTGGCTTCTATTGGTGGTTTTATTGCTTCCGATTCTGACACAATCAACTTCCTGCGTCATACTTGCCGCACCTATATCTTCTCCGCTTCTAACACGCCTGCTGCTACTGCAGCTGCTATGGAGGCTCTGCACATTCTGCAGAAGGAGCCCGAGCGTATCGAGGCTTTATGGAAGGTTACCAAGTATGCGCTGAAGCGCTTTGCTGAAGAAGGCTTTGAGATTGGTGATACCGAGAGCCCCATCATTCCGCTCTATGTTCGCGATGTGGAGAAGACCTTCCTCGTGACAGCCCTTGCATTTAAGGCTGGTGTATTTATCAATCCTGTTATTCCTCCTGCTTGTGCACCTCAGGATACCCTAGTGCGCTATGCCCTAATGGCTACCCATACAGAGGAGCAGGTAGAGCGTTCTGTCAAGGCGCTGAAGAAAATCTTCGTAGAACAAGGAATTATCAAGTAAATAATTGCCAAAAAATTTGCGGGTGTCAAAGAAAATGTGTACCTTTGCACCCGCTTTTAAGGCAACGAGGTGTAGCGCAGTTGGTAGCGTTCCTGGTTTGGGACCAGGCTGTCGCAGGTTCGAGTCCTGTCACCTCGACACTACAAAGTAAAAACCGACTGGAACTGTTAATAGTTTCCAGTCGGTTTTCTATTATGTGTATAATGCTTGTTGCTTAGCAAAGTTTGCGTGCCCCGTCGCCAATGACAACATCGTAGACTTTAGGCTCATGACCAAACTTCTCGTTGAAGCGCTTCTTGGCATCGTTAATGAACTGAAGGTAGAGGTCGTTGCGTACCAAGTTGATGGTACATCCACCAAATCCACCACCCATAATACGTGAGCCAGTAACTCCATTCTCTTTTGCGATGTCGTTGAGGAAGTCGAGTTCTTCGCAGCTAACCTCATAGTCCTTCGACAAACCTTCGTGGGTCTGGTACATCAGTTCACCAACACGCTCGTAGTCACCTTCGTTGAGTGCATCACATACGCCAAGTACACGATCCTTCTCACCAAGTACAAATTTTGCACGACGATAGTCTTCTTCGCTGATATCTGCTTTGACTTCTTCTAGTTGCTCCCAAGTACAGTCGCGCAAGGTCTCGAATGTTGCCTCCGGATGTTTGGCTGCAATGTGCTTGACCACGTTCTCACACGAACGGCGACGGTCGTTATAGGGTGAACCTGCTAACTGGTGCTTGACAACAGAGTCGAGCAATACCAGACGATAACCATCAGGCTTGAAGGGGAAATACTCGAACTCACGGCTGCGACAGTCAAGGCGCATAAGACAGCCAGCTTTGCCGAATACAGAGGCGAACTGGTCCATGATACCGCAGTTGACACCACAGTAATTATGCTCTGTAGCCTGTCCTGCCAGTACCATATCCCATTGGCTAACCTTATTGTCACCAAAGAGATCGTTCAGTCCGAAGGCAAAGCAACTCTCCATAGCTGCACTAGACGACATGCCTGCACCAAGGGGTACATCACCGGCAAAGGCAATGTTGAAACCCTTGACATCAGCTCCCAGCTTACGCATCTCGAGGGCTACACCATAGATATAGCGTGCCCATGAGGCGCGAGGACCCTTGGGGTCGGAGAGTTTGAAATCTACACGGTCTTTTAAGTCAATGGCATAAGCCATGACAGTATCTTCAGTACCGTTGGGACGAATTTCAGCCATCACGCCTTTATCTACTGCTCCAGGGAACACATAACCTCCATTGTAATCGGTATGTTCGCCAATGAGGTTGATGCGTCCCGGAGAAGCGTAGACGTTGCCGGTCTTGCCGTCAAAGTGTTTGATAAAACGGGTTCTTACAAATTCTATATCCATCATATTGATTAATGGGCCTTTCTTATTTAGTTACACCAAAACGATAGATGGTCTTCTGCTTATACTGCTGACCAGGATTAAGGACAACAGAGGGGAAGTAAGGACGGTTAGGTGTGTCGGGGAAGTGCTGAGCCTCCAGACAAACTGCCGAACGACGTGGGAAGGTACAACCGTTAGCGCCCTTGTAACCTGTAGCGAAGTTAGCAGTATAGAGCTGCATGCCAGGCTCTGTGGTGTAGCACTCCAATGTACGTCCACTCTTCGGATCTGTGATGCGGGCAGCAAATGACAGCTCACCTTCTTCCTTCTTGTTGAGCACGTAGTTGTGGTCGTATCCGTGACCGAACTTAATCTGCTCGTTATCAGCCTCAATCTCCTTACCGAAAGTCTTTGGAGTACGGAAGTCGAACGGAGTACCGGCAACCTTCAGGATTTCACCTGTAGGAATGGCGGTCTCATCGGTAGGCAGATAGAAGTCTGCATTAATTTCGCAAATCTGGTCCTCGATAGTGGGAGTAGGATCTGCTGTACCTGCCAATGAGAAGAAGGCGTGGTGAGTCAGGTTGACGATGGTCTTCTTGTTCGTGGTGGCCAGATATTCAATGATGAGCTCATTGTCATCAGTAAAGGTGTACTCTACGGTAACATCCAACTCGCCTGTGTAACCCTCTTCACCATAAGAAGAGATGCGATGCAGAGCCAGCGAGCGAGGACCCATCTGACGAGCTTCCCATACCTTGGCATTGAATCCCTTCTTACCACCATGCAAGTGGTTAGGACCATCGTTCAGCGCCAGCTGATATTCCTTGCCGTTCAGTATGAACTGACCCTTGCAGATACGGTTACCCCAACGACCAATCAGCGTTGAGAGGTAAGGCTCGTTGCCGCTAGTAAGCTGTTGAATACTATCGTGACCCTGGATAACGTTAGCTACGTTACCATCCTTGTCGGGCACCATGATAGCCATGATGGCTCCACCATAGTTAGAGATTGCTACCTCATAGCCCTTACGGTTACGGAGAATGTACAAATCGGTTTTTTTACCGTTGATAGTGGTCTGGAAGTTTTCTCTCTTCAGACCACACAAATTCGCATTTTCAGTTGTGTTTGCCATATCTAAATATGTTTAGGTTATGAAACTATGTGCAAAGCTACCGAAAAAAAACGAGAAAGACGAATGATGCGCGAAAAAAAACGTTAAAACGTGACTATTTGAGTAATTTAAGGAAATCGCCCACAACATAAGAGCTACCACCAACAAAGACAAAATCGTCGCGCAGGGCATTCTTCATACATTGCGTATATGCTTCAGCAACAGTGGGGTAGCACTCGCCAAGGAGTCCGTGCTGGGCAGCCTTTAGCTGTAAATCGCTCTCGTTGATGGCTCTTTTGTTGTCGGCCTTGGTAAAATAGAAAATGGCTTTCTTGGGCAACAATTCAAGCACGCTGTCGAGGTCTTTGTCGTTGACCATGCCGAAGATGATGTGCATCTGACGGCATTTCTGCTGTTGCAGTTGCTTGGAGAGATACTGCCAACCACCCACGTTGTGTCCTGTATCACATACCACTTTGGGATTCTGCTGAACGACTTGCCAGCGGCCCATCAGTCCTGTCAAGGTTGCCACATGCCCAATGGCACGCTGCAGCTCATTGAGGCATTTCTTCTGGTTCTCAGGCTTCTCACAAATACAAAGGTAGCCAATCTTTCCCAACTGATAGGTTGCCTGCAGAATGGTGTTCATATTCTTCTGCTGATAAGCTCCTCCTAAGTCGCCATGCAAAGTACTGCTATGGACAGTATGGTAAAGCATGCCCCCATTTGGCTGTGGTTCAGCAGAGATTACTTCCTGATTGTCCTCGGCAAAGATAATAGGAGCGTCCATCTCCTTGGCTTTTGCCTCGAAGACAGGGCGTGTTTCCGAATTAGCCTCTCCAATGATGACAGGAACACCTTTCTTAATGATACCCGCCTTCTCGCCAGCTATCTGTGCTAGCGTGTTACCAAGGAATTGGGTATGGTCAAAGCTGATATTGGTGATGACTGACAAGATGGGTGTGATAATGTTCGTGCAGTCTAGACGTCCACCCAGACCTACCTCAACGACTGCAATATCCACGTGTTGGTCTTGGAAATACTTGAACGCCATCGCCGTGGTCACCTCAAAGAACGAAGGATGCAAAGGCTCGAAGAACGAACGCTCGCGTTCTACGAAATCTGTGACATAACGTTCGCTGATGGGTTTACCATTGACGCGTATACGTTCGCGGAAATCAACAAGGTGGGGTGAGGTATAGAGGCCTACCTTATATCCACACTCCTGCAGAATGGCTGCTATGGAGTGTGAACAAGAGCCCTTGCCGTTGGTGCCAGCAATATGAATGGTGGCATATGCCTGGTGCGGATGTCCCAGATGCTCGTCGAGCGCCAGGGTATTGCTCAGTCCTTCTTTATAGCCAGCATTTCCCTGTCGCTCGAACATGGGAATCTGGTTATAGAGATAGTGGCAGGTCTCTTGGTAGGTCATTGTTCTGTTTTGTCGCTATGGCATAGCGACATACTTAACTGAAATAATTCTTGAACTTCTGGAAGATGGAACGTTTGGTGGCTGCATCGCCCTTGAAGTTGTCACTCCCGCGGAACTGTTCGATGGCAGTTTTCTCTTCTTTGCTCAATGTCTTGGGCACATACACGCTGACATTGACTACCAAATCGCCATTGCCACGTCCATAACCTTGAACAGCAGGCAGACCCTTTCCACGCAGACGCAAAGTCTTGCCAGGTTGTGTGCCAGCTTCCATCTTTACCTTCAGTTTGTTGCCTTCGATGGTTGGTATTTCTACCTCGCCACCCAGCGCGGCTGTTGGGAAGTCGAGCAGCAGGTTGTATATCAGGTCGTTGTTGTCACGGATAAAGGTGTCGTTCTCCTCTTCCTCGATGAATACCTGGATATCGCCGTTGATACCCTTGTGACGACCGGCATTACCTTTGCCTGGTACATTGACTATCATACCTTCGGCAACACCAGCAGGAATCTTGATTTCTACCACCTCTTCGCCCTTGACAACACCAGAACCGCCACACTCGTGACACTTGTTCTTGATGACGGTACCTTCACCGCCACACGTGGGACAAACACCCTGCGTCTGCATCATGCCGAAGATGCTCTGCGTTGTGTGAGTGATGACACCTGAACCATGGCACGTAGGACATTGGTCGTTCGTGCTGCCTGCCTCTGCGCCAGAGCCATGACAATGTGAACAGGTGATATCCTTGCGAACCTTGAACTTCTTGGTGACACCATGGGCAATCTCCTCCAGCGACAGTTTCACCTTCAGGCGCAGGTCAGAGCCACGATGCTTCTGAGGACCACGGCTACCACCGCCAAAACCTCCAAAGCCACCAGCACGACCTCCGAAGATATCGCCGAACATGGAGAAGATATCATCCATATTCATGGATGTTCCACCAAACGGATCGAAACCACCTGCACCACCAGGACCATTGAAGCCAAAGGTGTCGTACTGCTGGCGCTTCTGCGGGTCGTGCAACACGTCGTAAGCCTCGGCAGCCTCCTTGAATTTCTCTTCAGCTTCCTTGTTACCCGGATTACGGTCTGGGTGATATTTGATAGCTATGGTGCGATAGGCCTTTTTTATCTGGTCTTCTGTGGCGTTCTTATCGACGCCAAGCACCTCGTAATAGTCTCGTTTTTGTGCCATTATTGTCCAACTGCCACTTTGGCGTGGCGGATTACTTTATCATTCAACATATAACCAGTCTGCAAGCAGTCGATGACTTTGCCTTTCTTGTCGTCGCCCATGCCTGGAACCATTGCTACGGCTTCGTGCAGGTCTGTGTCGAAGTCTGCATCTTCAGCCTCGATTTTCTTGACACCCAGACCTTCCAGCGCTTTCATGAACTTATTATATATCAGTTCCATTCCCTCGCGGAGTACGGCGGGGTCGTCAGTCTTGTTACCATTCTCGATGGCGCGCTCCATATCGTCGATGACGGGCAATACGGCACTAACAGCCTTCTCGCCACCGTTCAGGATGAGCTCAGCCTTTTCCTTGAGAGTGCGTTTGCGATAGTTGTCAAACTCAGCGGTCTTATAGAGCATCTGGGTCTTCAGCTCTTCGATTTCGGCTTTGGCGGCCTCCAAGGGGTCTTGCTCCTCGGCAGGTTCCTCTGCACTTGTTTCGGTGTCAGCGACAGAATCGCTGGCCACACTCTCGTCGACCACAGGCTCCTGCTGCTCCTCTTCTTGTGTGTTCTTTATTTCTTCTTCTGTCATAGTGTTTTGAATTTTTGTCCTAACAGCCCGTTAGCAAATACTGTGCCAATCAATAATCATTTATCAATTAGCTTATGCGTACAGCTCTGCCTTCTTCTCCTTGATGCTCTCATCATAGATGTAGTCATCGTAGGTCATCAGCTTGTCGATGGTGCCCTTCGGTGTCAGTTCGATGATGCGGTCGGCAACAGTATTGATGAACTCATGGTCGTGCGAGGCAAACAGAATATTGCCCTTGAACGAGATGAGGTTATTGTTGAAGGCCTGAATAGACTCCAAGTCCAAGTGGTTGGTGGGTGTATCCAGAATCAGACAGTTAGCGTTCTTCAGCTGCATGCGGGCAATCATACAACGCATCTTCTCACCACCTGAGAGCACGCAGACCTTCTTCTGGATGTCCTCATCCTTGAAGAGCATGCGACCCAGGAACGATTTCATCATCACCTCGTTGCCCGTGCCATATTGGCTGAGCCAGTCTACAAGGTTCATCTCGCTCTTGAAGAAGTCTGTATTGTCGAGTGGGAGATAGGCTGTGGTGATAGTGACGCCCCACTTGTAAGTACCAGCATCAGCCTCGCGATTGCCGTTGATAATTTCGAAGAGGGCTGTCATAGCCTTGGGATTGTGCGACAAAAAGACAGTCTTCTGACCCTTCTCGATGGTGAAGTTGACATTGTCGAACAATACCGTTCCGTCGGCATCAAGAGCCTTCAGTCCTTCTACTTCCAGAATCTGTGTGCCAGGCTCGCGCTCCATAGAGAAGATGATGCCAGGGTATTTACGTGTTGAGGGTGTGATTTCCTCGACGTTCAGTTTCTCCAACATCTTCTTGCGTGATGTCGTCTGCTTAGACTTGGCCACGTTGGCAGAGAAGCGGCGGATGAACTCCTCCAACTGCTTCTTCTTCTCCTCAGCCTTCATCTTCTGGTTCTGAGCCTGACGCAAAGCCAACTGTGACGACTCGTACCAGAACGAGTAGTTACCAGAGAATAATGTTACCTTACCGAAGTCGATATCCACGGTCTGGGTAGATACTGCATCCAGGAAGTGACGGTCGTGACTGACCACGAGCACGCATTGTTCCAAGTTCGACAGATATTCCTCCAACCATTGAACGGTGTCCAGGTCGAGGTCGTTGGTAGGCTCGTCGAGCAACAGGTTGTCGGGGTGTCCGAACAGCGCCTTGGCCAGCATCACACGAACCTTCTCATTGTTCGAGATATCCGACATCTGGGCGTAGTGCTGATCCTCCTTGATGCCCAGGTTCTGCAGCAACTGTGCAGCCTCGCTCTCAGCCTCCCAGCCGTTCATCTCGGCAAAGGCCATTTCCAGGTCGGCAGCACGCACGCCATCCTCCTCGGTCATCTCCTCCTTTGCATACAGCGCCTCACGCTCTTTCATGTTCTGCCACAATGGCTGATGTCCCATCAGTACCGTGTTCATGACAGTAAACTCATCATATTTGAAGTGGTCCTGCTCCAATACCGACATGCGTTCGCCAGGGAGCATCTCAATAGAACCCTTGTTGGGCTCCAGCTCACCGCTGATGGCACGCAACAGGGTAGACTTACCGGCACCATTGGCACCGATAATTCCATAAATATTACCACTCGTAAACTTCAGATTGACGTCCTTGTACAACGTCTTTTTTCCAAACTGGATAGCCAGATTTGTGACTGTTATCATCTTTTCTTTATACCTATTATATTATTTGCGGCTGCAAAGGTACGAAGAAAAATGGAAATACACAAATTATCAAGGGCTTTTATAACTTCTGTAACAGTTCTTGGATATAGTCACGCTGCCAGTCGCTTTCGTGATAGCGCACACCATCATAGCTGAGCACGTCGAGATCAAGCGTACAAGCACCTGGTCGCCGTCCGCTTTCTCGCTCCATTTGTTTGAGAAGTGCATTCAGGTCGTTAAGTTCTAAGGAGGTACTGCCTGCAACGAGACTATTCAAGAAACGGTCGCTATGTGGCATTCCGATGGGTTCTGTCCAAATGGCAGGTGTTGTCCTGCCATCTGGAGCTAATAGGTCAAGCAGCTTTTCCGTTGCCGCTTTGATGTTCACTTCTTGTTGCGTATTCGACCCTAAGGCGATGAGTACTTTGTGCTTCATTTTGCCTCGGTGATGATACCATGACGATAGGCATAGAGCAACTGACGGAGGTCGGCAATCTGACTACGCAACTCAACACCCTTGTCCGTATCTGCCACCAACATGCGATGGGCTGAGAGCTCTACCAATTGGGTCGTTGACTTGATGTCCGTACCTTTCTCGATGGCTTCCGATGCACTCGTAAATGGTTCATGCTGAACTAATTGGAAACCTCTGCTGTGGTAAACCAGCGTGTAGCCTGCAATACCTGTCTCTGAGTGGTAAGCCTGTGAGAAACCACCATCAATCACCATCAGCTTGCCATTCGCCTTGATAGGATTCTCGCCCTTCGAAGCGTGAACGGGAACGTGGCCGTTGATAATGTGACGGTTCTCGCCCTTTACACCAAAGGCATCGAGAATGCGGTCAACAACCTCCTCCGAATCGCGCAGACGGAAGTAGTTGCCTTTCTCCTCCTTGAACATCGCCTTGTCTGTCAGGAAGTAGCGTTCAAATGTGGCCATCTTCGACTTGTCGAAGAGGGGAGAGTCCTTGCCGCACCACAGATAGAGGAAGTAGTCGCGTGCATAGAGTCGCAGTTCCTTCTCCGTATCGCTCTCAAAGGCCGCACGCACCAGCATGCCGATGTGGTGCATCAGGTCCTTGCCGCTATAGTACTTGCCCTTATACAGCTCCACCTCTTTCAGCGAACCATCGTCGTTCAGGGGAACAGAAGCGTGGTAGAGCAGATTCTGGTTGCAGATGGTGTACATGCAACCGTGACTGAGCAGCATCTTGATATGTTTCTGCAGCTTTTCGCTGGCCTTGAACGAGTGGTGCAAACGCTCCATCAGTTGGTTCTCCTCAGGTGTCAGCTCGCAGGGATTCTTCGGGTCGATGGTGGGGAAGTTGTTCGAGCGCATCTCATACTCTTTGCCGTCAATGACCAGCACGCCACGTTCGTAGTCGATATGGTCAAGCAGACAACGGTCCAGCATGCCCCATTCCGGACGGCGCTTGAAAATCTGCGCCTCCTTCTTGAACTGGATGATCGAGATGGCCTTGTGCATCTGGGCTGTCAGACGGATATATTTTTCCTGCATCGTGTTGCCTGGCATCAGCTTGGGGATGAACTCCTCGCAGGGGTCGTCGCCATAGACCTCCATAGCGAACGTAGCTAGTGGGACGAGGTTGATGCCGTAAGCCTCCTCGACGGTAGTCAGATTGGCATAGCGCAACGACAGTCTCAGCACGTTGCAGATGCAAGCGTTGTTGCCTGCTCCGGCACCCATCCACAGCATGTCGTGGTTGCCCCATTGGATGTCCCATGAGTGGTATTGCTTCATGGTGTCCAGAATGATGTGTGCACCAGGACCACGGTCGTAGATGTCGCCCAGGATGTGCAGTTGGTCGATGGCCAAGCGCTGGATGACGTTACACAGAGCGATGATGAAGTCGTCGGCACGACCTGTCGAGATGATAGTATCAACGATGACGCTGACATAGGCGGCTTTGTCGCTATCGTCGGTACGCTCGTGCAACAGTTCCTCGATGATATAGGCAAACTCCTCAGGCAACGACTTGCGCACCTTCGAGCGTGTATATTTCGACGACACGTCACGACAGACAGCCACCAGACGATGGATCGTGATATGGTACCAGTCGTCGAGGTCTTCTTCCTCCTCGGCGGCCTTGATGAGTTCCAGTTTCTCTTCCGGATAATATATCAAGGTACACAACTCACGACGCTCCTTGTCGCGAATGTCGCCAGCAAACAGTTCGCTAACTTTTCGACGAATGTTTCCCGAGGCATTCTTGATGACATGCTTGAAGGCTGCACTCTCTCCGTGCAGGTCGGCCAGGAAGTGTTCCGTGCCCTTGGGCAGGTTGAGGATGGCCTCCAGATTGATAATCTCTGTTGATGCGGCAGCTATCGTTGGGTACGAGGTAGCCAGCAGTCGCAGATAGTGCATGTCGTTTTCTGAGAAATGTTCTTTCATAGTCTTATCTTTAGGTGTTTTTATATCTTCAAGTGGTTATCAATGTGTTTCCTCATGTGGCGTGTCAGACGGTCGTCGAGTGGGGGCATCGGCATGTGTCCCTCGTCCAGTCCCGTCAGGTCGTAAGCCAACTGCATGATACGCTGAACAAACTTGTACAGATGGCGTTCTTTCAGGGCATCGCAGAGCTGGTCTTCGGCCGTGTCGTGGTTGCGCAATTCCGCATCCAATTCCACCAGGTGCGACAGGGTCAGTCGTTTACGCAAGGCCAGACGGCGCAGGTGACGGAACGTAGCCATCAGTCGGTCGTTCTCTGTGGCATATTGCATGCCGATGGCTTCCTGAATGGTTTTCGGAGCTTCGTAGCCGTCGGGCATGAAGCAGGGCATCTGCTGGATGTCGAAGTCGGGGGCATCCATGTGCAATATGCGGAGTCCGCGACGAACGGTCTCAGCAACTTGTTCGTGGTGAACATGGCAGTAGAGCATGCGCCATTGGTTGTGGTCGCTGATGGTGACATAGGACTCACCCAGCCAGCGCTCGTCGCCCGTAATGCCCACTTTCAGCAACTGGCGCAGGGTAATCTTTGTGCTGTCGGTCATCAGTTCCCACGTGTTGCTATCCATGATTTTGCGATACACCTGCCATTGTTTCTGTGCCATCTCCTGCGGCGTGGTGGTGTTGGTTATCAGACTGTTACGAATGATGACCGTCCTGCGGTTCCAGCCCAACTTGCCCAGACATTCCTCTTCCATCTTACCCTGTACGATGACGGCATAAGCCTGCCGGATGAGGCTGCGTTGGAACAGCAGTCGCTTGGGCAGTTTCTCCTTCCAGTAGCGTTGTTTCATGACCCACGGCTCCAGTTGTCCGTGGGGTGTTACTACCAAGCGCGTGCCAAGCCGCAGGGCCCGTCGGGCAACGCGATTGGCCGCATACTGCCAGCAACCGTGAATGTGCAGCAGGTCGTAGTGCCTGTCGCGCAACGACTGGAGCGCCTCTTTCGCGTTCGTTACCGACTCGTTCTCGGCATCCTTGCCCATCTCGTCACTCAACGTCTTGACATAGGCTGAGATTGCCTCAGGGGCATTGCTGGCATAATAGTGTAGTATCCTCATGAAAACATGTTTTTGAAGAACACGGCAATGCCCAGTCGCATTCGCTTGCTCATGCCCAGACGCTGGTCGAAGAGCATGATGGCATTGAATATCGTGTCTTTGTTCACGGCAATGGCGTCATACATGCCACGGCGCATGCGGAACCAGCGTCCCTTGTGTCCGCCACCATCGCGACGCTCAGCTTTCAGCACGAAGTCGGCGGCTTCGTCCAGGTTGCCAAACTGCTGATGGGTCACCTCTGGGGCACCATGCTTCAGTCGGCAATAGACGACAGTCACCTCGCCATCCTCCAGTCCTGTCAGCCACTCGTTAGAGAGGGGAGGGCGGTGGATGTCGGCAAAGACCACGCGGTTTGCCAGGGCTGCCTTCACGCCAATGTTCAGCGCCAGGCGCAGACGACTATTGTTGGGCACGCTCTTGGGCAGGAAAG
>CAMJIA010000032.1 GCA_946405695.1 uncultured Prevotellaceae bacterium | reverse complement strand
CTCCGGCAACTTCCGCATCTACAAGCCAGACGGCGGCGGAACGACCAGCCTCCCCAAGGTTCAGGCAGATGACAAAACGCGTAAGTATGGTGAAGAGAATCCAGAACTGACTTATCAGGTGACGGAGGGTGAACTGACGGGTATCCCTGAGTTGACAACAACAGCGACTCAGACTTCGCCAGTCGGCACATATCCTATTGTGGTTAACAAAGGAACTATAGAAGGGAACTATGAGGCAATAAACGGCACACTGACCATCACCAAATCTTCACTGACAATTACAGCAAAAAGCTATACTATCACGCAGGGGGATGCCTTGCCCACCTTTGAGGCCGAGTATAGTGGATTTAAGAATAATGAAATTGCTGATGTTCTTACTAAGAAACCAACTCTGACAACATCTGTGACTTCGTCTAGCGAGCCTGGCACATTCGATATCATTGTATCTGGAGCTGAAGCGCAAAACTATGAAATCAGTTATGTGAAGGGTACACTAACAATCAATCCTGGCGTATACAAGCTCAAATATATGGTTGATGGCGAAGTATACAAGACGTATGACGTGAAATACGGCGAAACGATTACTCCTGAGGCAGCACCCACGAAGGAAGGCTATACCTTCTCTGGCTGGAGTGAGATACCTGCGACAATGCCTGCAAAGGATGTTATCGTAACTGGAACATTTGCCATCAATACCTATAAGCTGACCTATATGGTTGATAACGAGGTTTACAAGACGATTGATGTGAAGTACGGAGAAACGATTACTCCTGAGGCAGCACCCACGAAGGAAGGCTATACCTTCTCTGGCTGGAGTGAGATACCTGCGACAATGCCTGCAAAGGATGTTATCGTAACTGGAACATTTGCCATCAATACCTATAAGCTGACCTATATGGTTGATAACGAGGTTTACAAGACGATTGATGTGAAGTACGGAGAAACGATTACTCCTGAGGCAGCACCCACGAAGGAAGGCTATACCTTCTCTGGCTGGAGTGAGATACCTGCGACAATGCCTGCAAAGGATGTTATCGTAACTGGAACATTTGCCATCAATACCTATAAGCTGACCTATATGGTTGATAACGAGGTTTACAAGACGTATGACGTGAAGTACGGCGAAACGATTACTCCTGAAGCAGCACCCACGAAAGAAGGCTATACCTTCTCTGGCTGGAGTGAGATTCCTGCGACAATGCCTGCACACGATGTAACAGTTACTGGTACATTCACTCTTGATACTGGTATTAATCAGATAATGAGTGACGAGAATGGTAATGCCATGATATTCACGATTGATGGCAAACGCGTAAACAAACCACAAAAGAACCTCAATATCATTCGTATGAAGGATGGTACCACAAGAAAAGTAATGATGAAATAAAAACACCAGTACTTGGTTTCTTATATGGCTCATGGGGACATCCCCATGAGTCATTTTTGCTTTTCAAAAAAATGCCTCCACGTTCCACGGAATACGTCAATCAAAGGCAATCAAAGGGACAGGTTTGAATTCCTTCAGGATAGTGTACCAAGCCTTTAGCCATACTCTAAGCTGCTTCTAGGCATACTCAAACAGTATGGCACGAGTATGGCTTGTAGTTCGCTGATTTAGGTTGTCAGTTTTCTGTCTTACGACTAGAGCAAGTTGACGGATTAATAATTAAGAACTGTTTTCAGTTGACAGCCGTCCGCGAAGTTGCAAGATAGCAGATGGAATATGTCAGTGACCTGGTACTTACACAAAAAAAGTTCCTTTAAGATGTAACATTTTCTAGTTTTGCATACTTTATTGATAGAAATGTATTAATTTTGAGCTACGCTCGAAGGTACTACGCTTGAAAAAGCCCAAATACATTTGGCTTTTTGCTCGCTTAATCGTACCTTTGCAAAACGAAAAGATTATTATGAAACAAGATCAGATTGTAATTTATCAGACGGAGGACGGACAGACTCAAATCGATGTCCGTTTGGAGAATGAGACGGTGTGGCTAAATGTGTCACAGATGGCTTCGCTCTTTATGAAAGAAGAATCAAACGTAAGACGACACGTTCTGAATGCTTTCAAGGAGGGCGAATTGGAGCGTGATGATAATAACGTGCATTTTTTACACGTTAATGGCGTGAAGAAGCCTGTGCCGTTTTACAGCCTCGATGTTATTATCTCCATTGGTTATCGCGTTCACAGCAAACGCGGTACGGCATTCCGCATCTGGGCCCGAAAGATTATTAAGGATTATCTTGTTAAGGGTTATGCCGTCAATCAGCGTATACATAGCGAGCAGATTGGTGAGTTGCGTCAGCTGGTTGGGATGCTTGGTCGTACAATTCAGGGACAACCCCTGCTTTCTACAGACGAAACGAATGCCCTTTTCGAGGTGGTAACGGACTATACTTACGCTCTCGATACGCTAGATAACTACGACTATGAGCGACTGACCATTGACAAGACCACCAAGGAAGAACCCTTCCATGCCACTTATGAGAATGCAATGGAAGCCATCAGTGGTTTACGTGAGAAATTTGGTGGCTCTTCACTCTTTGGTAATGAGAAGGATGACTCCTTCAAGAGCAGTATTGGTCAGATCTATCAGACCTTTGGAGGCGAAGAACTTTATCCCAGTGTAGAGGAGAAAGCTGCTATGTTGCTGTATCTGGTGACGAAGAACCACTCTTTTAGTGACGGAAACAAACGTATTGCTGCCACGTTGTTTCTTTGGTTCCTGAACAACAACGGCATCCTATATCGTGAGGACGGATCGAAACGATTGGCAGATAATACGCTGGTGGCTCTAACGCTGATGATTGCTGAGAGCAAGACGGAGGAGAAGGATGTGATGGTGAAGGTGGTGGTGAACCTGATAAACCAAAGGAACGAGTAAGTAGAGACTATGATAGGTACCAGATAAAAACAGTCAAATAGTCGTTGAAAAATGACTGAATTTTAATGGTTTTGACTCAAAACATGCAAGAAAACTGTTAATTTTAACAATTTCTTGAGACCTTTTTGTCGCTTTTTAGGTCGAAAAAGGCCGATTTTGGCCAAAATCTACCACCTACCACGAATCTACCACCACCGCGTAAGCCCTTTATTTAAAGGTGTTTCAGAGGGGTAGTGGTAGAATGGTAGATTTTTCTTGAAAATTAAAATTTTGAGAAAAGAAGTAATAGCCTCAAAAGACAAGGGGGGATCGCTGGGTAGTACCAATGTCATCTTGCACCCGTTCCGACGTCATTTTCGGGTGCTTCCGACGTCATCTACGACCCGTTCCGATGATACTTTACTCCCCTAAAGTATCATCGGAACGACCGCAAAACGCCATCGGAACGGGTGAAAGGAACGTCAGGAACGACCCGAAAGTGACGTCACACTCAGAACTTCAGGTAAGAGAAGGTGACGGTATGGCTATGGAAGTGCAATTTTTTGCTTTTTATTTTGTGATTCTCTTGTTTTTTGTTATCTTTGCAAAATAAAGACAGATGAAACTATGAAATATTGCTATCGCTACATCCTTTTGATGGCCGTTCTGGTAGTCGCGCTGACAGTCTCTGGCCAGGAACAGTCGGCTGGTGTTGACTCTGCAAGTGTTCAGAAAGACTCGCTGGTACAGACTTTGCGCAGTCAGTTGCAAGACCAACAGATGCAGAACATCATGTTGCTTGAACAACTGGAGAAGACCGGTGAGGTGGCGCGTGACGACTCCTTGCGGTTGGCGCGCCGTAAGGCACGCATTGACTCCCTGCGGAGTATCATCTCCGGTGCTCCACTTGTTATGGACGGTGATACGCTATTGGTGCTCTATACCCGTATGGGGGGAATACTTCCTGAGGCACGTGTGGAGGATATCCGCGAGAAGATTATGGAGGAGGGTAGGCGTGTCACGCTCTTTACCGATTCCGTATATATCTTTGATAGCGAGATTACCACTGATATCATGATTGGTGAAGAGTTGGTGATGAGTGTTACCGACAATGACGGACTGTGGCAGAACAAGACACGTCAGGAGTTGGCGGCAGAATACCGAACCATTATCGAGGCGAAGATCAAGGAGTTGCATGCGCAATACGGACTGAAACGCAAACTGTTGGGCGTGGCCTATGTGCTGGGTGCTATGTTAGCGCTGGGTTTGCTGATCTGGGCCACCAACTACTGCTATCGTCGTTGGCGCTATCGCCTGCTGCGAATGCTGTTGCGCCGTACCCGTCCGCTGGCTATCAAGGACTATGAGGTGTTGAACCTGCACCGTCAGGGGATCCTCTTCCTGACGGGCTTCAATGTGGTGCGCTACCTGATTATCTTCCTACTGCTTTTCATCTTTGTACCGATGTTCTTTGTGGCTTTCCCAGAGACGAAGTCGTTCACGTTTACCATCTTCGGCTATGTGTGGAATCCGTTTGTGAACATCCTGAAGTCAGTGGTAGGTTTCCTGCCTAAGTTCTTCCAGATTATCGTTATCATTATCTGCTTCCGCTATCTGGTGAAGGGTCTGCACTACCTGATGAACGAGATAGGCTCAGGGCGCCTGAAGATAAACGGATTCTATGCAGACTGGGCGCAGCCTACCTATCTCATCCTGCGTGTGTTGTGCTATTCGTTCATGATTGTCATGATATGGCCATTGTTGCCCAGCAGCGAATCGGAAGTGTTCCAGGGTGTATCCGTCTTCATTGGTATCATTGTGTCGCTGGGCTCCTCATCGATTATCGGCAACGTGATGGCAGGCATGGTGATGACCTATATGCGTCCGTTCCATGTGGGCGACTTCATCAAGTATGGCGACACGGAAGGCTTTGTCATTGAGAAGAGCGTGCTGGTGACCCGTATCCGTACGCGTAAGAATGACGTCATCACCATTCCTAACTCCAACCTGATGACATCGCAGACGACCAACTACACCTTCTCGGCACATAACTACGGTGTCATTGTGCATACGAAGGTGACCATCGGTTACGACATGCAGTGGCAGCTGATTAGAGACCTTCTGTTGGCTGCTGCCGCCAAGACGTCACACCTGCAGAAGAAGCCGGAGCCTTTTGTACGTATTACGGCACTGGATGATTTCTATGTAGAATACGAGATCAATGCCTATACCCGCAAGTCGGAAATGCTGGGTGACATCTATTCAGAGCTGCACCAGAACATCCTTGACTCGTTCCACAGCAACGGCGTGGAGATTATGTCGCCCCACATCTTTGCCCACCGCAACAACCTGGATGTGCAGATTCCAAAAGGGATGGCTGAAGGCTGAGGTGTGATGTATGATGTTAGAGGTTCAACTCCAACGCTACGGGACAGTGGTCACTGCCGTAGACATCGGTCAATATCTGCGCGTCGGCAATGCTGGTGCGCAGTCTTTCGCTGGTGACGAAGTAGTCGATGCGCCACCCTGCATTCTTCTGACGCGCCTGGAAACGGTATGACCACCATGAGTAGGTGACCTGTTCGGGATACAGGGTGCGGAAGGTATCGATGAAACCACACGCCAGCAGGTCGCTGAACTTCTCACGCTCCTCATCGGTGAAGCCTGCATTCATGCGGTTGGTCTTCGGATTCTTCAGGTCAATCTCCTCATGGGCCACGTTCAAGTCGCCACAGAGGATGACAGGCTTCTTCTGGTCTAACCGCTTCAGATAGCTGCGGAAGGCATCCTCCCACGACATGCGATACTCTAGGCGCTTCAAGCCATCCTGGGAGTTAGGCGTATAGCAGCAGACCAGATAGAACTGCTCCATCTCCAGTGTGATGACGCGACCCTCATGGTCGTGCACGTCGATACCAATGCCGTACTCCACATTCAACGGTTCGTGCTTGGTGAAGATGGCTGTACCGGAGTAGCCCTTTTTCTCGGCATAGTTCCAGTATGACTTGTAACCCTCAAACTGCAGGTCCAACTGACCTTCCTGCATCTTTGTCTCCTGCAGACAGAAGAAGTCGGCATCCAACTGTCTGAAAATATCGCTGAAGCCCTTGCCCTCGCAGGCTCTCAGTCCGTTGACGTTCCATGAAATGAGTTTCATCATCTTGCTCTTGTTGTGATTGTTTTGTTTTGTTGCAAAGATAGTGATTATTCTGCCAATCAACAAAGAAAAAATGATTTTTTTCTGATTATGCATGGAAAATCCGAAAAAAGTTGTATCTTTGCACAGTGCTATGAAACAATGGATGTTAACCATATTGCTGACTTGTTGGACACTGATAGGCAGTGCCCAAGAGTCGGACTCTGTAGTGCAACAGCGCATGGACTCTCTGCAGCGAGAGTTGCAGGAGATGAAGATGAAGGAACTGGTATTGCGCAATGCACTTGATGAGAGTGGACGCGATGCCCGTGAAGACTCGCTGCGCAAGGTGGAACAGAAGCATCGCATCGATTCGCTGCGACAGGTGACCCCTGGTGTGCCCTTGGTCATTGAGGAAGACACCTTATTATATATATACACCAGTCTGGGTGGTGACGATCCTATCCACCGTGTAGAGGCTGTAGCCCGTAAGGTGACGCAGATTGGTAAGAGCCTGAAGCTGACGACAGACTCCATGCACATCTTTGCCAGTGAATATACCGACGACGTGATGTGTGGCGAGGTGGTCATCGTCAGAGTCAGCGACTTGGATGGGCTTTGGAACGGCATGTCGCGTCGTGAATTGGCTGAGGAGTATTTGAAAATCCTGTCTCTGGAGATAGAACGGCTGCATGCCGACTACGGTCTGGAGGCTAAGCTGACAGGACTGGGGTGGGCTGTGTTCCTGATAGTGGTGCAGGTGTTGCTGTTCTTGTTGACAGCGCGATTCATCCGTTATCTGAGGAGGCTCATCGAAGAAGGAAACGTAAAACCACTCGTTGCCAAGGGTTATGAACTGATGAATATTCAGCAGGAGAAGCGCATCCTGTTGTTGCTGACGCGTGTGTTGCAGATATTCCTCGTGCTGTTGCAGCTGTTTATCTCGCTGCCCCTGCTGTTCAGCATCTTCCCTGAGACGGAGAAGTTTACGTGGAACATGATCAACTATGTGTGGAGTCCGTTGCGCGACATGATGATATCTTTCGTGCGCTACTTCCCCAACATCGTGAAGATTATTGTTATCATCTACGTTGTTCGCTGGTTGCTCAAAGGCTTGCACCACCTGTCTGACGAGATATCGGTGGGTCACCTGAAGATAGACAGTTTCTATCAGGACTGGGCAGAACCGACGTATCACATCATCCGCATCTTCATCATCGCCTTTACGGTGGTAGTGATCTGGCCTTGTCTGCCAGGATCAGACTCTGGTGTGTTCAAGGGCGTGAGCATCTTCGTCGCCGCCCTGTTCTCGTTGGGTTCCACCACAACCATTGGTAACCTTATCAGTGGTATTATCATCACCTATATGCGTCCGTTCCTGGTGGGCGATTTCGTGCGTATTGGTGAGCAAGAGGGAGAGGTTATTGAGAAGAACGCCTTTATTACCCGTCTGCGCGACATCAAGGGAAATGTGGTTACTGTGCCCAATAACTCAATATTGTCCCTGCAGACCATTAATTATACGGCGGCCGTTCGTGACGGAGAGGGTAGTGTGGTGCACTCCGTATTCACCTTTACTTATCATGTGCCCCGCGAGACAGTCGAGGCGTATTTGCTGGAAGGTGCAGCCCGTAGTAAGCTGATAGAAAAGACACCGAAACCTTTTGTACTCTATACGGCGTTGGAAGATTTCTATACCCGCTACGAGATTAACGGCTATACCAAGGCTACCGATAAGCTATTTGCTGTCTATTCTGAACTGCACAAGAATATCATCGACGTATTCCATGAGCATGACCTCGATCCGACATCGTCGCACTTTATTAAAATGCAGGAGGTGAAGTAGGGCAGAAATACAGAACGAAAGAAGTCCGGCCAATTGGTCGGACTTCCTGATAGTTGCGGAGGCAGGATTCGAACGTGCGACCTCCAGGTTATGAGCCTGGCGAGCTACCAACTGCTCCACTCCGCGATGTTATTTTTCTTAAGCGGGTGCAAAGGTACGACTATTTTTTTGAATATGCAAATATTTTGCGAAAAAATCGCAAAAAATAGGTATTTCTACACTTTTACCCCTGTTTTATTTGGCTATTTCAGAACTATTTTCTAATTTTGCACATTGTATTTTCATTGTGCAATAATAGAAAAGCTTGGGAGGAATAGAATTATGTCCATATCAAAGACACGACAGAAGTTGGTTGACGTAGCCCGTCAGTTGTTTGCCAAGAATGGTCTGGAGAATACGACGATGAACGACATCGCTCAGGCCTCTGGTAAGGGTCGCCGTACGTTGTATACCTATTTCAAGTCGAAAGACGATATCTACTATGCTGTCATTGAGTCGGAGTTGGAGCGCCTCTCCGACCAGTTGGACGAGGTTGCTGCCAAGCGTATTCCCCCCCAAGATAAAATCATTGAACTCATCTACATGCACTTGAGCATGATTCGTGAGACGGTGGTGCGCAATGGTAACCTGCGTGCTGAGTTCTTCCGTAATATCTGGATGGTGGAGAAGGTGCGCAAGAACTTTGACGATGCCGAGATTGAACTGTTCCGTAAGGTGTTCCGTGAAGGCAAGGAAGATGGTGAGTTCGACATTGATAATGTGGATCTGGTGGCTGACATCACCCACTATTGTATCAAGGGACTGGAGGTACCGTATATCTATGGCCGTATTGCGCACGGCATGAAAGAGGAGGATACCAAGCCTCAGGTGGCGAAGATCGTGTATAGTGCATTGGGAAAGAGAAAAATGTAGAATTATCGAAACAACGAAATAACGAAACATCGAAATAACGAATAATAAAAAATTAAAACATTTAATTATGGGATTATTAGAAGGTAAGACAGCGCTGATTACTGGTGCTGCACGCGGTATCGGAAAGGCTATCGCACTGAAGTATGCCCAGGAGGGCTGTAACATCGCATTCACCGATTTGCAGGTGAACGAGGAAACAGAGAAGGAGATTGCCGCTCTAGGTGTCAAGGCTAAGAGCTATGCCTCAAACGCTGCCGACTTTGCTCAGACCGAGGAGGTTGTGAAGGCTGTCAAGGAAGAGTTCGGTTCTATCGATATTCTGGTGAATAACGCAGGTATCACTAAGGACGGCCTGATGCTGCGCATGACTGAGCAGCAGTGGGACGCTGTTATTGCCGTGAATCTGAAGAGCGCATTCAACTTCATCCACGCTTGTGTGCCCGTGATGATGCGTCAGCGTGGTGGTTCTATCATCAACATGGCTTCAGTAGTAGGTGTTCATGGTAATGCTGGTCAGGCAAACTATGCCGCTTCAAAGGCTGGTTTGATAGCTTTGGCTAAGAGTATCGCTCAGGAGATGGGGCCCAAGGGCATCCGTGCCAACGCCATTGCTCCAGGCTTCATCGAGACTGCTATGACCGCTGCCCTGCCTGAGGAGGTTCGCAACGAGTGGAAGCAGAAGATTCCCCTCCGTCGCGGTGGTCAGGTCGAGGATATCGCTAACGTAGCTACCTTCCTGGCTTCTGATTTGTCAAGCTATGTAAGCGGTCAGGTTATTCAGGTCGATGGTGGTATGAATATGTAAAATACTGGCGTTTTTGACGCTTTGAAACCTCATTTGTTGCAATGAAGACATTTTTTTTGCAATAAATGAGGTTTTTTCGTAAATAATTCTTATCTTTGTCCCAACAATCAGAACCAATCTAAAACAAATACTATTATGGACGAAGAAAAAAATCTTAACGAAGAAAACATTCTTGACGCAGAGAACAATCTTGATGAAGAGAAAATGCTTAATGAAGAGGCGTGGACTTATTTGGATGAGGCCATGTTTACATCGTCACTTATCAGTAAAAAGGAGCGTGAGAAAGGGGTAGTCGATGATATCGATGACATCTATCCTCGCACGAAGGCAGAAACCGAACATATGGACGAGATGCTGAATCGTGCCGAAGAAGTCGTTGAGCATCCGGGTGATCAGGACTATGTAGAGCGTTACACGATGTTGCGCGAGATTGTTGACTGGTCGAAGAAGCGTCACAGCACATGGATGTGGAGTCTTATTGCTGGAGCATTGATAGGTGCAGGTATCTTCTATTATTTCAAGAAAGACCAGGAGGACGACATCCTACGTGCTAAGGTGGAGCGTGAACAGGTGGAGCAGTGGAAAACTGTCAAGGTGGGTCAGACGGCTTACGACAAGTGTCCCAGTCAGCATGCCAATGATGCTTACTCGCTGAGACTTACTTCTGCAGATAAGTATAAGATGTATAAGCTTATTGATTATAAGTCGTGGTCAGAAGGTGCTCTCAAGAGTGCCGGTGAGTATCAGCAGCGTGCTGATACCGCCACAACGAAGGAGCGAAAAGAGTCGTATCTGCAGTATAAGCAGAGCAGTGAGGAAAATGCTGCCAAGTATCGTGCTAACTATGACTCTATCAATGCGATGGACTTTGCACAGGTACATGAAATGGCCAAGGAAGATCTTGCCAAACGTGTGGAAAATGAGGAGTCGCATGGTAATACCTTGCGCAATTACATGATTTACTTGCTAATCCTTATACCTCTTTATATCATTACGGGCTATCCTCATGGATACACTATCACGCGTCATCGCCGTCGTGCAGGTTGTATGAATATCTTCCGTAAGGTGGGATTCGGTCTTGCTTCGTTCTGCTTTGGTGCCGGCCTGGCTATGAGTCTGTTGCCCGACTACAAGGTAAAGACGACTTATAGCGATGGCTCTACATCGACCCATACAGAGTCTGATTCTGCTAATATCATCATTGTGGTTCTTAAGATTGGATTGATGATTGTTGGCGCTTTCATCTTCTGTTTCGTGGCCTCTGTCATCATGACTATCGAGACCTTCTTTGGGTTGATTGAGAACTTCAACTGGTCTGGTTGGATAAAGAAGTTGATGCCTCCCAAGAAGCCCGTTGATGTTCCTCAAGCAGCATGATAATGAAACAACAAATAAGGCAACTTCTCTGTTGAGTTATTGTCCTTTTGAACATGTCAGGCACGCCAGAAGGCTATTGCCTGACATTTTTGTGTCCTAAAAATTTGGCAGTTTCCTTCCTTCTTTGTAAATTTGCATGCGTTATGCGAGTGGTCTACGAAGATAATCACATCATCATCGTCTACAAAGAGAGTGGCGAAATCGTCCAGGGCGACAAGACTGGCGATACACCCTTGTCGGAAACGGTGAAAGAATATATCAAGGAGAAGTATCAGAAACCTGGTGCTGTCTTCTTGGGTGTGGTGCATCGTCTGGACCGTCCCGTCTCTGGACTGGTGGTTTTTGCACGAACCTCCAAGGCACTGACCCGTCTGAACAAAATGTTCCGTGACGGTGAGGTACACAAGACTTATTGGGCGATAGTGGGCGCTTCGCAAGTGAATAGTGAAGAAGTGAAAAGTGAAGGGTGGCATACCTTGGAACACTGGTTGGTGAGAAACGAACAACAGAATAAAAGCTATGCTTACGACCATGAGGTGCCCCATTCGAAGAAGGCAGTGTTGCGATACCGTATGATAGGTCATTCCGATCGCTACTCACTGGTGGAAGTACAACTACTGACAGGTCGCCACCACCAGATACGTTGTCAGCTGGCTGCTATTGGCTGTCCTATCAAGGGGGACCTGAAATACGGTGCTCGTCGTAGCAACCCCGATGGCAGTATCTCGTTGCTGTCGCATTGTGTGGAATTTGTACATCCTGTTTCTAAAGAGACCATCGTGGTGGAGTCACCACTGCCTGCTGACCCATTGTGGTCTAACATGATAATGAATCGTTAGGTTATGAAGAAACTTTTCTGGTGGATATTGATCATCTTGCTGAGTCCCGTGCTACTCTTTGTGGTGCTCACGGTGCTGCTCTATCTGCCCCCCGTACAGAACTGGGCGGTAGACAAGGTGACAGCCATTGCATCAGAGAAGACCGGCATGGATATCTCAATAGGCTATGTCGACTTATCGTTTCCTCTCGACCTGTCTATTGACGAGTTCCGTGTGCTGCAAAAGCCAGATACCCTTGCCGATGTAGAACGCATGGTGGTCGACGTACAACTGTTGCCTCTGCTGGACAGCAAGGTGGTCATTAATGAGCTGGAAGTTACCAATACCCACCTGAATACCCTCGATTTAGTAGCAGCTGCCAAGGTGAAAGGCCGCTTCTCACGACTGTTTATGGCCAGCAAAGGCATAGACCTCGATCAGGGTATTGTTGAACTGAACGGTTCACGCTTGGAGGATGCTTTCTTTGATATCCAGATGGCAGACTCTGTACCAGAGGATACCACCACCAGTGAGCCTGTGCTGTGGAAAATATATGTCGATAGCATAACTATCGACCACTCTGACATTGTGTTCCACATGCCAGGTGACACGATGAGCGTTGAGGCCCATATGGGCAACCTTACAGCCCGTGAGGCATTAATTGATTTAGGTACACAGACTTACACCGTTGGAAGTGTTGACTGGCTGAATGGTGCCATCAAGTATGACCAGAACTACCAGCCTCGTATCGAGGGTTTGGACTATAACCACATAGACCTCAGCGACATTACTGTGGGCATTGACTCCATCTATTTCCATGATCCGACGCTGCGCATGTATCTCCGTCAGGTTGCTTTGAAGGAGATGGGTAGTGGCTTTAGCGTCACCCATCTGTCAGGTCCTATTGCTATGGAGGATGGTGCCATCAAATTGCCTAAGTTTCGATTGTCTACACCTTATAGCGATGTCGATGTAGAATTCGACATGCCATTGTCGCTAATGGAACCCGTTGACCCGGGTAAGATGAGGCTGAAGATGAACGCTACGGTAGGTAAGCAAGACATCATGCCGTTCCTCAGCGACTTGCCTGCTGCTATGCGTGAGCGTTGGCCCGAATATCCGCTTACTGTCAGTGGTCTGTTGAAAGGGAATATGCAGCATATGGACTTCCATGATTTGGAAATATCGCTGCCTACTGCTTTCCATGCTACCGCTACGGGGTTTGCTGCCAACCTTGATACTCCCGATAAGTTACGTGCGGATGTGCAGTTCAATGCCAGTACCCAGAACTTGGGCTTTGTGATGGCTATGATGCCAAGAGACATGCAACGCAACTACCGCATACCGCCGCTGTCAACACAAGGACGTGTGAAGGCTGACGGTCAGCAGTATTTTGCTGACATTACCGCTCGTGAGGGTAGGGGAATGGTCAAGGCCAAAGGCTCATTTAATGCCACAGCCATGCGCTATGATGCCGATATCAAGGTGCGCGACCTGAACGTTCACCACTTCATGCCTCATGATAGTATCTATACAGTCTCTGCCGATATTACTGCCAAGGGGCAGGGCACTGACTTCTTCTCGCCACGTACCAGCCTTGTTGCTGACGCGAAGATACACCATGTCGGGTATGGCAAACTGAATATTGACAATATCTCCGCTCATGCATTGGTTAGTGACGGTAAGGCGCATGCCAATCTCATTAGTAGCAACCCGTTGCTGAAGGGTGCCGTGAATTTCGACGCCCTGCTTTCTACCACTCGTTTTGACGGTACGCTGAGCACCGATTTCCAGGAGCTTGACCTCTATAAGATGGGCGTTACGCCAGATCCGCTGACTATTGGAATGTGTGGTCATTTCGATATCAATTCCGACTTAAATCTGACCCATCAAGTCATGGGCGTTGTCAACGACCTCACTATCAGTGATTCTAGTCATGTCTATCGTCCGTCAGATGTTGACCTGTTGCTGAAGACTACGCCAGACACCACCTTCGTGCGTACCCAAAGTGGCGACTTTGTCGTCAAGCTTGATGCCAGTGGTAACTACGAACAACTACTTAATCAGTTTACTATTTTAGGTGACTCTGCGATGGCACAGTTAGAAAGGAAGACCATTGACCAGCCGGCCTTACGTAAGCTGTTGCCTACGATGCGTATGACAGTGGAAGGCCAGCGCGAGAATCCCGTCGCTACCTTCCTGAAAGCCAGTGCGGATGTGGACTTCAAGGATATGCTCTTCGATTTGTCGACCTCTGTCGCTGAGGGCGTCAATGGCCGTGGCCATATCCACTCTCTGACCGTTAGCGATATCCGTCTTGACACCATCAACTTCTCGCTCATCCAACGTAAGGAACGACTGTCGTTTGGTGGTCAGGTGCGTAACAACAAGAAGAATCCTCAATTTGTCTTCAATGCTCTCTTTGACGGTATCCTGCAGGAACGCGGTGCAACCCTTGGCGCGCGCTATTTCGATGCCGACAATAAGATGGGAGCACGTATTGGCGCCCAGGCTGAGGTTGTCGATGGAGGTATCAATCTTCGTCTGATGCCCGACCGTCCTACGTTGGGTTATAAGGAGTTTGCGCTCAATAAAGACAACTATGTGTTCTTGGGCAGCAGTGGTAAGATCAAGGCAAAGGTTGACCTGCGTGCTGATGATGGCATGGGTATCCGTCTCTACTCCGAAGAGACCGACCCCGATGCGCTGCAAGACCTGACGCTCAGTCTGCACAAGTTTAACTTAGAGGAAGTCACTTCCGTTATTCCGTATGCTCCCCGTATGTCGGGTATGTTGAATGGTGACTATCATGTCATACAGAATGCTAGTGGTCAGTTCTCTGTGGCAGGTGATATGGGTGTTCAGAATATGACCTATGAGCGTTGTCCTATAGGTAATATTAGCACCGAACTCGTTTATCTGCAGAAGGAAAACGATGCCCATGCTGTGGAGGCACGCCTGATGATGGATGACAATGAGATAGGACTGTTGACAGGTACCTATTATAATAAAGATGATGGTTCGCTTGATGCTACGTTACAATTGGAGCATCTGCCACTGAATATCGTCAATGGTTTTGTACCTGACCAACTCTGCGGCTTGCAGGGTTATGGTGAGGGTGAACTGACGATACAGGGTCCGGTGTCGCATCCCGAAGTCAATGGCGAGATACTCCTTTCCAACTCCTATCTGGAGAGTGTCCCCTATGGTGTCAAGCTACGTTTCGATGATGATCCCGTACGCATTCAGCATTCCAACCTGCTCTTCGAGAACTTCGCTGTCTATGCGCATAACGATAACCCGTTGAACGTGCAAGGCAATGTTGACTTCCACGATTCCGACCATATCACCGTCAATATGCGTATGCAGGCTCAGAACTTCCAGATTATAGGTGCCAAAGAACATTCCAAGAGCGTGGCTTACGGCAAGGCCTTTGTTAACGTTTTTGCCATGGTGAACGGTCCATTGGAAAACATCAATATGCGTGGTCGCTTGGATGTGCTGGGTACTACCGATATGGGTTACATTTTGCGCGATACGCCTATCACCACCGACAATCAGTTAGACGACTTGGTGAAGTTTACCGACTTCAGCGACACCACACAGACTGCTGTGACGCGTCCGCCTATCAATGGCTTCAGGATGGATATGACGCTGAATGTGTCGAACGGTGCTCATATCATGGCCTACATGAATGCTGACCACTCCAACTATATAGACCTGATGGGTGGTGGTACACTGCGCATGGTCTATTCGCCAGCAGATAATCTGCAGCTGACAGGGCGTTATACGCTGTCGAACGGCGAGATGAAGTATGCACTGCCTATTATCCCGCTGAAGACATTTACCATCCAGGATGGTTCATACATTGAGTTTACTGGTGAACCTATGAACCCCACGCTGAATATCACCGCCATAGAACATACGAAAGCAACTGTTACTGGTAGCAATGGAGTAGGGCGTAGCGTTAATTTCGACTGTGGTGTCAGCATTACTCGCACACTGAATGATATGGGTCTTGAGTTTACACTTGATGCACCAGAAGATATGCAGCTGCATGGTGAACTGCAGGCTATGGGACGTGAACAGCGTGGCAAACTGGCTGTCACCATGCTGACAACGGGTATGTACTTGGCTGATGGTAATACGAAACCATTCTCCATGAACTCTGCCCTTAGCTCGTTCCTTAGCAGCGAGATTAGCAACCTGACGGGTAATGCCTTGCGTACCCTTGACCTGTCGTTCGGTATGGATAACAGTACCGATGCTACAGGTCAGACCCATACCGACTATTCGTTCAAGTTTGCCAAGCGCTTCCTGAACAACCGTCTGAAACTAGCGGTAGGTGGTAAAGTGACTACTGGTGCGGAGTTGCCGGGAGGTCGTAACAACTCGTTCTTCGATAATGTCTCAATGGAGTACAGACTTGACGATACTGCCAACAAGTATCTGAATCTGTTCTTTGAGAATAACTCCTACGACTGGCTCGACGGCTATACACAGAAATATGGTGGTGGCTTCATCTGGCGACGCACCCTACAGAACTTTACTGATATTTTCCGTCTCAAGGATGACAGCAACACCTTGATGCTGCCTCCTGTTCGTACTGATTCAACAAAGACTACGCGCAATGACAAGAAATAAGATAACCTCATACATCTTACATCTAACTGCAGTCCTTTTGATGGCCTCCTGTTCGATGACGAAGGATATCCCTGAGGGCGACCAGCTCTTCACGGGTCTGAAGACCATTCAGTGGGTAGACGCGAAGCAGTCGGATAATCTCATTGAGACACAGGCAGAATTGGAGGCAGCCTTGGCTACAGCACCTAATGGATCACTATTTGGTAGCAGCTATTATCGTCTGCCTTTCTCGTTCGGTGTCAGTGTGTGGAACAAGTATGCTGAGAAGGATACACGCTTTGCCCAATGGATGACTAAGACTTTTGGTCGTCAGCCAGTCTTGATGTCGTGGGTTAATCCTGAGTTGCGAGCTTCGGTGGCGCAGAACGTATTGCGCAACCATGGCTATTTCCATGGCCATGTGGCTTTTGAAACGGTACAGCAGAAGAATCCAAAAACGGCCAAGATTCAATACACCGTGACACCCGGTCGCCTGTATATGCTTGACAGTATCGGATATTTCGATTTCCCTGCCCATGCCGACAGCCTGATAAAGACTTCACTCGATGAAGCCCAGATTCATTCTGGCGACCCCTTTGTGGTGTCTCGTCTTGATGGTGAGCGTCAGCGCATCAGTACCTTGTTACGTAACAACGGCTACTATTATTATCAGCCAGCCTATGCTAGCTATCTTGCTGACACTTTTGTTGTTGACGGCAAGGCTCAGTTGCAGTTCCGTATGGCCAAGGATGTACCCGCTACTGCAACCCATCCGTGGTATATTGGTCGCATCACGGTGAATATGAAGAAGTCGTTCATGGAACAGCCCACAGACTCGT
>CAMJIA010000031.1 GCA_946405695.1 uncultured Prevotellaceae bacterium | reverse complement strand
TGAGTTGTATCTGCTCGTTCTCGAAATAGAGGTGAGTAGCAATGTCGTGGAACGATCCTATCAGTCCTTGTATAGCTATTCGTTTCATCTTCTTATTTCACTATTTGACCATCTTATTATAAAAAACTCCGCTTTCACTTGTTGGTGAAGCGGAGCCTTATTAGTATTCTGTTCATGTTTTAATCTTACATACGACCTACCGCTTCACAATTGCTTGTAAAGTAAAAGTAATAGCCGTAAAAGTAAGCATTAAACATGTTCATTGTTCTCTCTGTTTTTATTAATCGATTGCAAAAGTATAACTTTTTCAGGAATCTGCCAAACATTTTGACAGAAAAATTACACTTGTAGCAAATAATTGTCACTTTTTTACTCGTCCACCTGGAACAAGGGGTCTTCAGGCATGACCATCACAGGCTTCTGCTCGTAGTCCTTCAGCAGCTTCTCAGAGACGTACTTCTTGTCGACCACCAGACGGAACATATACTCACGGAACCAGCGTGCCGACATGATGAGACAGCCCTGCTGTCCCCAGCTGCCACCCCACGAGTTCTCCACCTTCCACTTCAGGGGCTGACCATTGGCATCGAGGTCAACCGCACAGAGTGTCATAGCGTGTGTGGAACCACTGTCGAAGGTTGAGATGCGCTCAGCTTTCGTCATGTTGAAAGTGGTATTGAACAGCGACTCATAGTCGAAATTCTCCAAGTCGCAATAGCCACGTTTCCTGTCCAGCTGCTTGCCAACATCATAGCTGCTATAGAGTTTGCGACCATCCTTCAGTGAGGCAATGGCCAGCTGTTCTATCTCCTCCATAGGCAGGTTCAGGTACTTCCAGTTATGTCCGTCATAGACATGGCGATCGTACTCTACCTCGTAGGTCTTATAGTAGTCGCGACGCGGGTCATTCATCACCATGATGAACGTGCCATTGAGTTTGCCACCCACCGTCTCTTCATAGAACGACTGGGGTGTGTACTTCTTAGCAGGTGTGATGGCCTTGCCGTCCTTGTTCTTGAAGGCATAGGTAAACTCCTTGATAGGTTCACCCAACGTAATGGTCAGCATGTGGTATATCTCGCTGAGCATCTGCGTCTTACGCTGTTCGATAGCCTTAGCCTTCTTACCCTCTGCCACCATTTTGCGCAGTTCCAAGCCCTGCTCACGGAGCTTTGACTTGATGATGCTCGACATCTTGGAGGTGTTATCAGCCGAGAAAGTCTCAGGCTGTACGTCAGCAGGTACCAGACCATATTTCTCTGCCAGGTCAGCAACACCACAGAACGTACCACCATCGTTCAGCGGATAGTGGAAGAAGAACTGCACACGCTGGTCGTCAATGGGTTTGTTGCCGGTATCGATAACGCCCTGCAGCATCAGGTTGGCCTTCTCCAGCTGGTCCCAGAAGAACAGGTAGTCCTGCGAGAACAACACACTCAGCGAATCCGTACGCTGGGCAAAGTTGGCACGCAACACGTTCAAGCCACTGAACATCCAACAGCGACCACTCGACTTCTGGTCAGTAATCGACTGTTTCTTGGTCTCTATGCTGAAATAGGTATCCAGCGCCCCAGCATGCTGACGGTTCTGTGCCAGATTATCAATGGCATTAGCTGCCAAGGCATTGCGCAGGGCACGATCAGAGGCTGTTGGAGCATTCTGCTGTTCTATCTGCTGTAGCATCTGCGGACTGATGCCACCCTGTTTCTGTTGTGCTGACAGGCTTAAGGCCATCAGCAACGACAGACTAAAAAATACTTTTCTCATCATTTATTTCTTCTTTTTGGTATTGTTCTTACTAGAGATACGGATGGTCTTTATCGTCTTATTACTACTGGCTGTTTTCAGATTGGCCTTGTAGTACTTTCTGGCCTCAGGAAGCCATCCCTGAATCTGTTTGATACGTGTGGCATCACTGGGGTGTGTGCTCAACCACGACGTAGAGCCACCACCCGTAGCCTGCGACATGCGTTGCCAGAAAGGAACAGCAGCATCAGGATTGTAGCCAGCCATAGCGGCAAAGATGATACCCATATAGTCGGCCTCACTCTCATGGTCGCGTGAATACTTGGCACTGGCACCCTTTGCACCCAGTCCGAAGACCGTTCCAGCCACCTGTTGCAAACCACTGCTGGCACCAGCGCCAGTCATCAACACACTCAGCGCCTGGGCACCATACTGCTGCTTGATAGTTGTAGACATCTGTTCGGCAGAGTGCTTGGCAACAGCATGGGCAATCTCATGACCCAGCACAATGGCCAGCGACGTCTCGTCCTGTGTGATAGGCAACAGTCCCTCATAGACCACAATCTTGCCACCAGGCATACAGAAAGCATTCACAGACTGGTCCTGCACAAGGTTGAACTCCCACTTGTACTGAGAGACTTCGCTACCAAGACCATTGGCGTTGAGATAAGTCACCACCGCATTCGCCAAGTTCTGCCCTACCCGTTTGACCATGGCCGTATTGGCAGCATTCGTTGAAGGCTTGGCAGTCTGCATATACTCCTGGTACTGTTGGTTCGACAGACTCAGTACCTGTTCGTCAGACACCATCAGCGTACGTTTTCTTCCTGAAATAGGCACTGTAGATGACGTTCCGCACCCCACCAGAATGGCAGCTACCAGTGCCAAAAGTATGATTCTTATCTGTTTCATTTTATTGTATATCCAGTTAGTTTTTTTACTATGAATTGATTTCCAACGGCAAAATTACCACTTTTTTCGCTTTTAGCCAAATAATTTGCCATAAAACAAAGAAAGAGGCACTGCCATCACGGTAATGCCCCTTCTTTTCATAACATTAATACTACTAACTAACTATCTATCACACTTACTTCAAACCACGGTTTACGAGCGTTATGTTCAGCAGCATCACGTACTTGCGATACTGATCCTTGTTCAGGATGTAGTTCATGTAGGCCAAGTCCTTATTAATGGCCTTCTCTACCATCTTTGTACGCTCTTCCTTACCATACTGTGCAGCGAACATCATCTCTGAAGAGAAAGTCTTGTGGACCTCGGCAACGCTCTCCACCTGATCCTTAGATAGGTTCAAGGTACGTGCCAAATTCTTCATATTGACGGTCATGTTGTATGCCTCAGTAGTGTTCATACCTTCGTTCTCTGCGAAAATGGTTGTCATGCTCATAAGAGCAACCAGTGTCAATACAATCTTTTTCATTTTGTTACCCTTTCTTAATCTTTAATTTTTACCTTTAAATGTTAACCTTTTGTCTTGATTGACGATGCAAAGGTAAGGCGTTTTTTCATACAAAACAAGAAAAACACGAAATTGTTTGCGCACACAACGTTATTTTTGACCCATGTCAATTAAATCCTACTTTCATTGATTTGAATCAAATTTCATACTTTTTCTTTGGAAATTCCATCATTTTGCAGTACCTTTGCGCTCTGAAAGAAACTAAGAGTATATAATAAGGTATATGGACAACAAGACAAACAAGTACATTGCCGCTTCATACAAGCTGTATGTTGACGGCGACAACGGAAAAGAACTCATTGAAGAGGCCACTGCCGAGCAACCATTCGCATTCATCACTGGCTTTGGCTTTGCCCTCGACAAGTTTGAGGAGCAGATGATAGCTACCGAGAAAGGCCAGAACTTCCAGATTACGTTGAGCAAGGAAGATGGCTATGGCGAATATCATGACGAGCTGGTACTCGACCTTGATCGTGAGATGTTCTGCATCAACGGCCACTTCGACCACGAGCATATCTTCCAGGACGCCATCGTTCCACTGCAGAACGAGCAGGGTGACCGTTTCAATGGTCGCGTCATGGAAATCAGTGAGGACAAGGTAAAGATGGACCTCAACCACCCGTTGGCTGGCGAGACCCTCTATTTTGAGGGTACTGTTCTGGAGAACCGCGACGCCACAAAAGAAGAGATAGACCACATGATGAAGCACCTGACAGGTGGCTGTGGCTGTCACTGCGACGATTGCGGAGGTGGTTGCGACCACGACGACTGTGGCTGTGACCATGAGCACGAGCATCATCACGATGGCTGTGGCTGTGGCCATTGTCACTAATCAGGCCACCCTATAAGTCACATAAGACCTATAAGACCTATAAGTCCCATAAGTTCATGAACACTACAGGAACCATCTTCCGTCTGACCACCTTTGGCGAGAGCCATGGTGAGGCCATTGGCGGTGTTGTTGACGGCATGCCTGCCGGCATCGACATCGATATCGACTTCATCCAACAGGAGCTGAACCGTAGGCGTCCTGGTCAGAGCAACATTACGACAGCACGCAATGAGGCAGACCACGTGGAACTGCTCAGCGGTGTCTTCGAGGGCAAGTCGACAGGCTGTCCTATCGGCTTCATTGTGCGCAACGAGAACCAGCACTCCAGCGATTACGACAACATGCGCGAGGTGTTCCGACCCTCTCATGCCGACTACACCTACACGCAGAAATATGGCGTGCGCGACCATCGTGGTGGTGGACGTTCCTCGGCCCGCATTACCATCAGTCGTGTGGTTGCCGGTGCCCTGGCCAAGCTTGTTCTGCGCCAGTTGGGTATCCAGATTAGTGCCTATACCTCGCAGGTGGGTACTATCGCGCTTGACAGCGATTATCACCGCTACGACCTCTCGCTGACAGAGACAAATGCTGTGCGCTGTCCTGACCCGCAGAAGGCTGAAGAGATGATTAAGCTCATCCAGCAGGTCAAAGCTGAGGGTGACACCATCGGAGGCGTTATTACCTGTGTCATCAAGGGTTGTCCTGTGGGTCTGGGAGAGCCAGAATTTGGCAAACTGCACGCCCAACTGGGTGCTGCCATGCTGAGCATCAATGCCGTGAAGGGCTTTGAATATGGCGATGGCTTTGCTGCTGTCACCCAACGAGGCTCTGAGCAGAACGACGTGTTCACTGTATCTCACGACACTGTGGGGCAGGATTCTGTCGTGACCACCAAGACCAACCACAGCGGAGGCATTCAAGGCGGCATCTCTAATGGACAAGACATCTTCTTCCGTGTGGCCTTCAAGCCCGTTGCTACCCTACTCCGCGAACAGGAAACGGTAGACATTCACGGCAACGAAACCACACTGACTGCTCGCGGACGTCATGATGCCTGTGTCTTGCCACGTGCCGTTCCTGTTGTTGAAGCGATGGCTGCAATTACCATTTTAGACGCGTATTTGGTCTACAAAACAGGGAAAATCTAAGATTTTCGCATTTAAATGCAAAAAAATCTCAAAAAATACTTGTGGTTTAAAGAAATTATACTATCTTTGCACAAGCTATGAGGGATTTGTGAAAATCTGAAATAGCTTTAGTTAAGTCTAGTTTAGTTTTTGTGTTGGTTAAGGGCGACCTTTTGGCCGCCCTTAAATTATGTCTCAACACCTTACTTCCTTCTTGCTTTTTACAGACACCCGATAATCTCGTGGATATCCTGGCATCCATGGGCATCGAGCCATTCGTTGATGCCATCCCGAACCTTGATAGTTACCGCAGGATCGAGGAAGTTTGCTGTACCAATCTCAATAGCTGTAGCACCAGCCATTAGGAACTCCAGGGCATCCTTTGCCGTAGAGATGCCTCCCAAACCTACGACAGGGATTTTCACGGCCTTAGCCACCTGATAGACCATACGCAAAGCGACAGGCTTCACAGCGGGACCAGAAAGTCCACCCGTACCTATTGACAGTACCTTTTTGCGACGTTCTATGTCGATAGCCATACCCATCAGCGTATTGATGAGTGACACTGAGTCTGCACCTTCAGCTTCTACTGCACGGGCAATCTCAGCAATATCCGTCACATTGGGTGACAGCTTGACTATCAGCGTCTTATGATAAGCCTGACGCACTGCCTTGACCACACTCGAAGCCCCCTGACACGTCACGCCAAAGGCCATTCCGCCATCCTTCACGTTCGGACAAGAGATGTTCAGTTCGATGGCAGGAATCTTGTCCAGTGCATCAATGCGTGCAGCACATTCGGCATAGTCCTCAGGCGATGAACCACTAACGTTGACTATCATATTCGTGTCGATATCCTTAATCTGCGGATAGATGTGCTCACAGAAGTAGTCCACGCCCTTATTCTGCAGTCCCACACAGTTCAGCATACCACTGGCGGTCTCTGCCATACGCGGATAGTCATTACCCTCGCGAGGCTTCAGCGTTGTACCCTTCACGATAATGCCGCCCAAGCCACCAAGGTCTATAAAGTCCTCAAATTCAACACCATAGCCAAACGTACCGCTGGCTGTCATTACTGGGTTCTTCAGACTCAGTGCACCTATATTTACTCTTAAATCAGCCATTAATTATGAATTTTGCATTATGAACTACCACATCAGCTTGCTGATGGGGAATACGGGACCATCCTTACAAACACAGAGATTGCCCTCTGTGGTCTTTTCTACGCAACACAGACAGGCCCCCAGACCACAGGCCATCATATTCTCCAGCGAAGCCTCACAATAGATGTCCTTCTCCTTCGCATAGCGTGCCACAGCCTTCATCATTGGCGTAGGACCACAGGTGAATATCTTGTCGAAAGACTCGACAAGCACACTGTGGTTGGTCACAAAGCCCTGTTCACCCAGCGTGCCGTCCTCTGTCGTTACGCACACGCGCCCGTACTTATTAAATAAGTCCAGCTCCAGCACGTCTTTTGCACTGCGACCACCCAACAGGAACGTCACCTCACAGCCCTGTGCCTTGAGTTCAGCGCCCAGATAGAGCAATGGGGCCACACCTACGCCACCACCAACAAGCAACACCTTTTTCAAAGCGATAGAATCGCTTTGCACAGTGAAGCCGTTGCCCAACGGCAATACGCAGTTCAAGCTGTCGCCAACGTGTAACTGCCCTAGCTGACGCGTTCCGTCACCAACCATTGCCACCATCAACCACAACTCGTTAGCCTGACGGTCTACAAAATTGATAGAAATAGGGCGACGTAGGAATGTCGTAGAAGAACCATCTACTCGTACCTCTACAAACTGGCCTGGCAACATCTCCGGCAAAGGATTTTCGTCAGTCAGTTTAAGCAAAACATGCTTCTCGCTCAGGCGTTCTACGGCCTTAACTTTTAAATCAAGGATAAACTTTTTCATAATTTGCATGCAAAAGTACTAAAAAAAAAGCCACCAACCAAGTGTTTTCACAAATAGTTGGTGACAAGATGAAGAAACTATATCAGAAATTAATTATTGTATTTGCAAAAAAGACTATTTTTTAGCAGGAACAAAGGTCTCGTAAGTTTGATCATCATAATAAACGCGAATTTCAGTCACTTTACGAGGTTGTTTGTCAATTATTTTGATTTCCTCACGAACAATTTCCGGGTGTGTACTTTTTACACTCTGACGCAAACCTGTCGGCTGAGCAACATTTTGAGGTGAAAATAGCGAAGGTTGATCAAAATTCAACATTGGATCCGACCCACCAACAGGTTGTTCAGAGGCATCTAAAAGACCCTCTTCCTGGTCAGCAGGGTGAGTCATATGCATATCACCAGTACCCCACAACAACCATTCGGTGCTAATGTCAGGAATTTTCGTTTTGATAGCTTCCACAATATTCAGGGTCGGACGGGTACGTCCATTGAAAATGCTGGAGAGGGTAGCGGGTGACTGTTGCAGGTAGTCAGCGAACACCTGTTGAGTCATATGCTGGTCCTCCATGATGAGTCTGATGCGATCTTTGATGTCCATGTTACTTAAAAATAGGGCAAAAATGCCGTTTTATTTTGATTTTACAAAGGTAAAGCATTTATTTGACATATGCAAGAAATCTAAAGAAAATTTTAGGTTGTAAAGTTTTAATTTTTAATTCAGAATTTAAAACTTCATAGTTGATGAAATATAAAATCGTGGTTTAGAATTACAAATCTAAAAAAAACATCAAATTTACATATCAAGAATCTCTAAAGAGAAATATACGCAAATAATTGGGTATAAATGAGATATTTACAGATATTATCTGTTGTATTTTCTAATATACAATAAAATCTCTTGAAATATATAGCCAAAGTATACATTTAATGCGAATAAAAATGTGTAAATTGCTGATTTTAGGCACTTTAATATCATAAATACTGTTTTGAATATGTATGTATATACAAATACAAATGGTGAAATTTGTGTTTGCAAATCAGAATTCCAATTCGCCTATTTTTCTTTGTAAATTTAAATATTCGCGTATAAATTGTAAATCCTAACACATTCCTAAATTGGTTTGCGTTTATAAATTCAGTTCCACAAATCATAAAATTTATCAAACCCGAATTTTTGCCTTCTGAAAATCTTCATTTTTTTCGTTTTCAGCGAATTCCGAACGAGCGGCAAGAAAAGCAAAAATACGCGAATTATGAGGCGTTATTTTTTGCCAGAACACCAGTACAGACAGGCGTTTGAGGCCAAAATTTTATGTCTGGCAAAAATGAGCAACGAGAAAAAATTAAGGGGAAAATCAATGAAATATAAAGAAAATTAACTCCCTCATGAGCTCCCCAGCTGGGGTATTGGGGTTGTCCAGGCCCTTACTTTTGGCATCAATTTCACGTATCTTGGCGATAATCTGCATCACTTTCATACCGGAGTAATTTTTCATACCCGTCAGGTAGTCTCTGGCACCCCATGGAGATTTCATATCCAACCACTGTGCAAGTGCTTCCTGACTGCCTTTTTGTGGACAATAATGTGCCAACATCAAGTTTTGGAAGTAATTAAACACCAACGGGAGGAGTGCATAGAGTCCACCAGCCTTCGGATTTTCGTCAAAATATTTTATTATCTGATTTGCTTTCAGAATATTTCGGTTTACAATGGCATCACGCAGCTCAAAAGCATTATAGTCCTTGCTCACCCCTATCTGGTCCTCTACCACCTGAGGTGTCACCCTCCTATCCTGCTCCGGCAAGCCCAACAGCACCTTATCGAGCTCACTGGTCAGTCTGCTGAGGTCTGCACCGATGGCATCGGCTATCATTTGCGTCGATTTCGGGTCGATACTGGCATTTTTAGCCTTCAAATACTGCTGGATAAAGGCTGGAAGGTCGCGTTCCTTCAGTTTCATGCTCTCAAAAAGCACGCCATTTTCCTTGATAGCCTTCACCAAACCCTGTTTTCGACCGTCTATTTTGCCGTTTTTATGGCACAAAACGAGCACTGTCGATGGCATAGGCTGGTGGAAATACTTCTCCAGCGGCTCTGTATTCTTGATGTTCTGAGCTTCTTTGACGATGACTACCTGGCGCTCTGCCATCATGGGATAACGCTTGCAGGTATCGACAATTTGCGACGCATTGACGTCAGATCCGAACATAACGGTCTGGTTAAAGTCCTGTTCCTCAGGCTGTAGCACGTTCTGGGCTATCCAGTCGCTGATTTTGTCGATATAATACGACTCATCACCCATCAGATAATAGATGGGCTTAAACTGGCGCTCTAGGAGCTCCTTCATCACTGAATCGTATGTTACTGTCGTTTGGGCCATAATCGAGTGCAAAAATAATAAAAAAACACGAATTACACGAATTATACGAATTATTTTTTGTATTTTTGCACACATGAAAGAGTTGAACTTGCCTGCATACGATGCCAAGATAAGAGGTACGCGCGAGAAACCGGAAATTTTCGACTTCCTGCGCCGTCGCTACGTAGCCCTGACCCCTGAAGAGTGGGTGCGCCAGCATTTTACCCACTGGCTCGTTGACCACAAGGGCTATCCCAAGGGGCTACTGGGCAACGAAGTGGCACTGCAATGTGGCGACAAAACCGTGCGTTGCGACAGCATCGTTTACGGCAATGACCAGCGTCCACTTATGATTTGTGAATACAAGGCGCCCTCTGTGCCTATTTCTCGGCACGTTTTCGCCCAGATTTCAGCCTACAATCTCCTACTCCACGTTGACTATCTTGTCGTCAGCAACGGCCTGCAGCACTATTGTCTGCGCATGGATTACGAGCACCAAACCTATCAATTCCTTACAGCTATTCCGCTCTACACCGAGCTGTAAACATAATAACAAAACAGAAAATATGCGGAAAACCGCTGTAACAAGCACACTAAACACATGAAGAGTGTCAACAGCAAGCTGCAGCAGGCCTACGACCAGTTGGAAGAGACCACCAAGGCCAAGGAACGCATAGAGAGTGAACTGCGTATTGCCCGTGAAATTCAACGTCGCATGCTGCCCCACGTATTCCCGCGTCGCAGGGACATCGACATCTACGCCATGATGACTCCAGCCAAGGAAGTTGGCGGAGACCTCTATGCCTACGCCCTACTCAACGACCAGCTATACTTCTGTGTGGGCGATGTCAGCGGAAAAGGCGTCCCTGCAGCATTGTTTATGGCTGAGGTGACGCGTATGTTCCGTACACTGGTGGATGGTCACCTGTCGCCCAATACCATTGCCCAACGCCTCAATCATGCGCTGGCAGAAGACAACGAGCAGGGTATGTTCGTCACGATGTTCATCGGACTCATCAACCTGAAAACCGCCCATATGGAGTTCTGTAATGCCGGTCATAATCCACCCCTTCTCGACGGAGAATTTATGCAGATGGAGTCCAACGCTCCTATCGGATTGTGGCCTGAACTCGACTATGAGGGCGAGGAAATCAGCGACATGCATGGCAAGACCCTCTTCATCTATACCGATGGCATCAACGAAGCTGAGAACAGTAACAAGGAGCAATTTGGCGACGAGCGTCTCCAAGCCCTGTTAAAGAAAGACCTTGGTGACGCCCGTCAGACCTCTGAAACAATACATAAGGCCGTCGAGGACTTTGTTGGCAATGCCGAGCCCAACGATGACCTTACGAAAATGTGTATTAAGATGAGATAAGGCTTATGCCTCTGCCTCAGGAACGATGTCCTCGTCCTTCTTGACAGTCTTGCGAATGGCGCGTTTGCGAGGCTTTTTCTCCTCAGCACCAGGTGCAGCAATCTTTACGCCAGCCAGTTCTGGGTCAATAAGTATACGACCGCAGTACTCGCAGACGATAACCTTCTTGTGCATCTTGATGTCGAGCTGACGCTGGGGTGGAATCTTATTGAAGCAACCACCGCAGGCATCACGCTGCACATAAACAATACCCAGACCGTTGCGGGCATTCTTGCGGATGCGCTTGAACGAGGTGAGCAGACGGGGCTCAATCTTAATCTCCAGCTCCTTGACCTTCTCCTTCAGCTTCTCCTCCTCGGCACGGGTTTCTTCCATAATCTCGTCAAGCTCAGCCTTCTTCATATCGAGTGCCTGACGACGGTCATCGATGACTGCCTGATTCTGCTCCAGCTCAGCCTTCTTCTCTTCAATCTTGAAGGTGGCCTCCTTGATTTTCTTGTTGCAGAGCTCGATTTCCAGTGACTGGAACTCGATTTCTTTCGACAGTGTGTCGTACTCACGGTTGTTCTTCACGTCGTTCAACTGAGACTTGTAGCGCTCTACGCTAGCCTTGGCGGTCTCAATCTCACCCTTCTTCTGGGCTACGGCACGCTGGTACTCGTCAATGTCGTTCTGGATTTTCTCGATGCGGGTGGTGAGACCAGCAATCTCGTCTTCCAGGTCTTCTACTTCCAGAGGCAGCTCACCTCTGAGGGCACGCTTCTCGTCAATCTCAGAGAGCGTGGTCTGCAGCTGATAGAGGGTCTTCAGACGCTCTTCTACTGACAGGTCTGTGGGATCTTTCTTTGCCATTGTTTTCTTATTTTTTTCGTTATTACGATATTTCGATGTTTCGATATTACGATTTTTCGACTAGATATACAGAATAGGATTCGTGTACGTTTCTGCTATCTCTGTACGCACATCAGGGCATTCCTTATTAATGATGTCACGGAAAATCTCGCTGGTAAACTGCTCCGATTGATAATGACCTATGACACATATCTGAATGCGCTGTTCGTAGCCAAAATACTGGTGATAATGCATTTCGCCAGTAATAAAGGCATCAGCACCAAGACTGATGGCATCAGGCAACAGGAAGTCACCAGCACCACCACAGAGTGCCACCTTATGGATAGGGCGTCGCAACAGTTCGTTACACAATGCGCACTCCACGCCAAACTGTCTTTTCACCATGAGGATAAAGTCATCAGCAGCCATCGGCTGTGGCAAGAGACCAACGACACCACTGCCAGCCTCGATGTCGCCCACCTGCTTCTGAGCAAAGAACTGACACTGCTGCAGTCCCAGCCGCTCGGCAATCTTCCAGTTGACACCACCCTGAGCATTATCCATATTGGTATGCATAGAGACGATGACAATATCGTTCTTCAAGGCCTTGATGACGCAACGCTGAACATAGTCTACACCGCTGATCTGCTTCAAGCCACGGAACAACAACGGATGATGACTAACGATGAGGTTACAGCCCTTGCTGATGGCCTCATCGACAATCTGTTCGTTGACGTCCAGACACAATAATGCCCCTGAAACATCCGCCTCTGTCAGTCCCAGTTGCAAGCCAGCATTATCCCAACTTTCCTGCAAGGGCAGAGGCGCGAACTGTTCAAGGGCGCTGAGCACTTGTCGTATTTTCACGCTTCTTATTACGTTTTGAAAGTGCAAAGGTACGAAAAAAAGGCGAACTACAAGAATCCGCCTTACTATTTTTACATTTTTTAATTTTCAGATTATTACATTTTATGTAAACCACTTCTCATTGTCCTTCTCGTGGCAGTAGCTAGTACCATCAAAACAATGCGTACAAACCTGATCTTTCGGAAGTCCGATAGAGTCAATAAGGTCTTCGATAGTGGCAAACTTCAGCGAGGTCAGTCCCAAGCGACGAGCTATCTCCTTGACCATACGCTCATACTCTGGCGTACCCGTCTTGGCATACTCCGTCAGTTTCTTCTTGTCGTCGCCCTCAAAGTCACGAATAATACGACGAGTAATGAGTTCCAGATCGCTTTTCGAGGAAGTGAAACCGATGAAAGGACAGCCATAGACCAATGGCGGACAAGAGATGCGCACATGAACCTCCTTGGCACCATTGTCGAAGAAGGTGCGCACATTGTCGCGCAACTGCGTACCACGTACAATGGAGTCGTCACAGAAGACGATGCGCTGGTCTTTCAAAATAGCAGGGTTGGGAATGAGTTTCATCTTCGCCACAAGGTCGCGACGCACCTGATTGCCAGGGGTAAACGAACGAGGCCACGTAGGTGTATACTTCAGCACGGCACGCTTGTAAGGAATCTTCTTACCTTCAGAGTACCCCAACGCCATACCTACACCAGAATCGGGAATACCACAGACGATATCGGCCTCAACAGGGTCTTTCTCGCCCAGCAGACGACCGTTCTTCTCGCGAACATACTCTGTATTGATGCCTTGATAGTCACTGGCAGGGAAACCATAATAAACCCATAGGAAAGAACATATCTGACAGCGGGTGAGTGGTTTCTGGAGCACCTCGACGCCATCGGCCTTCAATTTAACAATCTCACCAGGTCCCAGGTCACGCAAGACCTTATAGTCAAGGTTGGGGAAACTGGTGGTCTCGCTGGTGACAGCAAAGGACTGGATGAACTCGTCTGTACCAATAGGCGACAGACGGTGTATCTCTTTCCTACCTATTACAATAGGGGTACGTCCCAAGAAGTCTCGAGCTGCAATGATGCCATCTTCTGTAAGAATCAGCATCGAGCAAGAGCCCTCAATCTTTTGGTACACTTTGTTAATACCCTCCACGAACGTATTACCCATATTGATGAGCAGGGCGACAAGCTCGGTCTGATTGATGTTATTGGCAGACATCTCGCTGAAGTGCATGCGCTGTTTCAGCAGTTCCTCGGCAATCTCGCGCTGGTTATTGATTTTGGCAACGGTGACTACCGCATAGCGCCCCAGGTGGGAGTTTACGATGATAGGCTGCGGATCAGTGTCGCTGATGACACCCAACCCCTGATGTCCCTTGAACGAGTCGAGTTCATCTTCGAAGCGAGAACGGAAATACTGGCGCTCCAACGAGTGGATACTGCGGTGGAAGCCGCTTTCTTCGTCGAATGTCACCAGTCCGGCGCGTTTTGTACCTAAGTGCGAGTTGTAGTCAGTCCCGTAAAACAAGTCGTTTACGCAGTCCTTTGTAGAGATTGTGCCAAAGAAGCCACCCATAATGTTTTTACCTTTTGTGTGTCAATAATACCTTTTATGGGCTGCAAAATTACAAAAAAAAATGGCAACCACCATAAGAGTTACCAGATTTTTTTGAAAAAAGACTGCTTTTTTATCTTAAAGGCACGTTGCAGAGCATGACGATAGAAGGGCCAGAGCGACTGAAACGTAGTGGCACCATTAGCCACCAGGTATTCGCGCAAAGAATCATGTTCCTCGCGGTCTTTCTTGTAGCTCCTCACGGCTCTACGCACGGCAAAGTAGCCTTTCCACGCAATGAATGCCACAACGACAAGAACTAAAAAGATTTTCATAGCTGGATATAATTATCGTTCAATGGATTCAGGACAGTCAGTACGCTACGTCCCTGCTGAACTACCTCTATCAACATACGACCAACGGCCAACTGTTTCTCTTCAGTGAGGGCCTCTGCGGGTTCATCAACCACCAACAGCTGCTTACCAGAATCGACAGCACGTTGCACCAGTTGGACATAGTCAGTAGGAACCTTGTCGTACCCCTCAGGAACTGACAAACGCTGGGGTACATAGGCCATATAGCGACGGAAATAGGGCGCAGACTCAGGCGTCAACACTTCGCCGTCGATACAGATATGTCCACCATCAATAGGTATCAGTCCCACAACAGCCCTCAGCAAGGTGGTCTTTCCCCTACCCTGCAGACCTATAAGCTGACCCTCATCGAGGGTAGCAGATAGTCCCTTGATGGTTTCTCCAATGGTTACGTTGTGCAGTTCTAACATCATAATCAGGTGCAAAGGTAATAAATAATTCATAATTCATAATGCATAATTCACAATTATTTTATACTTTTGCACCATGAAAAAGCAAAAACGACGCATGTTGGCCGAATGGGAGCACCAAAGCATGGTACAACTGACATGGCCACACGAGGATACTGACTGGGCTCCTATCCTACCTGAAATCACCACAGTCTATGAAGAGATGGCCCGTGAAATTAGCAAGCGGGAGCCATTACTTGTCGTAGACAAAATTCCCCATAACGACACGTGGGCAAGAGACCATGGGTTTATATCCGTTGAATCCGAAGAATCCGTGCTCCTTCTGGACTTCTGCTTCAACGGATGGGGTGAGAAATTTGAGGCCACATTGGACAATCAGATAAACAAGCACCTCTACGAGCAAGGGCTTGTTAAAGGCAAGTACGAAGACCACTTGGACTTTGTGCTGGAAGGAGGTTCTATAGAGAGCGACGGAAAGGGTAGCATATTTACTACGGAGTGCTGTTTGATGGCACCCCATCGTAATCAACCTCTGACCAAGCAGGAGATTGAGGAGCGTCTGAGGGAGTGGTTGGGCGCTGAGCGCATCGTCTGGCTGCAACACGGCTCGTTGATTGGTGACGATACCGACGGTCACATCGACACACTGGTTAGAATCTGCCCCAATGACACCTTATTATATACGGGAGGCGATAAAGACCATCCAGACTTGGCACTCATGGAAGAGGAGCTGAAAGGTCTTCGGACATTGGAAGGCAAGCCCTATCGTCTGCTGAAACTACCTCTCCCCCGTCCTATCTTCGACGATGGCGACCGTCTGCCAGCAACGTACGCTAACTATCTGGTAGTGAACGGTGCCGTACTGGTGCCTACCTACAATCAACCCGATCTGGACGAAGAGGCCATGCGTGTTGTTGGGCAGGCATTTCCAGATCGAGAGATTGTTGGCATTGACTGTCGTGCCGTCATCAAGCAACACGGCTCATTGCACTGCTGTACAATGCAGTATTACTGAAGCAGCAAAAAAATCAGCTAGAAATAGCACGAGATTTTCTCACTTTAAATTTTATTTTGTACCTTTGCACCGTTTTAACAAAAAAACAAGACCCATGAAGATTGGAATCATACAACAGCACAACGTGGCAGACGTGGAAACCAACAAGTGTCACTTGGCTACAAAGATTCGTCAACTGGCACAAGAGGGTGCAGAACTCATTGTCTTGCAGGAACTGCACAACTCGCTGTATTTCTGCAAGGAGGAGGACGTCAACCTCTTCGACCTGGCAGAAAGCATTCCTGGTCCGTCAACCCAGTTCTTTGGCCAACTGGCTAAGGAGTTGCAGGTGGTTATCGTCACTTCGCTGTTTGAACGTCGTGCCACAGGCCTGTATCACAACACAGCAGTAGTGCTAGAAAAGGATGGCACTATTGCGGGCAAATACCGTAAGATGCACATTCCCGACGACCCTGGATACTATGAGAAGTTCTACTTCACACCGGGTGACCTGGGTTTCAAACCTATCGAGACCTCTGTAGGCAAGTTGGGCGTGCTTGTATGTTGGGACCAGTGGTATCCTGAGGCTGCTCGACTAATGGCACTGCAGGGTGCAGAGTTGCTCATCTACCCCACTGCCATTGGCTACGATCCCAACGACACGCCACAGGAACAAGAACGTCAGCGCATGGCATGGCAAACCGTTCAACGCGGTCATGCTGTGGCCAACGGTATTCCCGTAGTCACAGTCAACCGTTGTGGCACAGAAGATGGTGTACCTTTTTGGGGTACATCGTTCGTTGCCGGTCCGCAGGGTGAACAGCTCTACGAAGCTCCTATCAATGAGGAGGTCGCCAAGATTATAGAGGTGGACATGCAGCGCTCAGAACAGGTACGCCGCTGGTGGCCATTCCTTAGAGATCGCCGCATAGAAAATTATACAGACATTACTAAACGCTATATAGACTAAATGGCAAACAATTTAAGATTTCAGGTAGTAGAAGAGGCGTTCAAGAAACGTGCCCTCGACGTAAAGGCGCCCTCAGAGCGTCCGTCGGAGTATTTCGGCAAATACGTATTTAACAAGGAGAAGATGTATCGTTATCTGCCGAAGAACGTCTACGACAAGATGATTGACGTGATGGATAACGGTGCCCGTCTGGACCGTTCGATAGCCGATGCTGTAGCTGCTGGTATGAAACAGTGGGCACTGGAGATGGGCGTGACACACTATACCCACTGGTTCCAACCCCTGACAGAAGGTACGGCCGAGAAGCACGACGCCTTTGTAGAACACGACGGCAAGGGTGGTATGATAGAGAAGTTCTCTGGCAAGCTGTTGGTACAGCAGGAGCCGGACGCCTCATCATTCCCCAACGGAGGTATCCGAAACACCTTCGAGGCCCGCGGCT
>CAMJIA010000030.1 GCA_946405695.1 uncultured Prevotellaceae bacterium | reverse complement strand
TATTGAGCAAATTCTTCACTGATATTCTCTATCAGAGTGCAAACTTAGAGTCCCGTTTTTTTAGAGACCCGATTTTTTAAAAAGAGAACAACTTTTCAGGCTTGCAATTTCGTTGTTTCGTAAAAAATACTTACCTTTGCATCATATTTTAGTAACCTTAACCAGGAATTCAATGAAGATTCACGCACCACTACTGCCGCTGGCAGTATGTATGATAGTTGGGATAGCGACGAGCCAATGGATAAGCGATTGGCTTATGGCTTTGGCAATGCTGGTAATTGTCATCATTGCAACCTGCTTGGTAGGACGCTACCCTCGCTTACAGACTGCAGGGATATTGATGGGTGCGCTCTTGCTCGGAATGACGTTAGGCAGCAGACAAGGGCAACAGCTCGATGTGGAATGGCCAGAGGGGAAACAACAGGTAGGGCTGGTTGTCACAAGCGAGGTAAAGGTAAAAGAGAAAACAGTTGTTTTCGATGCGCTGACTGCTGATGGGCAGCATAAGCTGCGCTGCAGCATTCGGCGTGACCAGGATAGTGAACAGATACAGATAGGGCAAGGGTTAGAGGTTTACACTCGCATCAAGAAGATACACGAGTGGAAGTCTGGAAGATTCGACAATCGCCAATATATGCAATGTCACGGATTTACTGGCGAGTTGTACGCTAACAACAACCAGTGGCATGGGCAGTCAGTAAGTCTGAAGGAGCTATCCATGACCGACAGGCTGCGCCTGCGTTTCCTCACATGGCGCCACCAATTGCTGGAGCACTTTAGGCAACAACAGATGGACGAGAATGCCTACGGAGTAATCACCGCTATGACGCTGGGCGACAAGACCACACTGAGCAAAGAACTGAAAGACACCTATTCGCGAGTGGGAGCAGCACACATCCTGGCACTGAGCGGACTGCACCTGATGATTATCTATGGAGTGATAACGCTGGTCATTGGCTGGCACCGCTACCACATGGCAACACAAGTGATAACGGTATTGGCAATATGGGCCTTCGCCCTGCTGACGGGACTATCCACCAGCGTGGTGCGCTCAGCATTCATGATTAGCATCTATGCCCTGTTGTCGTTGGGTTACAGAGAGCGCATGTCTGTCAACACGCTGGCTTTTGTGGCTATCGTCCTGCTGATTATCAATCCGATGGCCATCTACGACCTCGGCTTCCAACTGTCGTTCCTGGCAGTACTGGGTATCCTGCTCATTCATCCACTCATCAATAACCTGATAGCTGCCGACGTGCAGCAACAGCACCGTTGGCTGTCGTCGATATGGGGACTTGTTACTGTCTCCATTGCTGCACAGATAGCCACAGCACCCTTGGTGATGTATCAGTTCGGACGCTTCAGCACCTGGTTCCTGCTGAGCAACTTTATTGTTATACCGATGGCTTGGCTGTTGCTCAACGTAACATTGCTGAGCATTGTCCTCAGTTGGTGGTCGTGGGCACTGGAGGGCTTGATGACCATACTCGCATGGATGGCAACAACCCTGAACAACTGCCTTGAATGGGTAGCGCAACTACCCCTGAGCAGCATCGAGGGCATCAACCTCTCTGCTACCCAGCTATACCTTATATATATAATAATAGGTAGTATTTATGTTGCTGTCAGCCTAAGATTTCCAGCAACTCGGAGAAGTGGCTGATTTTCTGCAGTCGCTCATGAGGAAATTCCTCGCTCTTCTCCAATTCCCATACCACATGATAAGGGATGTGGACTGCCCATGCTCCAGCCTCCAGAGCTGGTGCGACATCGGAACGGAAAGAGTTACCAACCATCATGGTCTGTTCAGGAGCAACACCCAGATTCTCGCAAAGCTGGCGATACTCCTTCTCCGTCTTGTTCGACACCGTTTCCATGTGTGAGAAGTACTGTTCCAAACCAGAGCGTTGCAGTTTTGACTCCTGATCCATCAACTCACCCTTGGTGAACACCACTAACCGGTAGTGGCGACGTTCAGCCAATTGGCGTAGTGTATCCTCAACCTCAGGCAGAGGAGTCGTGGGAAAGCGCAACAACTGCTGACCCAGCTCTATCAGTCGCATCACGATATCACCAGTCAGCTGTTCGTGGCTGACACGTACAGCATTCTCAATGAGCGACAGCGTGAAAGCCTTGGTGCCATAACCCGTCAGCGACAGGTTCTTACGCTCTGTAGCAAACAGACCCTCACTGACCTCACGGGCTGTAGCCCACGGTTTGAGCAGTTCACAGCATTGCTGTTCCACCTCGTCAAACCATGTCTGACAATCCCATAGTGTATCGTCGGCATCAAAGGCAACGACCTTGATATTTCGGTTATTCATTCTCAATTCTCAATTATCATTTAGCGAATGCGCTACTCTTCCCAATAAGCTAATGTACGTTTCTGCAGCACGGTAGTCTGCTGACTCTGACTGCCTTTCTCCCAATACGACAGCGACAGTGAGTTGGTGGTCCAGTTGCCCTCATCATCACGTGTTAGGTAGTTGTTGTGCATATTGATGGTCAACACACACTCCTCGCCCTGGAACACCTTCTGACTCTGCGAAGCCACCTCGTCACGCTCATTATAGGTATATTCATGAACATAACGGATACTAGCAGCCTTGTTGGTCAGGGTGCGACGTATCAAGCGGTAGCGACTGTCGTAAGTATAAACCACATCACTATGTCCCTCTTGCTCTGTCATCTGGGCACTCCGCAGATAGCCATAGCGGTCATAGTGGCGGGCTGTCAAGTCAGGCTGTTCCAACTGACCATCTTGCGAGAAACGCATAAACTGGTCTTCGCTGACAGCATTCTCTGTGACAACCTCCTGTACAGGACCATGCAGTCCCATCGTTATGGCATCCTTATAGTAGGTGCCCATCGGCAGATAGAGCACACGGATATCGCGCGAACCACCATCATTGTCGACAACAGAGACCTTGACACTGACAAAGTCGTCCATATACACCCAGGCACCATCACGTTGCACAAAGTCGCCATGTTCCTGCTTCAACTTATAAAGGAAATACTGCAGGTTCTTCGTCAGCATCGCCTCTGTGCTATATGGACCCACAGAGACATAGGCCGATGTCAGCAACTTGCTGCTTGGAGCGATGCTCACCAACAGCTTAGCCCTGATGCCATAGAACTTGCCACGGAAATAATAGTCCTCCTCATCGTCCGATTGTCCCCACTCTGTCCACTCTGCCTGTTGCAGCTGCGTGCGCACACTGTCCAGCGGTCCCTCCAAAGGAACACCTTGCAACAGGATGCTGCGCATCTCCGTTTGTGCCCTGAGACCACAAACAGACAGCAGTAGGAATAATATGGTGACAAAACGATTCATGGTTGCAAAGGTACGAAATAATTCATAATTCATAATGCATAATGCATAATAATTTCGTACCTTTGTGGCCAAAAACTAGAGAATTATGAAGATATTTGCAGTAGGTATGAATTATATCCAGCACAATAAAGAGCTGGATGGTGCGTTATATAAACCGGAGAAGCCCGTCATCTTCACCAAAGCAGACTCGGCACTGTTGAAGGACCACAAGCCCTTTTTCATCCCCGACTGGTCTGAACAGGTGGACTACGAGACGGAGCTGGTGGTACGTATCTGTCGGTTGGGCAAGAGCATTCCAGAACGCTTTGCCCACCGTTATTACGACGCTGTCACCGTAGGCATAGACTTCACTGCCCGTGACCTGCAACGAGAGGCCCGTGAGAAGGGACTGCCCTGGGAGATCTGCAAGGGTTTCGACGGCTCAGCAGTGATTGGCGAGTGGATTCCCAAGGAGAAATTCCTGGACGTGCAGGCGCTGCACTTCCATCTCGACATCAATGGAGAGACGGTGCAGGAAGGTTGTTCGAGCGACATGCTCTACAAGATTGACGAACTGGTGAGCTACATCTCCCAGTATTTCACGCTGAAGACGGGCGACCTGCTCTATACGGGCACTCCTGTGGGTGTAGGCCCCGTGAAGATTGACGACCATCTGGAAGGGTGGCTGGAAGACAGAAAAGTATTGGAATTTAACTGTAAGTGACGATAAGGAAGACGATAACAAGTATGCTGCTATTGCTTGCTGGCCTGACAGCCAGTGCGCAACAGTATTTCAACCTGACCGCTGACGAGGTTAGGATTGATACTTTGTTACCGGCTTTCCACTATGCCCACCCTTTGGATGAGCACTATGGCGACTCCACCTATACGGTAGAGATTACCTATCCGGAATTCATCGACATGAGCGAAGCTGACATAGAGCGCTACCAGCAGCTGTCAGGTCGTCCATTGGGAGCACTGCCTGAGATAACCCAGTCACTGAGTGTATCGCGCAAGCAAGGTACCCTGCATATCGGCTTCGTGCCATTGGTCTATCGTGAAGGCAAGTACCAGAAGCTGGTGAGCTTTAAACTGGAGGTTAGAGGTGAGAAGTCAGAGGTGAGAGGAAAGAAGGCTGCAGCCAGAAATCAACGGGCTGAGGGTGAGCGCTATGCCTCGAAATCAGTCCTGGCCACAGGCACATGGGCAAAGATCAGCGTGCCGTCAACAGGCATCTATCAGTTAACAAGTGACCTTATTCGTCAAGCAGGCTTCTCAGATATTAATAAGGTGAAGGTCTATGGCTATGGTGGTGCTATGCAGCCAGAGCTGCTGACGGGCAATTACCTGACAGAGACTGATGACCTGCAGGAGGTACCCCTCTGCGAAGTCAATGGCAAACGACTGTTCTATGCCGTTGGTCCTGTCAGTTGGGGCAATGATCACCTACGCATCCGCAACCCCTACTCCAGCTATGGATGCTATTTCCTGACGGAAAGTGACAAGGCGCCGGAGACCATCAGTTGGGACGACTTCGTGGCTGCCCACTACCCTACTGCTGACGACTACTGCACACTCTATGAGGTCGACGACTATGCCTGGTTCAGTGGTGGTCGCAACCTCTACGACAGCAATCTGCTGTTCTCTGACAAGAGCTACAAATATACCATTTCTGCTACAGGCGCCTCGACAACAGGTCAACTGACGGTAGCACTGTCGGGAATGGGTACCGGCGGATATGTGAAAGTGACACTGAACGGTAAGGAACTAGGGTCTGTCAATATCCCGTCAATAGGCTCTTACGAGACGATGCGTACAGCACAAAAGACTTTCACTGTCGACAACCTACAGACTTCCAACGAGGTGACGCTGACCCCTGACAGCAAGGTGCCCAACGTAAGACTGGACTATATCTCAACCTACTCTGTGACACCTGCTGCTGCACCGGAGTCCTCTCAGGACTTCCCTGTACCAGCGTACGTCTACAACATCACCAACCAGAACCACCATGCCGACAAAGCCGTCGATATGGTAATTATCATCCCTACCAGTCAACAATTACTGGCTCAGGCAGAACGACTGAAGACACTCCACGAGGAGAAAGACAATCTGCGTGTACGTATTGTCCCTGCCGATGAATTGTTCAACGAGTTCTCCAGTGGAACGCCCGATGCCAATGCTTATCGTCGCTACCTAAAGATGCTCTATGACCGTGCAGAGACCGAAGAAGACATGCCTCGCTATCTGCTGTTGTTGGGCGACTGTGCTTGGGACAACCGCATGCTGTCATCACAGTGGAAGAACTACTCGCCCGACGATTTCCTGCTCTGCTATGAGAGTGAGAACTCGTATAGCCAGACTCACTGCTATGTCTCTGACGACTACTTTGGTCTCCTTGACGATGGTGAGGGTGGCAATTTGATTAGCAGCGACCAGTCGGACATCGCCATAGGACGCATCACTGCCCGAAATAACAATGATGCTGCTATTGCCGTTGACAAGATCTACGACTATGTCAACAACCAACAAGCTGGCTCTTGGCAGAACCTGTTCTGCGTGATGGGCGATGACGGTAACAACAATGTCCACATGGCCGATGCAGACTCCGTAGCACGACTGGTAGAGAACCGCTATCCCAATTTCCTGGTGAAACGTATCATGTGGGATGCCTACAATCGTGTCAGCTCCTCGACAGGCAACAGCTATCCTGATGCCACACGACTCATCAAGCAACAGATGCAGCAGGGGGCACTGATCATGAACTATTCCGGACATGGTGGTCCTGCTGCCATTTCACACGAATATGTGCTGCGACTGAACGACTTTGCGGAACCCACCTCCCTACGTCTTCCCTTGTGGATGACGGCATCCTGCGACATCATGCCCTTCGATGGACAGGAAGATAACATCGGTGAGACGGCTCTTTTTAATAAGAAAGGTGGCGCTATTGCCTTCTACGGTACTACACGCACCGTCTATCAGCCCCAAAATCGTCTGATGAATCTGGCCTTCACCAACCGCGTGCTGAGCAAAGATGCTGAAGGGATGCCAATGCCTATTGGTGAGGCCGTCCGTCTGGCAAAGAACGAGCTCATCACCCCTGGTGTCATCCTAGGGTACGACAAAGAGGGTAATCCCATACGTGCCACCGACCAGAGCACCAACCGCCTGCAGTACTCATTGTTGGGCGACCCTGCCCTACGACTGGCCATGCCTACCCGTCATTTGGAGGTGACCGCCATCAACGACACCCCCTTGACAGAAGGTGTTCAGATAACGGTAAAAGCAGGATCAACTGCCAAGATTGAGGGACGCATCGTGGACGATGATGGCCAGACAGACACCTCGTTCAAAGGTACTATGACAGCCACTGTGCGTGACATCATTGAGAAAATTGTCTGTCGACTGAACAACACCACAAGTGATGGTGCTGAAGAACCCTTTACCTATTACGATCGTCCCAACACCATCTTCAACGGTAGCAATCAAGTAAAGGATGGCCTCTTCTCGTTTACATTTGCTGCTCCCAAGGATATCAGCTACTCCGACCAAAGCGCCCTCATCAACATCTATGCCATCAACGATGACAAGACCATCAAGGCCAGTGGACGTTCTGACAAGCTGGTACTCAACGGTAAGGCCGAACAAGGTGGCAGCGAGGCTGGTCCCAGCATCTACTGCTACCTGAACAGCGAGGCGTTCACCAATGGTGATGATGTCAACCAGACACCCTACTTTGTGGCCATGCTGAACGATGAAGATGGCATCAACGCCTCTGGCAGTGGTATCGGCCACGACCTGCAACTCATCATCGATGGACAGATGGCAACGACCTATAGTCTGAACGACTATTTCCAATACGATTTCGGCAGCTACACCACTGGACAGGTGGGATTCAGCATACCTACCCTATCCTACGGCCAGCACAAGTTGCTGTTCCGTGCTTGGGATGTGCTGAACAACTCGTCAACAGCCGAGTTGTCCTTTAATGTCGTGAAGGGACTGGAACCCCATCTCGTCAGCGTTGAGTGTTCACCCAATCCTGCCAAGACCAATACCACGTTCCGCATTGTCCACGACCGCACAGGCAGTGAGATGGATGTCAAGCTAGACATCTTCGACACCTCTGGTCGCCACCTGTGGACCTATAGCGAGAGCGGTGTACCTACCAATCAGGTCTATACCCTCGACTGGGATCTCGTCACCGATGGTGGTCGCCGCCTGAACACGGGACTCTATCTCTACCGTGTGAGCATCTGCTCCGACGACAGCAGCTATGCATCGAAAGCTCAGAAACTTATCATACTAAATAAATAAGGAATATGAATACAACAACAAAGATAATCGCATTTGTACTGGTCTCCATGATGGGACTGCCTATTTATGCGCAGGACACAAAGAGCCAGTTCAACCCCGTGGAGCATGCAGTCATATCGCAAACCATTGCCCCGGATGCCCGCTCTGCCGGTATGGGTGACGTGGGTGCTGCTACAGACCCTGACGTTAACTCACAGTACTGGAACCCTGCCAAGTATCCGTTCTGCATCAGCCGTGCAGGTATTGCACTGAACTACACCCCATGGCTGCGCCAGTTGGTCAACGACATCGACCTGGCCTATGTTGCCGGCTACTACCGTATTGGCGACTATGCTGCGATCAGTGGTTCTCTGCGCTACTTCTCGCTGGGTGAGGTGATGACATCCATGGACGAGAACGCCATGACGGTCAAACCCTACGAGATGTCCTTGGACGTTGGTGCCTCACTGATGTTGAGCGAGAAGTTCTCGCTAGGTGTTGCCCTGCGCTGGTTATACAGTGACCTGCGCTTTGACTACACGGAGGATGCCAGTCCGGCATCGGCTTTTGCTGCCGACCTTGCAGGCTACTATAACAACTATATTAATATCGGACAGCGCGAGTGTCAGCTGGGCTTGGGCTTCAACATCCAGAACGTGGGTTCAAAGATTAAGTTCTATGGTGACGACCGTTCACAATTCCTTCCTGCCAATCTGCGACTGGGTGCCTCGCTGATGATTCCCGTCGATGAGTACAACCGTTTCACGATTGCTGCTGATGCCAACAAACTGTTGGTGCCCACCGTTCCCAAGCAGAACGATGGCGAGTCCACAGAAGAGTATGAGCGCCGTGTGCTCGACGAGTATAGTGAGGTGAGCTCCATCAGTGGTATCTTCAAGAGTTTCAGCGATGCCCCTGGCGGTTTCAAGGAAGAACTACAGGAGATTCAGTGGAGCATTGGTGCCGAGTACATCTACCACGACCAGTTCTCGCTGCGTGCAGGATATCACCACGAGTCGGAGAACAAGGGTAACCGCAAGTACTTCACTGTGGGTGGTGGTTTCCGCATGAATGTCTTCTCGCTGGACGTCGGTTACGTCATCTCTACAGCAAAGTCGAACCCCCTCGACCAAACCCTTCGTTTCACCCTTGCCTTCGATATGGATGGCATCAAAGACTTGTTTAGAAAATGATTAGAGTAGGAATGGGATATGACGTCCATCAGTTAGTGAAAGGTCGCGACCTGTGGATGGGCGGAATAAAACTGGAACATGAAATGGGATTGCTGGGTCACAGCGATGCCGACGTACTGATACATGCTATCTGCGACGCTATCCTCGGTGCTGCCAACATGCGCGACATTGGCTACCACTTCCCTGACACGTCAGCAGAGACAGAGGGAATGGATAGTAAGATTATCCTGAAGAAAACCATCGAACTCATTGCCACCAAGGGCTACCACCTGGTAAACATTGATGCCACCATCTGTGCCGAGCGTCCAAAGATGAATCCACACATTCCTGAGATGCAGCAGTGTATGGCCCAGGTCATCAGTTGCGACCCTGACCAAATCAGCATCAAGGCCACCACCACTGAGAAGTTGGGCTTCACGGGTCGCCAGGAGGGTATCAGCGCCTATGCTGTGGCATTAATAGAAAAGTAAACACAAAAAAAAATGCTGCTACTCATCAACGAGCGGCAGCATCCAAAAGCCTATGTTTAACTAAAAATCCTTTTCCTTGATAATCCAGTCTTTCGACTGGAGGCCTGTCCGCAGACAGGAATATTTTTTATTACTAACCTTTTCTAAATAAAAGAAAGTTATGACCGCCTCACGGTGCCCACTGTTGTTCACACATTTAAAACTTTCTTTTTACCAATAACTAAAAACCTAAAACTATAAATATTACTACTAACCTAAAACAATCTATTAACCAATTCCTTTGACTTCGCTTAGTCAAAGCCGGCGTTAACCGGTTGTCTTTGTTTGACGATGCAAAGGTACGAAGTTTTTTTCATTCCTGCAAGAGTTTTCACCAATAAAGTGTAATTTTTTAACTTATTATTGATTTACATCAAGTTTTTGTGTACGAAAACAACACTTGTTAACAGTTCTGCCACATTTCGAGTGCAATCTTTATGGCTAAAACTATGGTTTCTCAATAATTATTCGTACCTTTGCAAACGACAATCATTCAAACATTAACTAACAAGAACATGAAAAAGCAACTATTCATCATGGCCCTGCTACTGGGCTGCATGCTGACAGTCAGCGCACAGATTTATCCACCCAAGGACACCCCACAGCTGGAGTTTGCCCTGCAGTTGAAGGTGACCCTCGGCCAAGCCTTCTCCATTGAGAACACCCAGCACGGTCGCCGCACAGTAATTCCCATCACAGGAGGCACCTTCGAAGGACCTGGCATCAAGGGTACCATAATCAATGGCGGTGCAGACTATCAGTTGGCCAACGCACAAGGACGCACGGAACTAGAGGCTATCTACTGCATCAAGACCGACGATGGAGTCTATATCCACGTGCGCAATCGCGGCATCATTGCCGGCGGACAGGATGCTGACGGTAAGCCGACGTTCTATTTCAAGGCTGCCCCACAGTTCGAGGCTCCTGCCGACAGCAAGTACGGCTGGCTGAACAATGCACTGTTCGTCTGTGCCCCAGACTTCTCGCAGCAGTTCCAGGGCATCGTCCTCAATGTGTGGAAAGTGAAATAAGGTTTGATTACTCTTTCTTCACATACAGTGGCAGACTGAGTACAAAGCGGGAGCCCGGTCCTGCATAGTACTGATCGTAAATCAGGTAGCCATGCAGACGCTTGGCAATCATCCTACTAAGGGGCAGGCCCAGGCCGAGCCCCTCTTTAAATTCGTCAAGTTTGACAAAGCGCTCAAAGATACGATTGGTGTCTCCAGCAGGGATGCCACAGCCCGTATCCTCAATGGCAATCTCCAACATCTCCGTATGGGTGCGTGCCTTCAGGGTCACGCTGCCCTCAACAGTGAATTTAAAGGCATTGTCCAGCAGGGCGTTGACAATACGCTTCAACATTTCCTTATTGGTGGTCATCATGAAGTTAGGCGGCAGCTGATTGTCAAAGACCAATTTGACGCCCGACTTCTGGAAGCCCTCATTCTCCTGCATCAGGTCTGACAGCAAATCACTGATGTGGACATCATCCTCCAGCATGACACCATCGGTCGACTCGTTGAGCGACAGTTCCAGCATTTCGTCAATCAGATTGGTTATGGTACGTGTACTGGCCAGCATCATAGTTGCTATATGACGGCGTTCCTCGGCACCCGTGGTCAGCTCTGGATTAGCCATGACCTGTGCAAAACCGGAAATGATGTTCAACGGCGTACGTATCTCATGACTCATATTTTTGATGAAGACGGTCTTCATCTTGTCAGACTCCAAAGCATGACTATAGGCATTCTGCAACTGCTTCATGTGTCGGCGGCGACTACGGGCAATATAGGTCAGCGCAGCCACCAGCAGTCCTAGTAGTGCAATGATGATGGTCAGCGTGATGGTGCGTGTCTTGGCGGTTTGACGCTCCAGGTCGTAAACACTTAACTCGTTACGGAAATCCGCCATACTGTTGGTAAGGATGAGACTGTTGATAGAGTCATTCAGCTTCGACTCCTTGACAAGTTCGTCATAGGCTTCATGCCAGCGACCTGCATCTTTGTAAATAGCTGCAACTGTGGCATAGCTATCTTCCCCCAACGACTCACGAGCTTTCTTCACAGCCTCGTCAGTATGTCCTAAGAAGGCCTCGTGGTATACTTCCAGCGAGCGTCCGTGGACAGACGACAGTCCCTTGGCAGCTCCCTCCTTATAGGCCTTATAGCCTTCCTCGAATTTGTCGTAATCCTTCAGTCTGTAGTAGATAAGCGTACGACGCGTATCGATGTCAAAGACACGCTCAGGTGATGATTCCAGGGCAATCTCCCTGGCTTCATCGAGCAGTTTCAGTGCCTCCTGCGGATTATCGTCCTCCTCCAGCACACCCACAATATTCATATAAATAGGTGGCATACTCTCGCGATAGCCCGCCTTCTCCATCATCTCGATGACCTGTCGGAAACTTTTCTTCGCCTCCTCCTCATTGCCGCAGTAGCGATAGATATGACCCAGCATATTGTAGGCCATATACATCTCCTTGTCCAGTTTCTTTTCACGCAGTTCCTCCGACAACTTCCGGGCAGCCTTATAGGCCTCGAAAATCTTCTGCGTGTTCATCATGAACACGATTTCGTTACAGCGCTGCGTATAGTATCCATGCATGTCATCCTTCTGGAGCAGATAATTCTCCAGATTCTTAATATCACGGTTGAAACGCACCTCGTCAGCATTATTGAACGACTCGTTCATGGAGTCGCGCAACACTTGATAGATTGAGTCATGGTCATAGTCTACCTTGGCCTGACCAGAACCTATGCCAAGGAGCAGAAGCACAGCAAAAAGAGTATATCTCATGTTCATCGGTTAATAGCGATTGTATATTTTTGTGCAAAAATACAAAATACTTTTCTATCAACCAAATTTTCAAACAAAAATTAGCTGTTTTTCAGCTGATGGGCAACACGCTGAGAAAAAAGGGTTGCTCCGCGACCATTCAGATGTGATTCGTCGTGGAACAGCCTTTCTTCTGTGTAATACTCAGCCACATGGAGTTCATTGATGAGCTGCAGGTTATGTTCTCGGCAGAATGCGCAGACCCACGCTTCCTGATCCACATCATGCTCCCTACGGGGCGAGAGCACAAGGACCAGACGGACATCATGGTCGCGACAGAGCTGCACTACATGACGAAGGTGGCGCTCCTTAGTGGCATCGGGTTGGAAACGGTGAACGACCACTGTATCTTTCATCGACATCTCGCCCTCCATCCCTGCAAAGCCGTGGGAGTGATTGGGTTCATTGAATGCGTGGCGCAGCAACAGGTCCAGCGTGCCGTTATAACGATAGAGGGCACTCTGCAATTTCAGGCGCTGCTGCCAGTCAGTCTCATTGTCGTAGTAGCTGGTGACAGGCTGATTGACACCATAAAAAGGACGTACTCGTGGCAGTCGTCCCTCACCTGAGTCAAGTTGTCCGTACACGTCGATGACCACACAACGAGGTGTGCAGCGTTCGAGGTAGGACTGTAGCACGAGGTCGGAGTACTCGGCTTTCATGCCACCCACCCCTGTGTTCTCTACCGTCATTTGCAGGCTGTCGGCAAGAATCTGCGAATTATAGTGATATTTGGCGCAGGAGGCACCAAGGATGAGCACGTCGCTTTGTTTGTGCAACAGCGCCTGTTGGATGGAACCTATCTGCGAGAGTTTATCATCGAGTCCCCGGATGATGTGTCGCGAAACGAATCCCACACCTTGGTCTATCAGGAGCACCAAGGTGAGAACGGCCAGCGCCTTGAGGGGAAAGGAGAAACGGTGGAACATTGGTCAGAATTGGAAATAGATGAAAGAATTGCCTTCGAGCTGTCCTGCATAGATGATGAAGGATATCAGGAGGGCGATGGAAACGATGCGGACGATGACATTGGGCGAATGCATGAAGTGAATATCGCGACGATACTCAGCAGCCCATTCGCGCAGGAACATCAGACAGATTGCGGGTAAGGCATAGATGACGAGGCTGGAGAATTCCTCGGAATAGAGAGGTCCGAAGCCCTGTCCCAGACGTGCGAGAGTTCCGAGAAAGTCGCTGACAGACGCTGCCTGGAAAAGCACTGATCCAAAGGTAAAACAGAGGAACGTAAGCAGGCGGCGGCTCCAGGCATAGAGCTCATTATCTTTCAGGTGGTGGGCTTTTTCGAAACGTTTGCGACGCTTGTCGAGTCCCGTGACAATGCAGAGCAACAGACCATGATAGGCCCCGAACCAGAAGTAGGTCCAGTTGGCTCCGTGCCAAACACCGATAGCGATGAGGTTCAACATCGTGGCAGCATACAGTCCTCTGACACCCCAGTCACGAAATGCAACATTCAGCGGCATGAAGACATAATCCGTAATCCACGTGGTTAGCGACATGTGCCAGCGGCGCCAGTATTCTGCCACATTCTTAGCAAAGAACGGACGCTGGAAGTTCTCTGTCACGCGCAGTCCCATGATACGCGCCACACCTATCGCCATCTCAGAAAATCCACAGAAATCGGTGTAGAGCTGTATGAGATACAGGGGTGCCGCCACCAGGATGGTCGTGGCATTGTGGTGGGCATAGTTGCTGAAGACCACTGTCGTCCAGGGAGCAATGACATCAGCAATGCACGTCTTCAGGAACAATCCCCAAAGCACGCGTTTCAATCCCTCACTGACATCACTCTCGTTATAACGTCTCCGCTGTTGCAGCTGTGGCAGAAAGTTGGCAGCACGGTCGATGGGGCCTGAGAGAATGGTGGGGAAGAAGGCGATGAAGAGCGCGAACTCTATGGCATCGTGTGTAGCAGCAACCGTCTGGCGGTGAACCTCTATAACATAGCCCATCAGTTTAAAAGTGAAGAAACTGATGCCTATTGGCATAACAATATACAGGGTGCGCTCGCCACAAGGAACGCCCAACGAGGCGAACAGTGCCGTAAACTCCTTGATAAAGAAGCCGAAGTACTTGAAATAGAAGAGAACACCAAGGCCAAGAACCACTCCGAGGGTGGTCAGCAACGAGGCTCGTCGCGGGTTGCTCTCGTTGTTTTGCGAGATGACTAAACCAAGGCCATAAAACACCGCTGTCACTCCCACAAGCAGCGACAGAATCTTCCAATCGGCCCAGCCGTAGAAGACGTAGGAGGCCAGCAACAGCCACAGGTTCTGCCCTCGTTGTCCCCGAAAACAGAGGAAGTAGGGCACCACGACTGATGTGAAAAACAGCCAAAAGTTGATAGAGTTAACAACCATGAACCTATATCAAGATGCTGCTAAAGTTTCTGGGCGATAGAGTCTACAAGTTCTCCGACGTTCTTCCACTTCATAATCTCCAGAGCGGTGAACTTGATACCAAAAGCTTTTTCAATAGCGACGACGAGTTGAACATGACTCAGCGAGTCCCATTCCTCTATGTCATCAGCCGTTGTGGAGTCTGTGAGTGCCACTTCGTCCAAGTCAAGCACATCAACGAAGATGTCGTTGAGCTTGTCATAAATGTCTGTTCTTTCCATATATTACAATTGTTCTATCTTCAATTACTAATTTTCAATTCAATAAAGCACTTCTTTTCCTGGTAACTATCCAGATCTAAGTAGTATTGCGCTGTTGCAGCATCAGGTAGGGGTGTGAATCCAAGGTCAGGATAATGTTTTTCTACCATTCCGTTCTTGGGCGTGGGCAAGTATTCGCCAAGGATGCGCCAATAGCCAGCCTCACGAGCCCGGGTGACAAGGGTGTTCAACACAAAATGCTCCACTCCTCGGCGCAGTACCCGACAACTCATCAGCCAAGTGTCGATGAAAAGTGTCTCGCCATCTAAGGGTTTCATGATGATGACAGCTATCAGGCCGTTGTCGCCGAAGCGGTCTTCAAGGGTGAAACTGAGGTCTATCACCTTGGGGTCAGCGGCCAGTGCGGCAATATCACCCTCTGTGTAACGAACTGTACGCAGGTTGAACTGGTTGCTGCGCTGTGTTAGCTGTGCCACGCGCGGTGTATTGAATTTCGTGAATCCGCTGACCATAGAACACATCTCCAACGAGCGCAGGAATGCCTCTTCGTTGTCAAAGGTCTTGGCCAACTGTACGCGCTGCGCCTCAACCTGGTATTGCCGTGTGCGGTCCTTGTCGCCATCGCTGTAGGAGGCCGTCTCAAAGAGGTTCAAGCTGTAGAGGTATTCGAGGTAGAGCGCAGGGTCCTCCGGTAATTCCGGCACCGTGATTCCTGGGATATTCTCTCTGACGATAGCCCGCTCGAAGGGATTGTCATCGAGGAACACCATCGAGTCGAAGCCTATATTCAGTATATGCTGTATGGTACGGATATTATCGACCTTCGTCTCCCAATTGGCCTGGAATACTGCGATGTCCTCCAGCTTGAGTAGCATGTCAGGATGGTGCAGGAAGGGTTCCTTGGCTGTCGCTTCGTCGTTTTTCGAGGCCACACAGATGATGATGCCGCGCTGACGCAATTTGCGCACCCACTGCTGGAACTCGCTGAAAGCCTTTCCTATTCCCAGTCCATGTCCGAGCTGAATGCCCTCAATGCCGTCGTCACCGATGACGCCTCCCCAGAGAGTATTGTCCAAATCGAGAATCAAGCACTTGTGAAACTGTCCGCGCACGGCAGCGATGATGTCTACGATGCGAGCGGCCACATAGGGCAGCGCATCCAGACTGAGCACCATCTCCGTACTCATATATATATTGGGAGCAAACAGCCAGTCGCGACCGCACTTGTTCTGCAAGGCAGCGAGGTCGCAGAGGAAGAGATTCTGGTACTGACGGGACAGCTGCATGAGGCCGTAGTTCAGGCTCCTCACCTGCCACGTCAGCGAGGTCATCACCTGGTTGGCATAGCTACCGAAGACCGTATCCTCTATTTCCGGGTAGTTGAGACAGATGATGCGCTTGGCGGCAAAGGCAGCATCCTGACACAGCGCTTCAACGAATGCCAGCCGCTCATCGGCCAAATGTTCCTGCCCTTCGCTGTTCTGCAGACTGTGTCGCTCTGCCAGTTTGTGGGTGGATTGGAAGAGGATGATGAAGTCGGCATCGAAGACACGCAGCTCGCTCGTAGGGTCCAGGAACTGACGCTCCACTTGGTTGTACTCAGCCTCGAAGAGGTCAAAGCGAAAACCGTGCAGGCAGCCCGTAGCTCGTAGAGCGGTAGCCAGAAACTGGGTTGCTGTATCGCCCACGAGGGCCACCTTCAGTGGTGCCAGCCCTTCGGTGCCTTCCTTCTGTGCCTGCTTGAGTATCTTCTTGAGTTCTTGAAAAGTCTGCATACGGTTATGGATTATGAAGCGTATACCTTGTGTTCATCAGATAATGGTGATTCTGTAAATCGGCTGCAAAATTACAAAATACTTTTTGATCAACCAAATATTCGCACAAGAAATGTCCCTCTCATGTCTTTGTGAATCTCGCAATTTGAGATAACATCTTTTTCTTTTCCGTATCTTCACAAAAGCGCAACAAATAGTTAAATAAATATAAAAGTTCGATTCAACAAGACAAAGGCCACTTGTTTTTCATAGAAAAGCAGTACCTTTGCAGTCCGATTATGGGGGAGAGACTTAGAATCCCCGTGGATTAGTGCGGAATAGCGGTGTCTTTGGCCGGGCGCTGTGGTTCGTGAAAGTGCTGATTCAGTGTACGTTAGACTACTTGCGGAGAGTTAGACCTCCGCTGGTGGTGTTTTGTGCGCATAAGAGAGAAAGAATAAAAATGTTTTTTAGTAGTAAAATTAAAAATTAGAAATGAACACTTTAAGTTACAAGACCGTTTCCGTATCTAAGGAAGCTGCTCGCGAACAGAAGGAATGGGTGGTTATCGACGCTACCGACCAGGTAGTAGGCCGCCTCGCTTCAAAAGTAGCTAAGATCATTCGCGGAAAGTACAAGCCCACCTTCACTCCTAATCAGGACTGTGGTGACAACGTCATTATCATCAACGCCCAGAAGGTTATCTTCACTGGTAAGAAAGAGACTGACAAGGTTTACACCCGCTACACTGGTTATCCTGGTGGTCAGCGTTTCAACACACCTGCTGAGCTCCGCAAGAAGCCTTTCGGTGTAGAGCGCATCATCAAGCACGCCGTAAAGGGTATGCTGCCCAAGGGTCCTCTTGGCCGCGCCCTGCTGAACAACCTCTATGTATATGAGGGTACAGAACACAAGCACGAGGCTCAGAAGCCAAAGGCTATTGATATTAACCAGTATAAATAAATAAGGAACGATGGAAGTAATAAATGCAATAGGTCGTCGTAAGAGCTCTGTAGCTCGCGTTTATCTGTCAGAGGGTACTGGCAAGATCACGATCAACAAGAAAGACTTGGAAGTATATTTCCCCTCTGCTATTCTGCAGTATGTGGTTAAGCAGCCGCTGAACCTGCTGGAGGTAGCTGAGAAATATGACATCAAGGCCAACCTCGACGGTGGTGGTTTCACTGGCCAGAGCCAGGC
>CAMJIA010000029.1 GCA_946405695.1 uncultured Prevotellaceae bacterium | reverse complement strand
TGGGATTGCGATTGACAGAATATACCTGTCCCTCGTTCTGGCCAAACTTCTGGATGATGGCGTTCAGCGTGGCAACGACGATCTCAGGCTTCTTCTGAGGGGTTGCCGACGAATCGGCACTAATGGTTGTTATGGCGCTGCAAGCAATGAGCAGCATGATAAATAAACGTTTCATAATGTATTAATTTTGGGCTGTTTGTTCTTGATTATATTTTGCTATCTCTAGTTCCAGTTCCACCCACTTCAGGTAGGCCTCGTCGGCCTGCTTCTTCAAGAGGGCTATTTCCTCTGGGGTGTACTGGTAGTTCTCTGGACGAGTGATGGGGATGTCGCGCTCTGTCAGCATCTTTGGTTTCGACTCAGGCGCTGTTTGGGCTAACTCGACTTCGGGCTGCGCAGATGACTCATTTGCGATATATTCCTGTGGGTCTTCCGCAGGTTCCTCTTTGGGTTTGGAAAAAGTCCGTAGCTTGCGAACTCTTGGTCCGTCGCCTGCGAACTCTTGGTCCGTAGCCTGCGGACTGGGGTTTTCACACTGTGACGTTTTCTCAGTCTTGGGCTCCTCCACAGCTATCTTTTCCACCTTTGCGACAATCTCCTTCTCACCAAGAGTCTCTTTAGGAGGCATCAGCAACACTACCAGCACGCCTGCCACACAGGCTGCTGCCAGCCAAGGCCAGAGTCGGCGACGTTTGTTTCTGGCAGTTTTCTCGTCGGACTCTGCAACGAAATCGCTGGGAACACTCAGCTTTTGCATCACCCTGGCATTGAGGTCGGCAGGCATCTGAGGACGCTCTGCCTCATCCTGACGGATGGCGTCACGCAGGCTCTGGTCCTGCTGTAGTAAAGCTTTGAGTTTGTCCTCGTTCATGACTGTAACATTTTTATGATTCTACAAAGTTTCTTTCTCGTTCTGCTTAGCTTCGAGGCTACTGTTGTGGGCAGCGACTCTGTGACGTAAGCAATCTCCTTGAGGCTCATCTCCTCATAATAGAACATGGTGACAATCGCTCGTTCCTCAGGTGGCAGGTGTTTCAGCGCTGCCCTGATCAGCTGTACCGTTTCCTGGTTGGCGTGTCCTAAGGTCTCGTCCACCTCTTCGTCTGACAGCGCCTCTGCCTCATGGCCCCTATCTTCGAAGTAGATGACGGGCAGGACCTTATGTCGGAGAAAACTGATGGATTCGTTATATGCTATTCGTGAAATCCACGTTCTCAGCGACGACCGCTCCGCATCATACTTCCCGATGTTCTGGAAGACCTTGATGAAGACGTCCTGATACACCTCTTCAGCATTCTCCTGCACAGGGATGAGTCGCATCACCTGCGCATAGACGTCACGACCATATTGGTCGAGCATCTGCTGCTGGGCTTTGGGGTTTTGTTTGCACAACCCCTCTATCAGGTGTGTCTCTGTTTCGGTCATGATTGTCTGTTCTCTACTTATATATACGCAGAAAACGAAAGAAACATTGCAAAGGAAAGAAAAAAATTATGGTTTAATGTTACCAGCCTCGTCAACGGTGATGCTGAAAGGTGTGGCATTGAACTGTAGTTTGGCATTCAGCAGAAGCCATTCTTCGTGTTTTAGGAAGATGTGCTCGCCCTTGATGTTATTCTCGTTCAACCATTTCTCCGTGCGTTCACGAGGGCTTTCCTTCTCGTCGCAGACATAGAGAAAACGGACGGGTTGGTCTTTCATTTGTTCCACCTTCTCGCGTTCCCCCAGCATCTCTGCTCGACAAGGTTTGCAACTCATCCCCCAGAAATGGATGAAGAGGGTATTGCCCTTGTATGGCTCGATGATGCGCTGGAAGACAGCATCAGCCTCAGGCATCGCAGTAGCCGTCTTAATGGCTTTGCCTTCGCGCTGCTTGACATATTGGCGATAGCGATTGAGGGCGTGTTGGGCCACGATGGGATTGCTGATGAGTGGAATGATGCCTGTAAAATACTCCGCCAAGACGTCAGGGTCGGACTCCTCATTCATATGGTCTTCGTAGAACACATCTTGAGAGAGTACCAACTGTTGCACGAAACCAATAGCCTTCAGGCCATAACGCTCTTTGACGATTTGCGACACCCGCTGGTAATATTCAGCCTTGCTCTCTCCTGCCACTTTGGGTGCGAAATGGATGTCAATCATGGTGTAGTTTCTTATGCGATTGATAAAGGTAGATGGCGATGAGATAACAAACAGCATAGCAGGGTTATCCATGAGCCACTTCTCGCGTTCTGCCAGGAAATCATAATATTCGCCCAACTCACCTTTATTAATATTGTAAAGAGGGCCTGTGGTCATGTTGTAGCGATAGTTCTCCATAATGGCCATGAAGGGTTCGCTCAGCAGATTGGCACTAAGTACCTCTTTCTCGAAAACACTCGTACCAGCAGGTAGAGGCAGACGGTCGCCTTCAATGTCAGCAATCACACTATCCATCTTTTTCACCATCTGTTTCTTCCAAGCAGGTATTTTCTCCCTTGTTAGTCCTTTGGTGAATAAGTTGCCCTCACCAAAGTAGTGATTCCTTACTTTCGGCCATAGTCGGTTGATATTGGCACTCATGGTATTTCCAACGAATGTCACACCTTCTTCATCATTCAGCTTCGCATCCTTCGTTATCTCCAAGGTATCGCCCACAGCCAGAAACATAAAGTCCACATCCTGCACCTTGATGCTTTGGGAGTATGGTAGAGGAATACGACTTTCAAACGAGCCATCGGCAGCAACAGGAATCGTGAGGACCTGCACCTCCTCATCAGTAAATACGTTGTAAATATTTACTGAAAGGATGTTCCACTCGTCTGCAGGTTTGTTCAGGATGCGACCTTTCAATACTGCAGTACCATTCTGAAAATGCGTTTTGTCAATGGCATACCCTGTGAATGTCACGAAGGCAAGAAATAGGGTTGATACAATTAGTTTTTTCATCAGATATTATAATTTACTTTATTTTTCTTTGCGCAAAAACGTTTTGCTTATGAAGAAGCTACCAACAGCAAGGACGATGACAAGGAATGTGACGATGAATGCCCAGACGTTGGTGACACGTGAAGTGATGGTCACATTATAAGGGTGGGGAATCAGTCGTTCACCTGAGAACCTATATTGTACTACGTTGTCTTCTACCACGCCATTGCCAGCATCGATGACCTTGCCAGGCATCACATAGTCCAGCATGGGTTTCATGGTTACAAGATTATGATAGCTCTTGTATTTCGTTTCGAGCATGCGTTCCCATTTGGTGCTGTCACTAAGCAAGGGGGTATAAGCGTCAGACTGATAGAAGTCCTTGAGGATATTGCTGACCTGACTGAGACTTTTGAACAAATCCATGTTGCGTACCGCAGGCGACATGACAATCGAATCCTTTAAGGCCAGGAACTGTTCTTTGCTGACAGGAGGATTCTCAATCTTGTTATAGCGTAACCAGACTTGAGCATAAATAAAGGACATCGTGCAGGCATTGAGCCAATGACTGATTCTCGCCTCGATATCGTCCAACATCTCTTTCTGTTCTGCTCCAGTGAGGCCTGCGGCAAGGTTGGGCTCACCCGTGAACCAATAAGATGCGCTGTCGGCACTGACAAAACGGTCTAAAGAAACTGGGAATATCTGGTTGATATCCGTGATGGCAAGCGTCTCCTTATAGGTGTAATCGGTATAGAACCACTTGAAATGCTTGTCGAGCGATGCCGTCGCTTTGAATAGATGACGAACAGCTTGGGTGAGTGAATCGCTCATCTCGCCGACATTCTGGTAATGACGCTTGAAATGCATCAGAATCTTATCGGGCACATTCTGGTCAGCAAATACGTTCTGCAGACTGTCCCACTGCTGCTGTGTCATAGGACAAGCATGCTGGACGGAGTCACCTATAACCGACCAAGTACGCTCCCAATCGGTGTTGTAGTACATGCCATTGATTTCAATAGGTTCGTTGATGGATGCTTGCACCTGTTCTTTGTATGGGTGGAAAGACATCTCACGACTACAACTACCATCTTCGTTAATGATGGTGAGCATGCGCTCGTCACGATTACTGCATGAAGTCATCAGCAGCGCTGCGGCTGCCACGATGATAAAGAATCTATTTGTTTTCATAAAGCTTCTGTTTTAATTGTTGATAAATATGAGGTTGAGCCTTTCGCCTTTCCACATAGCACATCAGGATTTCCCGGGGTGTACCTTCTGTGCAGTATGAGGGGTTGGGCGTAGGTTGAGTTTTCTCCACCTTATTATTATATGCTGTTTCTATCTTAGCTGTTGGCTCTGTTTGTAGCCAGAAGAAGAGACCTACCAGATAGATTGCTGCTGTCGAGAGGACAACACGCAGGGCGATGAGGATAGCAGAGGGCTTATGACTGCGCTGCTTGATAATGGCATCGTATTCTGCTTCGCCAATCGCCAGTTCTCCCAGCATCAGACGGACAGCCTGCCACTCTTCAGGCATCTCCTGACGTTGGGATAGTTCCAAAGCCAGCATTTGCTCCTCCGCTGGCGATGTCTCGCCATTGAGATACTTATCTATCAGTTGCTGTATATCGTTGTTTGTCATTGCTTCATCCTCCTTGTTAGTTCTGTAAATACTTTCTTTCGTGCTGCTGAAACCATTGCGATGACAGAGGGTTTGGGAATTCCTGTCTGCTCAGAGACTTCCTCTACTGAGAGGCTCTCTATCTGGCGCATCTCGAAGAGCTGGCGTTCTCGAGGCTTCAGCAGGTCGAGTGCTTCAGAGAGCATCCGTTGTGTGTCCTTAGCCTCTAACTGTTCTTGTGGGGAACTATTGGATTCCTGCTGTTTGACAGCTTGGTGGTCGATGTTGACGACGTCCGTCTGTCGTTGCTGTTTTCGATAGATACTGACGCAACAGTTCTTGGCCACCTTGACAGCCAGCGCCTCCACATTGCGTTCCACATCGATATGCTCACAATAGCGCCAGAGCTGTACCATCGTCTCCTGTGTTGCATCTTCGGCATCCTCTTTGTTGCCGAAGAAGTCGAGCCCGACTTTCAGTACTCTCTGGCGCAACTGCGCAGCAATATGTTCGAATTCTGGACGTGTCATACAACTATAATACGCAGGAGACTTCGAAACATTAAGTTAGAATTCTTATTTTTTTTTCTATTACTTCAGTTTCTCCTTCAATCTTTGTACATCGTAGTCGAAGTTATAGAAGTTGCTGATGCGGAGATCATCACGAACGCGGTAGCCTTCAGGAGTGATGGTTTCGTAGTGGGGGATGCCATTGAAACCAAAGAGTTCCTGCAGGCGAGCATAATCCTGATAGGTGAGACAGATGGTCTCTTCGTCAGCCAGCCACTCTGCGACATATTTCTTATAGCCGTCGCTACCCTCAGTAGTGCGTTCGCCAGCAATGAAGACGAGTTTGACGTCATTTCGTTTGGCTATCTCAGCACGCTTTTGCTTGCTGCTCTGAATAGCCGAACGACAGGGGCCGCATCCCATGCCCCAGAAGTCAATCATCAGGAACTTACCAGGATACTTGGCAATGAGCTTATGGATAAGCTCTGCCATCGGAGCATTGGGAAGTGGTGTCGCGACATCTTTCTGTGCCATCTTATAGGCATAGTACTGCTCTGCCTTTTGATGGATATAGGGATGGGTGAAGGTAGCGAGGTAGGGTGGGTACATCTTGCTGAGTATGGGGAGCTCTTCCACTCCTTGCTTGCGTTCTTCTTCCGTCATCGTGGTGTCAGCAAGGATGTTGGGGATATCATTCTCGTTGTTACGCCAAGTGTTGAAGCCGCTGACCATATCCTTATACTTACATATCTGCGCCATGAGGTTGTCAATCTTTGTCCCCATCAGGTCGCGCAGTCCTGCATAGCCGCTGTTAAGTCCCTTCAGGGCATTCGCCACCGTATTTTCATAGCTGCCGTCCTCGTCGATAATATCTTCAAGCTGCCGTTTGCGCACAGGCTTGGCGAACTGGATGCGGTTGACCAGCATGGGAAAGTCGCAACTGGCGAACATCAAGGGATTATTGAAGTCTACATGATGCAACGCCGTATAGCTCTTCTCATCGCGAACTCCATTCCACTCCACGCTATCGGTTATCGTTCTGTAGTACCTGCCATCGCGCAGTTCCTGCTTTGCCAGGTCGGACTCACGATACATAAAGTAATCCATTACTGCATAGGCATAGCACGTTTGCGCATCAGCCTGCGCCAACTGCATCTCCATGGGTGAATACTGCTTGCGACGATTCTCATCCTGCAAACAGTCCATCAGGTTCTGCCACACCTCTTCGGCTTTTTTGTTGGCCTCAGCGATAGTGCCCTTGAAGAGATGAAGCGGCTCTGTAATGTTGTTGAACAAATCGTAATCACGAAGCCAGTGTTGGGCGTCACGACTACTACCGTTGTTATAGATACATTGGTATTCTCCGTTGGCATCCTTACGCACCGTAATGTCGATGGTCTCACCAGGACGGGCAAAGAATGGAATCATGTGAAAGCCATTCTTCGAGTTGTTGGAATGGAAATTCTGCTTAACGGGATAGCTGGCCTTGAACTTCTTACAGAACGTGCCGTCAGGTGCTATCTCAAGGACAAAGGTCGAGGCGTCCTTGTCGAAGATATCCTCGAAATAACACTCCATCGACGTATAGCCGAACTGCTCGGCATCGTAGTCTTCAATGCGACCCTTAATAGTAATGGTATCGGTCTTAAACCAGTCTGCAGGAACCGTCCATGAGGTTGTGACTGTCTTGTTGGTCTTTGCCTGTCCAGTTGATACAATGAGGGCAAAGAGAATAGTTGATAATAGTTTTTTCATATTTTATTAAATGGTTGGTAGTGTCATCACAAAGCGGGCACCATCCGTGTAGCTGGTGTCGAGCACGACATTGCCACCCAGACGATGGCAGATGCTGCGGGCTACAGTCAAGCCGATGCCAGTGCCCACCTCGTATTCGTTGAGTTGTACGAACTCCTCGAAGATATGCTCTGCCTCGCTGGCAGGAACGCCAATGCCAGTGTCCTCGACGATGTATCGCACCATGTTGTCCTGTTGGTCAACGGTCAGTGTGATGCTGCCTTTCTTAGTGAAGCGTTCGGCATTGTCGAGCAGCATGACGAGGGCATGTATGGCAGACTGTTCGCTGGTCTCCAGTGACAGTTGCTTGACGTCTTCATTCGCTTTTAGGGTAATGGGAATCTTGGAATCCTCTTTGGCTGTCATGGCGCTGATGGCTTTCGAGGCGATGTTTACAGCAGGGATATGGTCGTTGCGCTCAATAATGGTCTTGCTGTTGATGTCGCTCAGCTCCAGCATCTTGTTGACCAGCTCCGTGATGCGGTTGGTATTCTCGATGATTTTATCGTTGATCTCATGCCGTGTCTTCCTGTCAATTTCCAAATCAGTGTTGGTGAGTATTTGGGTAAAGCCACAGAGGACGTTCAGCGGCGTACGTATCTCGTGCGACATCTGTTGGATGAACGAGGTCTTCATGCGCGACGACTCTTTGGTGCGTTCGTTGGCAATCTCCAGTTTGCTGTACGCCTTCTCCAGACGCAACGATGCCTGATGGCGGAAATAGATGATGAGCACGAAACAGAAGATGACCAGCACCAATGCCAGGACGGTGGCAAAGTAGCGTTGACGTACGAGATCGGACTTCTGTTCGACGAGTTCCTTTTCTTTCTGCTGGGTATTATAGATAGTTGTAAGCTCAAGGGCTGCATCACGTTGCATGCGTACAATGGCGCTATCCAGTTCGTCACAAATCTGATAGCTCACTTTATTGGCTTTCTCCATGCGCTGAGCGCCCCTATTAGCACGGAATTTGGGCAACAGATAGTGCTGGATGATGTCCATAGAGGGTGTTATGCCATATTTTTGCATCTGCTTGTCGAGCACTTCGAAGTTTTCTGCAGCTTCGTCCCAGCGGTGGGCAGACATGAGGTAGTTGATAGCCTCCAACTTGCCTTCGTTGGTATGGATGTAGTGCGACTGAAGGGCATCGTTGAACACCTTTTCAGCCTCGGCCTGATTGCCGAAACCCTGTAGGACGCTAGCATAGTAGATGTCTAGACGTGCTCGCTGCTTGTCGATGAAGCCAGGATCTGGGTTGGGCAGTTGCTTATAGGTGTCGAGCAGTTCCCTGTATTTCTGTGTCCAGTTGTAAGCCTCTTGGTAACGTTTCAACTGCAGATAGTTGTCAGTGATGGTAATTACTGCCACAATGGCTGTGGTGAAGTTCGGTTTGGTAGGGGCTGCATCTACCACCTTGCGGAACAGGTCCATGGACTTTTCAAAGTTCTCGGCAGCATCGTTAGGACTGCCCAACTTCAGCTGACAACAACCCACGGCAGCCAACAAGTAAGCAAAGTCGCTGTTGTCACGGTAGTTCTCCTTGCGCATCTTGTCAAGGGCAGGGGCAGCCACCTTCATGGTTGCCTCATACTCACCTTTCAGCAGCAAGGCGCCTGATAGGCGGTTGGCAGACTTGGCGTAGTATTTCAGTTCTTCCTGGTTGTGTATCTCTGCACTGACGGCCTGTTTCCAGTATTTCTCCGACAGACGCATCAAGCGCTGGCGCGAATAGGAATAGCCTCGCCAGTAGTCAGCCTGGATATCCGTAATGTCACCAGAGGTTTGGTACTGGTCGGCCAATTCCAACAGTCGTTTGTAGTCGTGGTTCTTGTGTGCAATATTGATCAGGCTGTCGGCCTCGGTCCTCTGTGTTACTGTTTCTTCTTGATCGCCACACGACAGCAACAGGGTAGCAGTCAGTACCGCCACCAGCAGAAAGTTAAGGAGTCGTAGTGTCTTCATCGTGTTATTTTTTTTGTTGCCTCAGTGGTTGTTTCTATTGTCTTGCCATATTTGTTCAGCGAGTAGGCAATGTATGCAAACATGCCCACGCCTGCTATCAACAGCAGGGTGTATGGCCAGAAGTCGGTGGGGAAGATGCCAGTAATGGCTACGCTGCTGATGCCGAAGAGTACGATGAGGTCGCAGCACACTTGCATCCAGCGTACAAAGCTCATGACATTACCATAGGAGAGTCGCAACAATCGGAAGCTCACCATGTTGTAAGTCTGGTAGAAAATAAAGATAACCCATGCTGCGTAGAAGAAGTAGAGGCAGAACGACAGGAATGTGTAGGTAGATGCCTCTTTCCACTGAAGGGCGACCATCCAGTAGATGACCAGACTGAACAGAAAGTATAGAATGTCGCGCCAGAAAACGAATCGTGTCAGATACTTTGGATTAAGCAGTGACGTGAATCCCCAACTGAAGCAGATGCCCCCTAGGTGGAAATACGAGGCTGTCAGTGCCGATGCTGCCGTAGGCCATGTGAAGCGCCACATAAAAGTAGCATGCAGCAAGTATCCGATTCCGAAAGCTGCTATCCACAACGTGGTAAGCAATCGTGTACGGAGGTAAACGTCATACTGTTTATAGGACTTGTTTCCCCCAAAAATCATGCCAGCCATTATGAGGTTGATAATGCCTGTCAGGAGTAATGCTAGTCGATATATAGTCTGTTCCACTTTCCTTCCTATTAAATGCTATTTATGGTTTATGGGTGCAAAGATACACTTTTTTCCCATCAAAACCAATTATTCGGAAGGATTTCTCATTATTTTCTCGAAGAAATTATTCAGATACCCGTATACACATCATGGTGAGGTCGTCGTTTGGCTCTGCACCATTGCGGTGCTGCTCTACTGCTGCAGCAAGGGTTTCTATCACTTGTTGTGACGACTCGAAGTGGGTGTTACGGAGAATGCTGAGCAGTCGCTCGTCGCCCAATCGTTGCAGTTGTGGATTCTCTGCTTCGTTGAGGCCGTCGGAGTAGATGAACAGTGCACGCCCCTTGATATTGTCAATCTCTTCACCCACATACTGTAGTCCTGGCCACAGACCGAACGGGGCGTTGGACTCCATCTGCAGGAAGTCACCATGCATTGATGTACCACCAATGACAGGAGGGTTATGGCCTGCATTGCAGAACGACAGATGCCCGCTCTTCAGGTCAAGAAGTCCGAGGAAGAACGTCACGAACACTCCGTTCTCGTTGTCTTCGCCAGAGAGTGCGTCGTTGATACGTGTACACATCTCGGCAGGTTGCATACCTTGTTTGGCCAACGTCTGGAACAAGCGGGTGACCTGTGCCATAAACAGGGAAGCAGGTACGCCCTTGCCACTGACATCACCCAGGCAGAAGTAGAGTTGGTCTTCGTTTAATACATAACCGTAAAGGTCTCCACCAACCTCACGGGCAGGACACATCAATGCATACATGTCCAGTCCCTCACGATTGGGGAAGGTGCTGGGTACCATCGACATCTGTATGTCGCGGGCAATGCGCAGTTCACTCTCTATGCGTTCCTGTTCGGCTTTGATACCTGCCAGTCTGCGGGCAGTACGCTGTCGCAACAGGATATAGGTAATGATGGCAGCTACGACAATGATGCCGATAATGAATATCAGGTACAGTCGTTGGCGCTCGCTATCCATCTTTTCACGTTCCTGCTGGGCACGCAGTTCGTCCAGTTCGAAACGCTTGTTCAGCTCGTTCAACTGTTGGCGTGTCTCTTCCTTGTTAATGGAGTCAACGAGTTCATAGTGTTTTTCCAGTGCATGGTAGCCATCTTTCCATTGTCCTGTATTGGAGAAAATGTGGGCTCGCAGTCTGAGCACCTCGGAATAGGCATTGATATCCAGTTCCTTGGCTTCAGGCAACTGTTGGTTGTTCAGCCTCAATGCCTCGGCATAGTCTTTTCGTTCAATGGCTAAGCGGGTTCGATAACCCATCACTTCGTTGCGTGTCACCTTTGACCATCCGTTCACCTCGATATGTTTTACCACTGAGTCAACGTGTTGGGCGGCTTTGTCAAGATCCTTCTTTTTCAGCCAGTAGAAGTAGCAGGAGTGGTGGTAGTAGTACAGCCAGTTGGAGAACTGACGACTAGAAATGGTTGTATCATTGCGACATTGTTCAATATATGCCAACCATTCCTTCAACGTCTTGTGCATCCTCAGCGTATCATTGATGTTCTTCAGTTCATTGACGTAGTACACGTAGATGGTGTTTTTCATGAAAGGCTCAGCATCAGCAGGATAGCTGGCCAGTGCACGTTCAAAACTACGTGCTGCCTCAGTACTGTTCAACTGATTGTCGTAAACTAGTCCTTTGATAAATTCGGCAGCAGTCAGTCCGTATTTGTTGCCTCGCTGTGTGGCGTCGTCGTGGATTTCCTGTGCTACCTGAATAGCTTTGTTGGTCTCACCACTGAAATTGTATTCCTCGCCCAACAGCATCCACGTGTCGTAGTAGTCGTACCACAACTCGTTGTCACGACAGAAGTCAAGCACGTCGGGAATTTTCATCACCAATGAGTCGTGGATGTTGTTGTTGTAGTAGTAGGCCAAGCCGCCATACAAATTTCGTGCCGAGTCAACCAAGGCTTTATGTTTTGCTTGGGCAATGCTGTCGTTGGTGTTGTTTCCGCTGCGTTGGCTGCAGGCACCAGTGAGTACAAGCAGAAGAAGCGCTATCAGATAATGGGTTTTATTCATCATGTTATTGGTGTAATATAATGGCTGTGAAGATGCGCCCAGACTGGATCCCCAGTCGACGGGCAGAGAAGAAAGATTCTGACTGCATGAAGGTGCAGACAGGAGAGACTGCAATATGGTTGGTAGGGACACCCATATTCGTCAGCTGTTGGCGATTGCACTCAGGCAGGTCGAGATGCCACTTCTCATATTTCTTGCTGATAGATTCCATGTCGAAACCTTCATGTGTAAAGGCATCGTAGACCTCGTCACCCACTTCGAAACTCTCTAAATGGATGCCTGGACCAATCTGTGCCACGAGGTCTGATGGACAAGAGCCATAGACGCAGGTCATCTTACTGACGGCTTTCTCTACGATGCGCTGCACAGTACCACGCCATCCAGCATGAATGGCACAGACGGCACGCTGTACAGGGTCGTAGAGCAGTACTGGAATACAGTCGGCCGTAGAGACACCGATGCATACGCCTGAGACATTGGTCATCAGCGCATCCACGCCCTCGAGGTTGGCATCCAGTTGTTCGTTGATGACGGCTATCTCCGTCAGGTGCACTTGGTGAGGCATTAGCAAAAGGTTGTCGCTGATTCCTAATAGTGTGCAGAGTGCCTGACGGTTTTTACTGATGGCTTCTTCCTCATCGCCACAATAGCGGTTGATGTTGAACTCGCCATAATTCCCCTTGCTAAATCCTCCTTGACGCATGGTGCTGAATGCGGTCACACCCTCGCCCAAATGGTATTCTGTCAGTATTGGTTTTCTCCTCGTTTGCATCATCGTTGGCTGTTTAGCAAGTTTTTTCTGTTGCAAAGGTACAAAATAATTGATAATAAAGATAGCACCTTCACACTTTTTCTTTAGAAAAGAATGCAGAATTAAGAAATAATTCGTACTTTTGCACCCGCAAACGAAAGGCTTTAGAGAGCTATATAACTTATTACGATATGAAAAAGCTTTTATTATCAGTAGCAGCAATGGCTGCTTTTACTACATTATCAGCACAGAAAATGCTAGTGCTCTACTATTCTGAAACAGGAACAACGAAGACTGTTGCACAGGAGTTACAGCAGCAGTTGGGTGCCGACATGGAAGGCATCGAGTGCGTGGAGCCTTATACTGGTAATTTCCAGGAGACTATCCAGCGTGGTCAGCGTGAGATGCAGCGTGGAGAATATCCTGCATTGAAGCCTCTTACAAAGAAGATTGCCGACTATGACGTTATCTTCCTAGGCTATCCCATCTGGTTTGGTACTTATGCTAATCCCATCGTCACACTTCTGAAGGAACAGGACTTCGCCGGTAAGACCATTGTGCCCTTCTGTACTTTCGGTAGTGGAGGCCTGAATACCTCGTCAGAAGCGCTGAAGAAAGTCCTTCCCAAGGCTAAAATACAACAAGGCTATGGTGTCCGTACAGCGCGTGTGGCAGCAGCTGCCAAGGAGTTGGATCGTTTTCTGAAGGAGAATGGCTACAAGAAGGGTAAGGTTCAGAAACTGCCCGATTATTCTGCACAGAAGCCTGTTACTGCTGATGAAAAGGCTATTTTCGATGCCGCTTGTTCCAGCTACCAGTTCCCTTTGGGTACGCCACAGACCGTAGGTAAACGCTCAACACCTGATGGCACAGACTACAAATATACCGTGAAAGGTCGTGGTATGAATGGTGAAGAGTCAACCTCTGTCATCTATGTCACTGTTGGTAAGGCTGCTGATGCCAAGCCGGAATTTACAGAGGTCGTAAGATAATAGCGCCTATTTCCTGATATGGTCAGTAAGTCTGTGCAACGAAAGATTACCGAGCAGCCGTCACGCTACAATCACCTGGAGCGTATGACGGTGGGTGAACTGTTGCAGCACATCAACGATGAAGACCTTCTGGTGGCTGAGGCTGTCAACAAAGCACTGCCGCAGATAGAGGCATTGGTAGCCGCTATCGAACCCAGAATGAAACGTGGTGGCCGTCTGTTTTATATCGGCGCAGGCACCAGTGGTCGTCTAGGTGTTCTCGATGCCAGTGAACTACCTCCCACCTTTGGTGTCTCTGAAGAGTGGGTGGTGGGTATCATTGCTGGTGGCGATGAGGCTTTGCGCCATGCTGTAGAGCGTGCTGAAGACGTTGCAGAACACGGGTGGCGCGACTTGCAGGCTTTTCATCCCAAAGCCGACGACACCGTGATCGGCATTGCTGCATCGGGTACGACACCTTATGTCATTGGGGCTGTTGAGGAAGCTAGAAGACAGGGATTGCTGACGGGCTGCATCACAAGCAATCCTGATACGCCGTTGGCTGCTGCTGTCGACCATCCCATTGAGACGATTGTCGGACCAGAGTTTGTGACGGGTTCCAGTCGTATGAAGAGTGGCACGGCACAGAAGATGGTGCTCAACATGATTTCCACCTCGTTGATGATTCGCATGGGACGAGTGCGTGGCAACCGCATGGTAAGGATGCAACTGAAGAATGCCAAGCTCGTAGATCGTGGTACACGTATGCTTCAGGAGTTCCTGGGCTTAGACTACGAGGAAGCCCAACACCGTTTGCTCGACGCAGGCAGTGTAGATCGTGTTCTGCGTGAAGAGCATGTCCTAGATCCAATGGATTCCGACTGCTAATCTCTCACTTCTCACCACTCACCTTTGACAACAAAAAGAGGACACCCTCACGGATGTCCCTCTTCATGTATGTTTCATCATTTTCCTCGAAACATAATTTACTACATAACCAAAACTACTAACCTAAAACAAAATATGAATGATCTTTATTACCTTAATCCTTGAAACAATCTTTACTTTTACCTTTAAGACTTCCTCTGAAGACGATGCAAAGGTACGAATGTGTGCGCACACAACCAAATATTTTTGTATTTATTACACTAAAATATGCAACTTATTGATTTATGTCAAGTAGAGGGTAGCAAAAACTGCTGATTTGGGGTTAAAAATAGGGTTGCCTGCCTAGTACTCAATATAGGGTTCCAGACGCTGGATGACATCCGCTGTGAAGTCTTTCGAAAAACGCAGCTCTTGTAGGCTCTTAATGTCGCCATGCAGCCGACGATAGTCTACAATGGCCTTGGCCATGTAGTAGTTGATATATGGGTGGCGACGCAGCTGCTGCAACGACAACTTATTGATGGCAATCCGCTGTGGGGTAGGGTTGTTGATGACGAAATACTGTTTGGCTGACTGTGGGAAACCCTCTATCTCGTCCAATTGATCCACACTGACGTATCCGCCAATCCATTTGCCGTGACGTACAATCTCCTTGGCATAGTAGCTGCCAATGCCAGGCACCTTCATCAGTTGGGTGGTATCTGCAGTGTTCAGTGCAATACGTTCGCCTTCTTTCAGCTTGACAGTATGACGAATGGTGTCTCGTTCTTCCTTAGGAAAGAGGGTGGCTGCTGACTGGTAATCGTCCGAGATGCGGATGTAGGGTTCTAGTCGCAGAAAGTCTTTCTTGGTGAGTCCATACGTCTGGGCAAAATCGCGTTTGCTGCGATAGACGCCACCTCGTGCCCTATAGCGGTAAATGTTACGCACCATCCAGACGGGCAGGCCCAGACGCATCAGTTGGGTGGAGTCTGCCGTATTGGGATCGAAGTAGAACTCTTCGGTATGACGCATGGGCACTTCGCCAATAGTCATCGACGTTGATGCGTGTTTCCCATAGGTGTCTTTGCTGTAATAGTTTCCTTTGCCGTATATTCCATTGCGCTGCTGTCGTATGCTGTCCTTGCGTTGCTGTTCTACCAGAGATGTCTGTTCTCCTCCGTTTGTCAGCCATAGGCCGATCAAGGCTAATGTACCTATGACAATGGCCGTGAGGGCTATGCGACGGTCGTTACGGTTCATAGGATACCCAGTTGATGAAGAAATACTAAGATGATGCAGACAGGACAGACGTAGCGAACAGCAAAGAGGAACACGCGATAGAACATCTGATTATGTTGTCCGTAGTTGGTGAACTCATCGAAAACCAGTTGGCGCGGAATATACCAGCCCACAAACAGACAGGCAAGCATACCACCCAATGGCAACATGACGTTGGCTGTCAGTTGGTCGCAGAAGTCCATGAGCGACAGTCCTAACACCTTGATATCGATAGCACCTACTGACCACGAGCATAGTAGACAGAGAACGCCAGCGATGATGGTAAGCACCCAAGCAGCGTATTTGCGTGGCATGTGGAACTCTTCCGTAAAGAAGGCAGTGCCTATCTCGTGCATGGAGATGGTCGATGTCAGGGCGGCGAATACTAGCAGGGCATAGAACATGATGCTGACCACATAGCCCACCACGGGCATACTGCCAAAGGCCTGTTGGAACACGTTGGGCAGGGTAATGAAGATGAGCGAGGGACCTGAGTCGGCACTGATGCCTACCGCTGCTGCTGCAGGGAAGATGAGCAGGCCGGAGAGGATAGCTATCATGGTGTCGAGCAAGGCTATCTGTCCTGCCGAGTACAGCAGATTGGTCTTCGGGGAGAAGTAGCTGGCATAGGTACACAGACAGGCTGTTCCAAGCGACAGCGAGAAGAAGGCCTGTCCAAGGGCTTCCAGCGCGACGTTGCCGTTAATTTTCGAGAAGTCGGGATACAACAGGAACTTCACACCCTCTATGGCACCTGGCAGCATGCAGGAGGCAATGACCAGTATGACGAGCAGGATTAGCAGGATGGGCATCAGCAATTTGGATGCTTTCTCGATGCCACAACGCACACCACGCACAACGATGAGGTGGGTCATCAGTATGAAGAGCAGTCCGAAGAGGACAGGTTTCCATGCGCTGCTGGAGAAGTCTACGAAGTACTGCTGCACATATTGGCTGTCGCCTTGTATCTGTCCGAAAATGGAAGCAAAGAGATATTCCAGACACCAACCTGCCACAACGGCGTAGAAGCCCAGAATGATGGTCGAGGTAAGGATGCCCAGATGCCCTACCAGCTTCCAGGGGCGTCCTTTCGACAGTTTGTCATAGGCCCTGGCGGCATTGGTCTGTGCATGGCGACCCACAATGAATTCGCTGATCATGCCTGGTACCCCCAACAGCAGGATACAGCCCACATACATCAACAGGAAGGCTGCACCACCGTTCTGCCCCGTCATATAGGGAAAACGCCAAATGTTGCCTAGTCCCACTGCCGATCCCGCCGTTGCCAGCACTATGCCCAGCTTACTGCCAAAGTTACCACGTTCAGTCATTTAATAGTCCTAATTGATGTAAGAAGATTATGAGTATAGCTAGCGGACAGATATACTTCACCAGGAAGATGAAGCAGTGGAAGAAACGTCCGCGCAGTTCACCCCAGTTGGTGAATTCGTCGTGGACAATCTTGTGAGGTACTACCCAGCCTATGAAGATGCAGGTCAGGAAACCTACAATGGGCAGGAATATCTGACCCGTGATGAAGTCGAACCAGTCGAACAGCGACCGTCCGAAGACGACCAGTCCATCGACAGCTCCCAGTGACAGTGAACAGAATGCACCGATGATGGAGGCCAGGATGGTTACCCACAGGGCTGCACGCTTACGGGTGGTGTGCAACTCCTCCTGAATGAAGGCGGTGGACACCTCATGTAGTGACATCAGCGACGTCAGGGCTGCCAACGACAATAGTACGAAAAACAGCAGGGCGACGATATAGCCCACGATGGGGACGGCAGCAAAAGCCTGCTGGAACACGTTGGGCAGGGTGATGAAGATGAGCGAGGGACCGCTATCAGGGTTCACACCTACGGAGAAGGCTGCTGGGAATATCATGAGTCCTGCCAGAATGGCTACCACACAGTCGATGACGGCAATCTGCGTAGCCGACTTCGTCAGATTGGTGGATTTTGAGAAGTAGCTGGCATAAGTACACAGACAGCCCATCGCAATGCTCAGCGAGTAGAACGCCTGTCCCAAGGCTCCTAGGAACACGTCGCCTGTAATCTTTGATATATCGGGCTTGAAGAGAAATTCGATACCCTTTCCTGCTCCAGGTAACAGGCATGCTGCCACCACGATGATGAGCAGTAGGATAAATAGGGTAGGCATCAGTAGTTTCGACGCACGCTCAATGCCCGCTCTCACGCCGTGTTCGATAATCAGGTAGGTCATACCTAGGATGATTACTGTCCACAAGACGGGTTTCACAGGGTCGGTGCTCAGCTCGGCAAAGTAGGTGCGGAAATACTCTGGGTCGCCCTGCAGATGGCCTATCAGCG
>CAMJIA010000028.1 GCA_946405695.1 uncultured Prevotellaceae bacterium | reverse complement strand
CGGTTCTTGTCCTCAGCCTCCAGATCCATTGCGCTGTCCTCAACAGCCTGCTTGGCAGCAATGAGGGCCAACTGAGTATAGCGGTCCATCTTGCGAGCCTCCTTGCGGTCGAGGTAGGCATTTACGTCGAGGTCTTTCACCTCGCAGGCAAATGTAGTCTTGAAATTGGTTGTATCGAAATGTGTAATAGGAGCTGCGCCACTCTTTCCTGCCAACAAAGCCTCCCAAGTGTCCTTAGGATTGTTGCCAAGGGGAGTAACGGCGCCAAGTCCTGTTACAACTACTCTTTTTAATTCCATATGCTTAAAACTGAAAAATTAAAAAATTGAAAAATTGAAGAATGAATCCAGGATGAAGCCTGAACTTCCATTCTTCAATTCTTCAATCCTTCAATTCTGAAAAATTTATTTTGCGTTCTCCTCGATGTAAGCGATGGCATCACCAACGGTACCAATCTTCTCAGCCTTGTCGTCGGGGATAGAGATACCGAACTCCTTCTCGAACTCCATGATGAGCTCAACGGTATCCAGAGAGTCTGCACCCAGATCGTTAGTGAAACTTGCTTCGGGCTTAACCTCTGCCTCATCAACACCGAGTTTGTCTACGATAATAGCCTTTACTTTGCTTTCAATTTCTGACATAATTTTCTTCTTTAATTGTTAATAAATGATATCCTTTAAACTGTTTTTTGCAACCAATGAGTCGCTTAGCGGGTGCAAAGTAACAAATTTTTATTGACTTACGCAAATTTTAAGGGCAAAAATACACGTTCCATTGCACAACCACCCCCAACCTGTGCAATTTTTTAGTCTTTTTTCTCTCTTCTGAGCGGATAATTGTTGCGAAGTTGTTCAAATTGCGAAGCATCAGCCTTCAGTTTCTGACTGTCAATCATCGGGTTATAGAGGTCGAGTGGACTTCCATTGTACTTGAAGTCACTTGGCAATGCTGGTGCAGCTATTTTACCTGGATGCGGAAGAGCAAAATGCTGACAGATGGCATCGATAACCATATTGTCCGCATTCGCCTTGCCGTCTGCTGAATAACCTGCTATGTGTGGAGTACCAATGAATACCTTTTCGAGCAGAGTAGCATCAGGATGGGGCTCGTGTTCCCAGACATCGATGATGGCATCGCGCACCCGACTATCCTGCAATGCTGCAAGGAGTGTCTGATTGTCAACGACTTCGCCACGACTCGTATTTATAATATAAGGTACGCGCGAAAGGCGATGGAAGAAGTCCTCATCAGCCATATGCCAGGTGGCATATTGACCTTCACGAGTCAAGGGAACATGAAAGGTGATAACATCACAGCGTCTCTCGATTTCGTCGAGAGAAACGAAGGAAGGATGACCCAGTAACGGATCGCATACCAACACTTGCATGCCTAATCGTTCAGCAACAGCCTTGACCTTGCTGCCCACATGTCCACAACCTACAATGCCGATGGTAGACTTGCGGAGTGACAGTCCTTTTTGCTGTTCCAACAGGAGCAGGGCACACTCCACATACTGAGCAACAGAACCAGAGTTGCAGCCAGGACAGTTCGTCCAGCGGATGCCTGCACTTTCAAGCCATTGGGTATCGATATGGTCATAGCCAATGGTGGCAGTCACCACCAGCTGCACCTTACTACCCTCCAGCAGTTGACGATTACAGCGAGTTCTGGTTCTTACCACCAACACGTCAGCATCTTTGACGTCATCAGCTGTGATAGCGGCACCACTGAGAAAGACGACCTCATCAGCAAGCTGACAGATCGTCTCTCGGATATACGGTATCTTGTCGTCTACAACTATCTTCATGACAACAGCTTACATGATACCTAGACTACGCAGGATATCATTAAGGTTAGCCACCACCAATAGGAGCAGCACGATGCCAAAGCCTACATACTCGGCACGAATCATAAACTCCTCAGAGGGTTTACGACGCGTAATCATCTCGTAGAGCAAGAACAGCACATGACCACCATCCAAAGCAGGGATAGGCAGGATATTCATGAAGGCGAGGATAATACTAAGGAAGGCTGTCATCTTCCAGAAGACGTACCAGTCCCATTCGGCTGGGAACAGGTTACCAATGGTACCGAAGCCACCCAACGACTTAGCGCCCTCAGCGGTAAAGACGTATTTCAGGTCGTCAACATAAGAGGCCAGCACACTCCAACCATATTTCACACCTGCAGGGAAGCTCTCAAAGAAGCCATATTCGCGAGTAACTGGCTTATACAAAGAAGCCATACTCTGAATGGCGAAGCCTAACTTCAGGTCGGGGGTCAGCGTGACGACAGTTGTATCGACACGTGCATCGTTGCCGAAAGCAATAACCACAGTACGCGCCTTCAGACTGTCAGCAGCAGTCTTTGAGGTGAGCAACAAGTCCTGACGACGTCCCAACTGATTGACAAACTCGTTATAAGAGTCAATAGGTGTACCATTGAAGGCCAGAATCTTGTCACCTTTCTTCATGCCAATCTTGGCAGCAGGAGTACCAGGGAAAATGCTGTCTACAACAGCGGGCATCAAGGGACGAACAAAGGCGGGATCAGCCTTAAACATGTTCAACATATTCAGTTCACCAGGCATATTGATGCTCATGGGTTTACCATCACGGATAATGTCGACACGCTTAGCCTCAGAGATGTCACGATAGAGATCAGCGCTGAACTCCTTAAATGCACGCTTGTCTGTTCCTATCAGGATATCACCATCCTTAAAGCCATAACTCTTGGCCTCCTGATTGAACTTCATACCCAGCGTCATATCCTTGACGGGGATATAGGTTTCGCCCCAATAGAACAGAATCATTGAGTAGATGAACAGCGCCAATAGGAAGTTGACGAGTACACCACCAATCATCACCAACAGGCGTTGCCAAGCGGGTTTGGTACGGAACTCCCAAGGCTGGGCAGGACGTTTCATCTGCTCCGTATCGAAACTCTCGTCAATCATACCCGATATCTTGCAGTAGCCACCTAAGGGTATCCAGCCAATACCATATTCGGTATCGCTGTTCTTGGGTTTGAACTTAAACAGACTGAACTTCCAGTCAAAGAACATGTAGAACTTCTCTACGCGTATGCCAAACAGTTTGGCGAAGAAGAAGTGGCCACCTTCATGCAGCAGTATCAGTATCGATAATGCAAGGATGAGCTGTGCCAGTTTAATCAAAAAAATCTCCATTATTGTTATTATCTATTTTCTTTGTTACGATATAACGGTATTACTACTTAATTAACTCTGCGGCTATTCTGCGTGCCTCGGCATCCGTTTGGATATAGATGTCATAGTCAGGATTAGTGCTGAAGGTGCAACGTTGCATGGTTTCAGCAATGACATCGCTCATCTGCAAGAAGCCACAACGGTCCTCCAAGAAGGCACGATTGACAATCTCGTTGGCGGCATTGACGATACACGGCATGTTACCACCTTTCTTGATAGCCTCGAAGGCTAGCGCCAGACAACGGAACTTCTTCAAGTCAGGCTCGAAGAACTCCAACGGATGGGTAAAAAGGTCCAAGCGCTCACCACTCAGGGACAGGCGTTGGGGGAATGAGAAGGCATACTGGATAGGCAGACGCATATCGGGAACACCCAACTGAGCCTTCACAGCACCATCGTGGAACTGTACGGCACTATGTACGATACTCTGCGGATGTACCAGCACCTGTATCTGACTAGCCTCAACACCAAAGAGCCACTTAGCCTCGATAACCTCAAAACCTTTGTTCATCATGGTGGCAGAGTCGATGGTGATCTTCGCACCCATGTCCCATGTCGGATGGCGCAGGGCATCGGCCTTGGTCACCGTTTCTAACTGTTTCATATCGAAGTTACGGAACGGACCACCACTGGCTGTGAGCAGAATCTTCTCAATGGGGTTGTCGTCCTCGCCTACCAAACTTTGGAAGATAGCAGAATGTTCGCTATCTACAGGCAGGATAGGCGTATGGTGCTGCTGAGCCAACTGTAAAATCAGTTCACCTGCCACCACCAACGTTTCCTTGTTGGCTAAGGCAATGGCTTTGTGCGCCTTGATAGCATGGATGGTGGGGGACAGTCCTGCAAAGCCTACCATCGCCGTCAACACCATATCGATGGGTATGGCCTCAACTATCTCGTCAAGCGCCTGCTTGCCTGCATACACCTTCACGTCAGGCATGTCACTCATCAGACTTTTCAGTTCGTCATAGCGCTGTTCGTTGGCAATGACAATGGCGGCAGGTTTGAACTGATGGGCTTGCTGGGCCAGCAGTTCAACCTTATTATTAGCTGTCAGGCAATAGACCTCATAAAGGTCGCTGTGTTCAGCGATAACCTCCAAGGCTTGCGTGCCTATCGACCCCGTAGAGCCGAGTATTGCAATTTGCTTCTTTTTCATATATCTAATAATCCTTCTGGGATATTCATTCTTATCGTTCGCTGTTCTGCGTCAATATCGGTAATCAGTTCGTCGCTGGCAGGTATCAACATACCGTCTTCCAGTTCGAACAGGATATTGGCTGTACTGTCATCAATAGCAGCTATGTGGCCAATGGTTTCTCCGTTGGCATCATTAACAATAGCAAACCCCACCAAGCTGGCCAATGACGGCATATCGTCTCCCTCTTCTGCCAAAGCTCTGGGGAAGAAGACGTCACAACCTGTCAACTCCTGAGCCCTTTGCTGGGTGTCAACACCCTTGAACTTCACCAGACAGACAGTATCACTACGGAAGCGGTATTCCTCCATGAAGAAAGGAACCAAGATTCCGTCGATATCGAGTACTAGGTAGTCGGCATCCACTCGATCGAAGATGTCGTCATCGAACTGAAACGACACCTCGCCTTTAACACCATGAGCCTTACCCAGACGGCCTATCTTGTAAACTTCCTCTGCTTTTATCATATTTTATGCTAGATGTTCTAGATTCTCTAGATATTCTAGTTTATTCTTTCAATTTTTGCTCCCAGCGCATTGAGACGATGCTCAATATCCTCATAGCCTCTGTCTATCTGTTCGATATTGCTGATAAGGCTGGTTCCATTAGCACTCATGGCGGCTATCAGCAGGGCGATACCTGCACGGATATCAGGACTTGACATCCTGCTACCACGCAACTGGCGCTGGCGGTCATGACCAACAACGACAGCACGATGTGGGTCGCAGAGGATAATCTGTGCACCCATGTCGATGAGACGGTCAACAAAGAACAAACGACTCTCAAACATCTTCTGATGGAATAGCACACTGCCGCGAGCCTGCGTAGCTACCACAATAAGTACTGACAACAGGTCAGGCGTCAGTCCTGGCCATGGGGCATCAGCCAGCGTCATAATGGTACCATCGATGAATGAGTCGACGACATAATGTTTCTGTCGAGGGATAAAGAGGTCATCACCATCCACCTCCACCTTTACGCCTAAACGTCGGAAGGCATCGGGGATGATGCCAAGGTCTTTCAACGAACAGTCTTTAATACGTACACCATCACCACACATCGCTGCCATTCCGATGAACGAACCCACCTCAATCATATCGGGTAGAAGCTGATGGACTGCACCATGCAATACCTTGACGCCTTCAATAGTCAATAAGTTAGAGCCGATACCACTAATCTTTGCCCCCATCTGACACAGCATGTGGCAGAGTTGTTGGATATAAGGTTCGCAGGCGGCATTATAAATAGTAGTGGTGCCTACAGCCATCGTCGCTGCCATAATGATATTAGCAGTACCAGTTACGGAAGCCTCGTCAAGCAGCATATAGGTACCCTTCAGTTGCTTGGCACCAATCTCATAAACCTCACGATTCTCTATTTGGCGGAACTTTGCACCCAACTTCTGGAACCCAAGGAAGTGGGTGTCCAGACGACGGCGACCAATCTTGTCACCACCAGGTTTAGCAATAACTGCCTTACCCATACGAGCCAAAAGCGGACCAATCATCATCACCGAACCACGCAATTGGGCACATTTCTCAACGAACTCATCGCTCTGCAGAAAGGCCATATTCAGAGCATCGGCCTGGAAGGTGTAGCTATTGCCGTCTTTCGTCACCTTCACACCAATATCCTTCAGCAACTGGATGAGGTTGTTTACGTCGCGGATGTTAGGAATATTGCGAATGGTTACAGCCTCACTAGTAAGCAGTGTGGCACAAATAACCTGCAGGGCCTCGTTCTTAGCGCCTTGCGGTCTGATGTCGCCATGTAGCAGGTGACCACCCTCTATTTTAAATGATGCCATACTTCTCTAACAACGTTAACTTTTTTACTTCTTTTTCTTCCGTTTTCCATTACCACTATCAGGAATGATGGCATCGATATGGTCAAAACGGAATGTAGAGAGGTCTAGCTGAATCTTGCCATCCGTAAAACGTGCCAAGTCGTCAGCCACCTTCTCGTCATCAACTGAACCATGACTCCACGTCATCAAGTCACGCTTCATCTGGTTGGCAGTCAGACGTATCAACTCATCACGCTCAACACCCTCCGGCATAGTCTTCAAACGTTCGAAGACTTCCATGAGCAACCGACCATAGTGACGCATACGCGACTGTCCATTGGGTGACGGGTGTTTCATCGGAGCAGGCTTTGCTAAGATGTTTTCTGCCTCACTCATGTCATAAGGCCAGTCAATATCGAGCTGTTTACGACTCATCAGGTAGAGGTGGTCCCAAAGGGTCTGCTGGTAGTCTTCGCCCTCACGAACCTGTGGGTTTTTCATCTCCATCTGGTGGATGATAGCGTAAGCACAGCGCATACGCTCCTCCTTGGTGGGCAACGCAATGGCTACATCAATCATCCTCTGGATCTCACGTCCGTACTCCGTCATAACGAGTCGTTCGCGAGCCGTGTTATAGTCTAATCCTTTGATATCCATATCTTCTTCTAACTTCTTTTATCTTCCTTTATCTTCTTCTTTCTTCCTAAATCAATGGCTTCGCCTTGATTGCTACAAAGTCTTTCAGGTAGAACGGTACAAAGTACGCTACATCTTCAAACTGTTCGTTCAGGAAACGCTTCTCTGCCAATGGCATCATCCACTTTGCCAACGGCTCAATACCATCGATGTAATGAGCATTGGGATGTTTAATTATCGACGTTTTTCCGTCGACCAAATCATTATTTTCAAAGCACTTTTTGGCTCCATTGCCAAAGAAGTAGATGGGGCGCTCATCGAGCCATTGCTTATACGTCTCCTCTGTTACTACATCGGCACCCACAGGACGAACCTCTTTCAACGAACGGTCGTAGAGTGCTGAGTACACCTCCATTCTGCGGGCATCAATCATCGGACACAGCAACGCATTCTCCTCTTGTATGGTCTCCCTGAGTAGCACAGGAACACACATCAGTTCCAGCGTAGGAACAGCAATCAACTTCAGGTCGCGACCATAGCAGATGCCCTTCGCCATCGACACACCGATGCGCAGACCTGTATATGAACCTGGGCCGCAACTCACAGCAACACCATCGAACGGGATAGCGTGACTGTCAGTAAACGACAAGGCCTCGTCGACCATACGTCCCAACTGCTCGGCACCAGCTCCCTTTTCTCCATGCTGTGTCTCTTCATAGATGCACTGTCCGTCCTCGCTGACTGCTACCGAACAGGCATTGGTACTTGTCTCTATATGTAATATGCAAGCCACTTTTATATACTTTTTGACAAATTACTATTTACAATTAGCGTACAAAGGTACGCAAAAGTGAGCGAAAAACCAAATTTTCACCCACTTTTACCATTCTTTCACACCTCTTTTTATAGGTATTACACTTTTACCAAATCATAAATGTTTACGAAAGAAGTCGAGCACCCGTTGCTGAGCCTTCACAGGACAGCTATGAGGCATGTCCCACAGTTCTGTTTCCAACTTGTGGTCTGATCCTTGCGACTGCCACACATCATGCATGATGCGGAAGGCCTTCTCAACACCAGCTACAGGGAAGAGTTTGTCCTGCGAACCATTGATGAAGAGCATTGCCTTCGGACAGGCGATGCTGGCAATGTGCGGATAGTCCAGCCAACGGCGCAGGCCTGGCAGGCAGTTTGCAAAGCCACCATTCTCCGTACGCTTATACTTAAACGACATTTGTTCATCAGTGGTTACCATCCAACAAATACTGGCAGATGCCTTAATATGGTCAGACAACGCTGCCAGCATCCAAGCACGATAGGCGCCCATCGACCAACCTGTACAGCCGATTCTCGTAGCATCTACTTCTGGCTGTTGAGCCAGCCACTCAGTAGCGGCCAGATCATCATAGGTCATATAGGCGGATAGGTCGATGCCATACATCATCATATTGCCAGCAATCATGTCATACTTATCGCGTCGTGGACCTTCCTGCTGACCACGCTCACCCCACATCGGAGCATCGGTAGCCAGCACCACATAGCCTTGCTTAGCCAGATAATCACCAAAATACTGACCACCATAACCACTAAGCCATTCCTCGGCATCCTTGACAACCATGGAGTCCTCGCAGGCCAACGGGCGGACAACCTTCTCTTTACCTATAAAGAGGTGAGCACCATGGTCATGTAACACATTAACTGCAGGGAAAGGGCCCATTCCATCGGGAATTAGCAGATAAGCAGGCACCGTATAGTACCGACTGAGACGAAGGTAAAGTTTACGAGCCAGATAACCATCGCGCTGTTCTTCATAGACGATTTCGGCCTGACAGCCATCTGCTGCTTTGGGGGGAGCAGAGAGCATGCAGTCGAAAACTTTCTGACGAGCCACCTGTCGCCACTCGTTGAAATCGGTAATTTTGCTTTTACCCCATGCCAACGGATACGTCAAGTCAGCAATCAGGGAATCAGCATAAACTGGTAGGTTACGCTTGAATTCATAGCGTTCCCTTCCCTGCCCACACACAACTTGTACACAGAGCAGCAATAATCCGATTACTCCCGCAACTCGCATGGTCCTTCTTCAGGATTCATCGCCACAGACGACATCTATTTCAAGAGTTTATCGATGGTCTGTAGACAATCGGCAGCACTGACTGGCTTAGAAAGGAAGGCATCGCATCCTGCCTCCATAGCCTGCTGACGATCACTGTCAAAAGCGTTAGCAGTAAGTGCAACGATTGGCAGATTAGGCAACATCCCCTTGATTTGCTTGGTAGCTGTTAAACCATCCATCTTGGGCATCTTCAGGTCCATCAATATCAGGTCGGGATGCTCTGTAGATGCTTTATCTACAGCTTCCTGTCCATCACTAGCGCGCAAGAACTCATAATGGCCCTTGAGAATAAAAGTCATCAACAGATAATTACTGTCATTATCTTCTGCAACAAGGATACGCTTCATAGGTTTTTACTTTGTTTTTACTTTAATATTTTCGTTAATAGATTACAAAAGTAACATTTTTATCTGAAATTCCTTGTGTGTTTGCAACTTTTTAACTAATTTTGTAGCTTATAAGTGGTTTAGAGACTATCATGACAGTAGCAGACTATATCAAACTCAATACCGACGAGAAGCGTTTTTCCTTTGAAGTGTTGCCACCCTTAAAGGGCAATGGCACGGAAGGATTGTTTAAGACCATCGACAAGTTGGCCGCATTCAATCCTGCCTTCATCAACATCACGACGCACCACTCGGAATATGTTTACAAGGAGTTGGACAACGGACAATACGAGCGACAGCGCATCCGCCGTCGTCCAGGCACCATCGCCATAGCTGCCGCCATCCAACATCGCTATGACATCCCAGTAGAACCTCATATTATCTGTAGTGGACAGACTATCGAACAGATAGAGTACGAGCTGCTGGACCTGCAGTTTCTGGGCATTCGTAACCTCATGCTATTGCGTGGCGACAAGGCCAAGGAAGACAGTCAGTTTACACCAACACCTGGCGGACATGCCCACACCACAGACCTGATTCGTCAGGTAGCACGCTTCAACGAGGGTTACTTTGCCGATGGCACACCCATCAAGCATCCTGGTTCCAAATTCGACTTCGGTGTGGCCTGCTACCCTGAGAAACATGAGGAGGCACCCAACATAGAGCGTGACATGGAGTATCTGAAACAAAAGCAAGACTTAGGTGCGCAATATGCCGTTACCCAGTTGTTTTACGATAATCAGAAATACTTCGACTTCGTCAAGAAAGCCCGTGAGATGGGTATTACGATACCAATCGTACCAGGCATCAAGCCCATGGCAAAGCTCAGTCAGTTGACAGTGGTTCCCAAGACATTCCACTGCGACATCCCTGAAGCACTAGCCAAAGAGATTGTGAAGTGCAAGACCGACGAGCAGGCTCGCCAGCTGGGTATCGAGTGGACTACCGCACAGTGCCAAGAGCTCTACGACGCTGGCATTCATAACATCCACTTTTACACGGTGTCAGCAGTAGACTCAGTAGCAGAAATCGCAAAACGATTGCTATAATGTTTGAGCAGGTTATAGGACAATACGACATACAGCAGCGACTGATGCAGCTGGTCAGCGAGGAGCGATTGCCCCACGCCTTGATGTTGTGTGGTCCGCAGGGCTGTGGCAAGAAAGCATTGGCTATCGGCTTCGCCAAACTATTGCTTACAGCTAATGGACAAAAGCCATCTGCTATGGTAGACAAGCTGGAACATCCTGACCTGCACTTCACCTACCCCACCATCAAACTACCCTCGATGGGTGCCGAACACAAGCCCGTCAGTGACGATTTTGCTGCACAATGGCACGATATGGTGATGGGCGGCTACTATTTTACCATGACAGACTGGCTGGAACAGATGGGTGGCGAGAACCAACAAGCCATTATCACCGCCGGAGAAAGCGACGCCCTAATACGTAAACTATCCTTAAAGTCAAGTCAGGGAGGTTATAAGGTCAGCATCATCTGGTTGCCAGAGCGCATGAACATAGAATGTGCCAACAAGATATTGAAACTGTTGGAGGAACCACCCTCACAGACCGTTTTCATTATGGTATGTGAGGAACCGGAGAAGTTGTTGGAGACCATTCGCAGTCGTGTGCAGCGCATCGACGTGAAGCGCATTGATACCGACAGCATTTGTCAGGCCCTAAAAGAGAAGCGCGGACTGAGCGACGACATGGCACAGCGCATCAGTCGCATGGCCAACGGTAGTTGGCGTCAGGCTATGGAACTGCTGACCGCCGACTCGGAAAATGAGTTATTCTTGGACCTCTTCCAAGCACTTATGCGACTGGCCTACCAACGCAAAATCAAGGAGTTGAAACAGTGGAGCGAGCAGTTGGCATCGATGGGTCGTGAGCGCCAGAAGCGATTTTTGACTTATTTCCTGCGACTCATCCGTGAGAACTTCATGTACAACTTCCAACAAGGAGATCTCTGCTACATGTCACAAAGGGAGGAGGAGTTTGCCAAGAACTTCGCACGCTTCATCAACGAAGCCAACATACTTCCCATCACCGATTTAGCCGATCGTGCCATCCGTGACATCGGACAGAATGCCAACGCAAAGATAGTATTCTTTGACATGGCCCTGCAAATGATAGTACTTCTGATACAGAAATAAGAAGATAAAAACGAAATATATGGAAAAAGAACTCATGATAATGACTGGTTGCGACCGCGGACTATGCAAGCACGCCGTAGGTCGACAGGACCGTCAGCTAAACACCTACGATTGGTTGGCCGACGTACCCGGCAATACTGATACCACCGACCTCGTAGAGGTTCAGTTCAAGCACACCCGCAAGGGCTACTATCATAATGTCAATAACCTGCCACTGAAGAAAGGTGACATCGTTGCCGTCGAGGCCAATCCCGGTCATGACATCGGTGTGGTTTCACTGACAGGACGTCTGGCAGCCATTCAGATGAAGAAGGCCAACCTGAAATCAGCCGAGGATATTCGTCGCGTCTATCGTCTGGCACGTCCCGTAGATATGGAGAAATACCAAGAGGCCAAGAGTCGCGAGCATGCCACGATGATTGAGAGTCGCCAGATTGCCAAGGGTCTGGGCTTGAAGATGAAGATTGGTGACGTGGAATACCAAGGAGACTGCAACAAGGCCATCTTCTATTATATTGCTGATGAGCGCGTAGACTTCCGACAACTCATCAAGGACCTCGCTGCCACCTTCCATGTACGCATCGAGATGAAGCAGATTGGTGCCCGTCAAGAGGCTGGCCTTATCGGTGGAACGGGTCCTTGCGGTCGTGAACTATGCTGTGCTACATGGATGAAGAACTTTGTCAGCGTTGGTACACAAGCTGCCCGCTACCAAGATATCTCGTTGAATCCGCAGAAATTGGCAGGAATGTGCGCCAAACTGAAGTGTTGTTTGAACTACGAGGTTGACGACTATGTTGAAGCTAGTCGCCAACTGCCTTCCAAGGAGGTTCAGCTGCAGACACAGGATTCCGACTACTACTATTTCAAGGCCGATATCCTAGCAGGGCTTATCACCTACTCTACCGACAAGAACATCGCTGCTAACCTGGAGACGATTACAACAGAACGCGCCAAGCAGATTATTGAAATGAACCATCGTGGCGAGAAGCCAGACAGCCTCACAGAAGATGGTGGTAAGAAAGCTGCGCAAGGTCCTGTCGACCTGGCCACACAGGAGAATATTGCACGCTTCGACCGTTCAAAGAAAAAGAAGAAAAAGAAGAACCGCAAGCCACAGGCTCCCCGCAATGACCAATAAGCATTGGCTTCCTTTCATCCTTTTGGCGGCATATCTGTTTACTGCATGTAAACAATCTACCGTCTATTTCCACTATGAGGAAACACCCGAAAGTGGATGGGAGAAGAATGACCTGTTGACTTTTGACACGGATAGGCTAGCAGATGACGCGACCTATGAGGAAGAAGTGGCTTTGCGCATCAACAACAAATACCCCTTTATGCGACTGACACTCATCGTTGAGCAGACTATCTATCCTGCTGGACATATCACAACCGATACACTGAATTGTAACCTCATAGACGAACGAGGAAATGCCACCGGAGATGGGGTCAGTCAATATCAGTATCTCTTCCCGTTAAAAGCCATTCAACTACATCAGGGCGACTCACTACACCTGTCGGTGCACCACAACATGAAACGCGAGATATTACCAGGCGTTACCAGTGTCGGTGTCAAGTTAAGTAAAAAAGAATAGGTGTCTTTTAGCGTTTGATGACGTAGCCGTCACGTTTTTTATTGAAGGCCTCCAAACGGATGGTATATGTCTCGTGATCGAAGAAGCGGTTAGGATTAACTGCCTGTCCACCAATACGTGTCTCGAAATGAAGGTGTGGTGTAGAAGCACGTCCCGTCTGTCCAGTAAGGGCAATAACCTGCCCAGCCTTTACCTGATCACCTACCTTCACCAGGTTTTTGGAGTTGTGGCTGTAGTATGTCTCCAAGCCATTATCATGCCGCAGACGTATTAGATTACCATAACCAGAGAAGGGACCGGAGAAGACCACCTCACCATCAAAAGCGGCATGTATCTCATCTTTGTTGACCGTCTTTAAATCGACACCCGTATGACGACGGCCACCGCGACTGCCAAAAGGACTAATTACCTTAGCACCAGGTAATGGATAGCACCACCATTGTAGAGAAGCGGGTTGTTCGATGATAGGCTCTTTCATCACACTGACGTTAACCTTCCAGTTGGCCGTTTTCTGGAACAACACCACCTGCTGACGCAACATATGACTTTCGGGACTGAAAATAATAGAAGGATTGATACGACTGCCATTGACCATGATTGCAAAGCGACAGAATGTACGACCATTCTCGCTACCCACTATAGCGATGGTCTGACCTGCTTTCACACGGTCGCCCGACTTCACAAGATTCTGTGCATTATTACCATACACCGTCTCCAGACCATTACCATGGCGTACCACGATGACGTGACCATAGCCAGAAATGAATTTTGACAGACGCACCACACCAGCAAACATTGACTTGACAGCATCACCGCGTGCAGTCTCTATCTCTACAGTATAGTCTGTCAGCACCTTAGCCTTACCCACTGGCAATGGGAAAGAATAGTCACAGTCGCGTCCGCTGCTGAAATCAATGGTAAAAGCATCCGACTTCTCAAAGAGTGTCGGGTCTGCTATGCTGATTTGTTGTTGTTCGAGTGCCGTGAACTTCGTTTGGGCACACGACGACAACGTAATCATCGCTACAACAGCAAGGACAAGGTGACGTATCTTCATAGGCTATTCAGGATCTTCAACATCCTCAAAATCCTCTATATATTCAAGATCATCCAAGTCTTCGACATCATCGACATATTCAATATCCTCATCTTCACCTTCGTCGGCCAACTCTTCAGCAAAGCGCGTCATGTCCTTGTCGCGGTGTACTAGGGTATCTTCAGCCATAACAGCTGCTAACTTATTGCTTTCAGCATTAAGTTCACGCCATAGTACATCTTTCAACTCATTAAGTCCTTGGTTTGCCACTGCAGAAATGAACACACAAGGCAAATCCTGTGGCAAGGTCTCGCGCAACATCTCTATCAGTTCCTCATCCAGTAGGTCGCACTTAGTGATGGCCAGCACGCGATGTTTATCGAGCATGTCAGGATTAAACTGCGCCAGTTCGTTGAGCAATATCTCATATTCATGCTTGATGTCGTCAGAGTCGCCAGGTACCATAAAGAGCAGCAACGAGTTACGCTCGATATGACGAAGGAAGCGCAATCCCAGCCCCTTACCTTCGGCAGCGCCTTCAATAATACCTGGGATATCGGCCATAACGAACGATTTATTATCACGATAGCCTACAATACCCAAAGAAGGCTCCATCGTGGTGAAGGGATAGTTGGCAATCTTCGGACGGGCATTAGACAGCGATGACAATAGCGTCGACTTTCCTGCATTGGGAAAGCCTACTAGGCCAACATCTGCCAGCAGTTTCAACTCCAGAATGATGGTCATCTCCTGCATGGGTTCACCAGGCTGTGCATAGCGTGGAGCCTGATTGGTAGCGGTGCGGAACTGGAAGTTACCCAGTCCGCCACGACCACCCTTCAGCAGTACTATCTCCTGACCGTCATAGGTAATATCGCAAACATACTTTCCCGTCTCGGCGTTATACACCACCGTACCACAAGGTACATCAATATAGATGTCCTTACCATCGGTACCATGACACTTATCTCGACCACCGTTGCCTCCATGTTCGGCAAAGATGTGGCGCTCGTATTTCAGGTGCAGCAATGTCCAGTAGTTGTGGTTACCACGCAGGATGATGCTGCCACCCTTACCGCCATCGCCACCGTCAGGACCGCCGTTAGGGTTATATTTCACATGACGGAGGTGCATAGAGCCTTTACCACCCTTGCCCGACCGACACATGATTTTTACATAGTCTACGAAATTACTCTCTGGCATAGAACATTAAAGGTTATCAATTACATTCTTAATGTCACCGAAGATGCGCTCTAGTGTACCACTACCATTGATATGGTGGTGAAGACCTTCCTTCTTATACCACTCAATAAGTGGCTGGGTCTGTGAGTGATAGACAACAAGGCGCTTTTTAATCGTTTCTTCGTTATCGTCAGCACGACCACTCTGTTGGCCACGGAGGATCAAACGCTTCATCAGCTCGTCCTCAGGGACATCAAGCTCAATCATGGCAGCCACCTTGTCACCACGTTCGTCGAGCATCTTCTTCAAAGCCTCTGCCTGCGGAATGGTGCGAGGAAAACCATCAAAGATTACACCCTTATGACCACGACCGAAGTCGTCATAAACCTTGGCAAGGATGCTAATCATCAACTCATCGGGTATAAGATTGCCCTTGTCGATAAAACTCTGGGCGGTCTTACCCAACTCTGTACCATTCTTAATCTCATTACGGAGCACATCACCTGTGGAGATATGTCCCAGTCCGTAGTGCTCAATCATCAAATCGCTCTGTGTTCCCTTTCCTGATCCGGGAGCACCAAAAATTACAATGTTCTTCATCCTGATTTCTATTACTACTTTGTCTTGTTTGATTTGTGTTTCCTTTCCTTTATACCACAAGTCAGTAAGAAGGTCCTTATTACGGGCCTCCACATCACTGGGCAAGTGTGGTAGTTTTACTTCTCTCATCGTTTACTCTACTAATGTGTAGATTTCCTTGAGATTACGCCCCATCTGATCGTAGTCTAGGCCATAGCCCACAATGAAATCATTGGGGATAGAGAAGCAGGCATAATCTATGTCGATTGGTTCCTGCAGCTTATCGGGTTTGACAAACAAACTACAGACGTGTACCGATGCCAGTCGGCGAGTTCCCAATGACTCCATCATCTGTTTCATCGTCCGTCCCGTATCCACAATATCCTCAATGATAATAACGGTACGATCTGTTAAATCCTCATTGATACCAAAAATCTCCTTGACCTTACCCGTAGATGTAGTTCCTTGATAAGATGCCAACTTAACAAAAGAAATCTCACAGGGAATGGTAATCTCACGCATCAAGTCGGCAGCGAACATAAATGCTCCATTCAGTACTCCGAGGAAGAGCGGATTCTTACCCGCCATATCTTTATTGATACGTGCTGCCACCTCTTTGATTCGCTGTTGAATTTCTTCTTGAGAAATGGACGTTTTGAACGTCTTGTCCTTGATTTTAACGATGCTCATTTTTTAAAATTTATGAATTTTGCTACAAAATTACAATTTTTTCCGCAAATATAGGTATTGTATAACATATTTTTCGTATTTTTGCATACTGAATGAAGATATTCACTAGTGCTCAGATAAAAGAGCTTGACAAATTCACCATTGAGAACGAACCTATTTCGAGTCTCAATCTGATGGAACGCGCCGCCCAAACAATGACGCGTGCCATTACTGAGCTATGGGGTTCCACCACACCTGTTGTTGTATTTGCAGGACCTGGCAACAACGGTGGTGACGCACTGGCAGTGGCTCGTCTGATGGCTGAACAAGGCTATCAGGTAGTTGCCTATCTTTTCAACATTAGCGGGCATCTTTCTCCAGACTGTGCAACTAACAAGAAGAAACTTGAAGAGAACAAGTCTATTCGCCAATTCATTGAGGTTACACAGGAATTTGACCCTCCTGTACTCAACGAGCAGACATTGGTTATTGACGGTCTTTTTGGTTCTGGTCTCAACAAACCTCTTGCCGGAGGTTTCGCCTCATTAGTCAAATACATCAATGCCTCACCATCGAAGATAGTCAGCATAGACATGCCTTCAGGCTTGATGGCAGAAGATAATACCTATAATGTCAGAGCGAACATTATCCGTGCCCACCTGACTCTCACGCTGCAACAGCCCAAACTGTCGTTCTTCTTTGCTGAAAACCAGCAGTTTATTGGACAGTTGCGCGTCCTTGATATTCGAATAAGCCAGGAAGGCATCCAAAAAATGGAAGCCTCATATACAGTCCTTGAAGAGAACGACATACGCCAGTGCATGATGCCACGCGACCGTTTTGCCCACAAAGGACAGATGGGCAACGCACTGCTCATTGCTGGCAGCTATTGTATGGCAGGGGCAGCCATCCTTGCAGCGAGAGCTTGTTTGCGTTCAGGTGTCGGCAAACTGACTGTCAACTCCCCCAAACGTAATATCTCCATCATCCAGCAGACCGTTCCTGAAGCCATCATCCAGACTGGAGTGGAAGAGACCATCTTTGCCGAGGCTGTAGATACAGAAGACTTTAACGCACTGGGCATTGGACCAGGCTTGGGACAGAGCGAACAGACGGCTATCGCCCTCATAGCCCAACTACGGCGCACACAATGTCCGATAGTTGCTGATGCGGATGCTCTTAACATTCTGGCAAATCATCGTGCATGGCTCCAGCAATTACCTAAGGGAATTATCTTAACGCCCCACCCCAAGGAGTTCGACCGTTTGGAAGGTCATAGTGCCGACAGCTATGAACGACTGACCAAAGCCTGCAATCTTGCTGAGCGTCTACAAGGCATTGTTATCCTCAAAGGCCACTATACTGCCATCTGCATGGCAGACGGTCATGTTATGTTCAACCCCACAGGCAATGCCGGCATGGCAACTGCGGGCAGTGGCGATGTTTTGACAGGCATTATCACCGGCTTGCTGGCTCGCGGCTACCAACCTAAAGAGGCCTGCATGGTAGGAGTCTATCTGCATGGATTGGCTGGCGATTTCGCTGCTGCCGACCTGGGAGAAGAGAGTGTATTAGCTAGCGACATCATTCGCTACCTGTCACGAGCATTTAAAAGATTGAAAGATTAAAAAAGATAGATACATGAAAAAATTACTTTTTGCAGCCATGCTCTTATGTAGCACAGTAGCAATGGCACAACCACAGACAACGCAGATGAAGCCCGGCAAGACCGCCGATGGCATCGTCTACTATTTGCCTAAGACTGCCATTGAGTTTAATTTGCTCATCGAGAAAAAAACGTACACCCCAGGTCTCTTCGCAAAGTATGGTGAGAAGTTCCTGCGTCTGCGAGGTATTAAACAAGAGGAGGAAGTAACTTATAGCATTGCCAATTACGGACTGACACAGATTGGTGTGATAGACACGACAAAGTGCTATTTTGTCAAGACCAAAGGCGGCAAATGCGAGACTGCCGAATTTCATCTTACCGACGAGGGTGTACTGCAGTCTATCAATGCAGACCCGGTAATACCCAAGCCCCGTGTGCCCTTTAAGCCTGCTCCTCCGGTCAAGGAACCAGATCCTAAGCAGTATCTCAATGCTGAGGTGCTGTCAGCTGGCAGCACTGCCAAAATGGCCGAACTCACCGTGGAGCAGATTATCGAGCTACAGGAACGTCGACAAGCGCTTATCACTGGTGAAGCCGAGGATATTCCCCAGGATGAGCAGCAACTGCAACTCATGATTGATGAGATTGACAAACAGCGAGAAATTCTGCTGACCCTCTTTACCGGTACTACCCACCGCGATACCGTTGAGCAAATACTTGTCGTATGTCCAGAAAAGGAAGTAGAGCGTGAAGTCATTTTCCGTCTCTCAAAGAAGATGGGACTCGTTGACAAAGACGATCTCTCAGGTATACCTTATTATATGTCTATAGAAGATATGCATCGTACGACCTTCCAGAAGTATGATATCGACGAAAAGAAAAAAGAAGGCGGCTTCTATGTCAACGTGCCTGGACGTATCAAGATGACGCTGCATCGTGACAACCACTTCCTCGGTTCTTTCGACCTCTATGCCGCACAATTCGGTTTTGTAGAATTGCGTAGTGGATCACTCTTCAAGCGCTACGTCACCCACATGACGTTGAACCCGACGACAGGTTCTGTTGATAAGATTCATGCAGATATGGGCAAGTAATATCGATGCGTTGACATTTCGAAGTTTCGAAATATCGAAATATCGAAACTTCGAAACATCGAAAATAATAAAGGCTTTCCGAATTGGAAAGCCTTTATTAATGGATGCTTTATCGTGTTTAGCACTGAGCCAGCTTGCCGTCAGAACCGAGCACATTCACAATCTTGTGGATGTACATCTTCTTCATGTTCTCACGAGCGGGCTTCAGATACTGACGAGGATCGAAGTCTCCAGGATGCTCAGCGAGGTGCTTGCGGATAGCAGCAGTCATAGCCAGAC
>CAMJIA010000027.1 GCA_946405695.1 uncultured Prevotellaceae bacterium | reverse complement strand
GGTGCTGCCTCGTTCGATGTGGATATAACAAAATATGTAAAAATAGGTAATAGTTATAATTTGGTTGTTTATGTAGAGGATGACGTGCGCTCGCAACTGCAGCCTGGTGGCAAACAGAGCCGTAGACTGAACAGTTATGAATGCTTCTATACCCGTGTGACAGGCATCTGGTCGACAGTATGGCTGGAGCCTGTTGCCATGGGGGGACTGAAGAAGGTTCGCGTAACGCCCGACCTTGACAACAGCCAGTTTGTGCTAGAGCCGGTATTCTATGAGACAGACGGAAGCAAGACACTCACCGTCACTATCCGTGACGGTTCAAAAACAGTATGGCGCGGTGAGACCAAAGCCAGTAACAATGCCACGTTGACAGCGAAAATCAGCAAGGTGAAGACATGGTCGCCTGAGCATCCGTTCCTCTACGATGTAGAATACATAGTTAAAGACAACCGCGGTCAAGTAATCGACCATGTCAGTTCGTACGTTGGTATGCGCAAGTCTGAACTACGTGGCCGCACATTCTATTTGAACAACGAGCCTTATTACCAGCGGTTGGTGCTCGACCAGGGATATTACCCCGATGGTCAATGGACGGCCCCCACCGACGAACAACTCAAACGCGACATCGTGTTGGCCAAGGAAGCCGGTTTCAATGGCGCACGCCTGCATCAGAAAGTGTTTGAGCAGCGCTATTTCTACTGGGCCGACAAATTGGGTTATCTGACTTGGGGTGAATCGCCCTCCTGGGAGTTGGATTGGACCAACCAGATAGCCGCACGCAATATGATAGCCGAATGGGAAGAATGCGTGGAGCGCGACTACAATGAGCCATGTCTCGTGGCTTGGTCGCCACTAAACGAGACATGGTGTCCTGACCGCGATGCCCAAAGGGCCCGTCTCACCAACGACCTCTACTTCATCACCCACCGTCTGGACCGCACCCGGCCCGTCGTGTCGGCCAGTGGTGGATATCACGCTGGTTTTACCGACATTTACGCCGAGCACACCTATGTGCAGGATCCCGTGGAACTCTATGAACAACTGCGTGAGAAAGAAGAAGGCAGTGTATATGTGCAGCACCCCCGCGAGAGCGCTCCCTATCAGGGTGAGGCCTATATGATAGATGAGTTTGGCGGCATACGATGGATCAAGAAAATGCAGGCCGAGGAGGTCGCGCCAGAGGGACAGTTCTGGGGATACGGAAAGGACCCCGAGACATTAGAGGAATTCTACCGTCGTCTGGAAGACCAGGTGAACGTGGTGCTAAGCATAGACCACATCTGTGGCTTCTGCTACACGCAGATTGTCGATGTGGAATTGGAGAAAAACGGCATCTATACCTACGACCGTGAGAGCAAGTTTGACATGGAGCGTATCAAGCGCATCTTCACCAAAAGCCGACAGCAAGCCAAGAAAGAAGTTGAGCAGATGCTCAACGACAGGAAATAGTTTATCTCATTATTTTTATTAATATCTTTTAAAGCACAACAATTATGAAGTATGGTACATTTCTACTCATGACAGCCATGCTGACCCTTGCAGGCGAGGCAATGGCACAGACAGACAACGTGGTGGCCCTGCTGCCCGACGGCGTTCAGGCCAACGTCAATCCTGAGCGTAAGCAGGACAAAGCCAAGAACCTGGTGGTGGCCGGTTCGCCAGAGAAAGGCTACAAAGCATTTTTCGCTGCCACCGATAATGCCAACGGAGAGGAACTTTGGGTGACTGACGGCACCAAGGAGGGCACTCACCTTGTAAAGGATATCGTGCCGGGGGTGGGCTCTTCCAATCCAAGCAACCTTGGCCGTCTGAATGACAAGGTTCTCTTCGCTGCCTACACCGACCTGGATGAGGTGCAGGTATGGGTCTCGGATGGTACGGAAGCAGGAACGAAGCAACTGACAGAGAATATCGTACCGGGTACAGGTGCCAGTCCTGTGGCTTTCACTCAGATGAACGAGACACAGGCTATCTTCGCTGCCTACGACGAAGAAAGCGCCGAGTACGACCCCGACCGCGGCCCGCAGCGCTGGCTCTGGGTGACCGATGGTACGGTGGAAGGTACCCGTCGCGTAAAGGCCGTCGATCTGAAGTGGCCGGGTCAGGACAATACCACCCTTCATACGGCCTATGTGCGCTCAGGCCGTCGGGTATTCTTCAAGGCCGATGACATTGACGGTACTACAGGTGAAGAACTTTGGGTGACCGATGGCACAGAAAATGGCACTTATCTGGTAATGGACATCAACTGGGAGCGCTGGCCAGAAGGCGAATGGGGCTACGCAGAGGGCTTTACACGTAGCAGTGCCATCGACAATTTGGAGAACTACAAAAACGAGGGCGTCGTGTTCAAGTGCTGGACACCCGACTTTGGCAATGAGCCTTGGTACTCTGATGGAACAAAGGCAGAGAATGCCAACGATCCTGGTGGCGATGGTGACGACCACACATTCTTGGTGAAGGACACCAACCCCGGCAAGAATGAGAATGGTATCGGCTTCGGCGGCAATCCCTTCGGCTATGGCTTTGAGGTTTACAAGGACAAGATTTGGTACCGTGCCTTCTCTCCCGATGGTGGACAGGAGTTTGGCGGATATGGCAACAAACGTGGCGACTGGGTATACTATGACGTATGGCAGGAAGAGCCCTCTTGGGACCACAACTCTTTCTCTGACCCAGGGTGTGTGTTCGATGGTGTATATATGTTCTGTGCCGCCCACGGATTCGATGCTGCCATTGATACACATATAGGTGGTGAAATGTGGTATTTCGACGGCGAAAAGGTTCAGCTGCAGATGGACTTCGTTCCAGGCAATGGCTGCGACTGGATCAAGGAGCAGACCGTGGCTGGAGGTTCGATGTATTGGTGGAATGAGGTCAGCGCCCCTGCAGTGGGAGCCTACACTGGAGCCCTCTACCGTCTGGACAGCAAAGAAGCAACACCTGTTGTTGTAACCCATCTCGATGAGACTGGTGACTTCTGCCACTCTCTGCGCAACCTTAATGGTACCATCATCTTCGCCTCCGACAAAACCCACCAGATCTATGTGGACAACTACACCAAAGAAGGTTGGGACGGCGTGAGCGACTTCGGTTACATTGAGCCTGAGTTTGGCAACTTCGACAGTATCACTGAAGTGAGAGAGGCAGAGGCAAGTAACAATGGCATCTACAACCTCAATGGTATGCGCGTAAGCGGAAAGCTTCAGAAAGGTGTCTATATCGTCAACGGCAAGAAAGTCGTTGTACGCTAAACTTATTAGGAATCAGGGAGAAATCTCCCTGATTCCTAATCATCATCTATTCTATAAACATTTTATTCATGAACAGGAACAATCATATTCCAAGGCTTGCCGTCCTGCTGCTCTCTCTCATTCTGGCAGCCACATCCTGGGCGCAAACGACTGAGGTGACGGGAACCGTCACGGACAAGCAGAATGGAGAGACGCTCATCGGTGTCACAGTGAAGGTTGTAGGTCAGAACACGGGGGTCATTACTGATTTCGATGGACACTACATAATCATCGCTGATGCCGGAGCCACCTTGGAGTTCACCTATATGGGTTATAAGAAGCACACGGAACGCGTGGCCGGCCGTCGTCAGATTGACATTTCCATGATGTCAGACACACAACTGCTCGACGAGTTGGTAATCATTGGTTATGGTGTCCAGAAGAAGAGCGACATCACAGGCTCCATCTCATCGATTGCCGGCAAGGATGTGAACAACGTGCCTGTCAGCAGTGCACTCCAGGCCCTGCAAGGAAGGGCTGCGGGTGTGAACGTGATTCAGAATACCGGAGCCCCTGGCGGCAAGACCACTATCAAGGTGCGTGGCACAGGAACGGTGAACGATGCCGACCCTCTCTATGTGGTGGATGGCTTTGTGGTGGACAATATCGACTACCTGAACCCCAACGATATTGAGAACGTGGAAATTTTCAAGGACGCAGCGTCAAGTGCCATCTACGGCTCAAGGGCTGCCAATGGCGTGGTAGTCATCACCACCAAGAGCGGCAAGGAAGGCAAGACCCGTGTTACGTATGATGGTTACTTCGGATTCTCCAATCCATGGAAGACTATCGATGTGATGGGACTTGAAGACTACACTCTGATGCGCGACTATATCTCTGGGCGCAGCGACTATTCCTACAAAGGACAACTATATATGTCACCTGATGCAAATGGGACCCCTATCTATGATGAGAAAAAATACCATGATCTGGATACCATACGCCATAACCGTGTCGGCAACTACTGGGATGCCATCACCCGCACAGGCACCAAGCAGCAGCATGCCGTCAGTGTGTCAGGGGGCAATGACAAACTGCAATATCTGGTCAGTGCCAGTTACTTTAACGAGAAAGGTATCGTGAAGACATCCGACTACCAGCGCCTAAATACCCGCATGAACGTGAAGGCACAGTTGACAAAATGGCTGACAATGACCACCAACATGTCGTTTACTGCCGATAATCGTAACCCTGTGCCTGAGGGCGGCGAAAGTGTGCTCCGCAAGGCATTGCAATGGCGCCCCAACGTCTATGCCCATAACAATGTGGGTTATTACTATGAAGAAGATCCCGTGGCCATCATTGACCGCGACAACGAAGAAGTGAGCAACCAGCGCTTCGACATGAACATCAGCCTGGATGCCCGTCTGCTGAAAGGACTTACCTATCAGTTCAAGGCATCTTACTACAACAATCGTGAAACCAACGAAAACTTCTACGAGTACTTCGGCCTGAATGAAGACTTCGTGATGCCCACCACACTGACAGAAGTATATAAGCGTCAGAACAATGTCGGCAAATGGGAAGTGGACAATCTGCTTACCTGGATGCTGGAAGCAGGGAAACACAGTCTTACCGTATTGGGCGGCCAAGTATTAGAAGGCTACAAATACGACTTCCAGGAGTCACACCGCAAGGGCACGCCCAGTAATGAGGATGTGTTCCGCTATCTCTCCAGCGCCTACACGGGTGACAAGACTTATGGCCTTCCCCGTGACTGGACAGCTATCGGCTGGATTGGGCGCATCAACTATTCCTTCGACGATACCTACCTGCTACAGGCCAATATACGTGCCGATGGCTCCTCGAAGTTCTCCAAAGACAATCGCTGGGGTGTGTTCCCCTCAGTGTCTGTCGGCTGGAAATTCTCCAATCTCCCTGCCCTGAAAAGCCTCTCCTGGCTCTCGTTGGGAAAACTGCGTATCGGCTGGGGACTTTTAGGCAACAACCGTATCGACGAAATGGCGCGTTACACCTACCTGTCATCAGGATACAACTATCCGTATGGCGTGGGTAACCACACATTGTGGGAAGGCTCAACAGCCACCGTGCTTGGCAATGATGACATCAAGTGGGAAAAGAGTGAGTCAAAGAACATCGGTATTGATTTCTCCTTCCTGAGTAATCGTCTGATGCTGACTGTAGAGTATTTCAACCGCAAGACCACAGACATGCTGTTGCGTGTTCCTACCGTTCTCTCTGCCGGACTGAATGCCGCAGGCGCGCCGATGACCAATGCCGGTGCTGTGAAGAACTACGGTCTGGAGTACGACGTGAAATGGCGCGACAACATCGGCAAGAACTTCCGCTACGAAGTGGGGTTCAACCTCTCTTGGATCAAGAACGAGGTGACCAGTCTCGGTACTGGCAACGAGCCTGTTTGGGGCAATACCGTCAACCTGGCTCTCAGCGATCCCGTCACCAAGACCGTTGTAGGCCAGCCCATCGGTGCTTTCTATGGATATGTCACTGATGGCATCTTCCAAACCTTTGAGGAGGTACGTGCCAGTGCACAATATGACTTTGGTAAGAACTATTGGGAACAGACCACCAAGCCCGGTGATTTCCGCTTCAAGGACCTCAATGGCGACGGCAAGATCACGGCCGAAGACCGAACGTTCCTTGGTTCACCGCTGCCCAAGTTTGTCTTCGGTATTCCCATGGCTGTTGGTTACAAGAATTTCGACCTGAACATTTTCTTTCAGGGGCAGACTGGCAACAAGGTGTTCAATGTGATGGACAACTTCCTCTATAATGCTGCCGGCATGCATAACGTGAGTGCTGACCTGCGCGAGAAGCACTGGTCGGGCCAGCTGATAGAGGGGCGTGAGTTCTTCCCTCTGAACACAGATGCCTCTATCCCAGACCTGCGTGACAGCGACCCCAACCAGAATTTCCGAGCCAGTGATTTCTTCGTTCACGATGGTTCCTACGTACGTCTGAAAGAAATGCGACTGACATGGACCATGCCAGAGCATATACTCCAGAAAATCGGGTTCAGCAGTATGGCTATCTCATTGACAGGTTATAACCTGCTGACCTTCACAAGCTACAATGGCTTTGACCCTGAAGTAGGTCGTGTGGTCGGCACTGAGGGGAACAATCTCAACATGGGTGTTGACTATGGCAACTACCCTCAGACCCGCTCATTCACGTTGGGCTTGAAATTTGGACTTTAAAATGAGAACTGATAACTGAAAATAGATGATTATGATTACCAAGAGATATTTCCGGCTTTCTCTTTCCACGTTGCTCTTTTCTCTATCCATGTTGCTAATCACTTCCTGCAGCGACTTCCTGGACAAGGATATTCAAGGCAATGCCACTGACGAGACTTACTATGACACGCCCTATAAACTTCAGTCGGCACTTGATGCCGTCTACGACGTGCTGCAACGCGATGACTACAACAACCAGGAGTGGCGCTTCGGTGAAGCCATGGGAGACAATGTACTTGGCGTGGACGAAGGCCTGGGGTCAGAAATGGGGCAACTCGTGATGTTCCGTTTCAACACCTCGAACGTCTGGATTCGTCAACGTTGGGAAGTCAACTATATCGGTGTACATCGCGCCAACCAAGTCATCGCAAACATCAACCGCGTACAGATGTCGACCCACTCCTATGATGCTTACCAGCAGATACAACGTATCTATGGCCAGGCCAAATTTTTGCGCGCATTCTTCTACTTCAACCTTGTGAAGACCTACGGTGGTGTTCCTATCCGACCTGAGACAGAAACAGTTGACAACCTTGTCATACCCCGAAGTACAGAAGAAGAGACCTACGCCTACATTGAGAAAGACTTGCGGGAGGCAATGGTAATGCTGCCGGTAAGTTATGCATATGGAGAGGTGGGCAAGGCAACCAAAGGAGCTGCCACGGCCCTCTTGATGAAAGTGCTGATGTATCAGGCCAAACCAGGTGTTCCCTCTTCCAAATGGGAAGAGATGGCACAACTGGGACGCTATTTTATCGATGGTGCTCCCCTCACTATCGGCCAAGTGCTGAAATACGACGGACAGGAAGACTGGGAGTCCCTGCGCCAGCGACTGTGGTTCCAACCCCAGCAGTACACGGCTTCTGACTATCAGTATGAGACTGCTCAAACCAGGCTGTTCGACGTGAACAATATCTATTCTCTGAACTACCGTGACTACTTCGGTGACCCTCTCCACAACGGCGACAAATGGGCCTACGTCTATCAGTGGTATTCTGACGGCGAGTTCTGCAAAGGCTCTGTCTTTGAGGTTGTCTTCAAGGAGAGTGCCGACGGATCCAACGGCGATGTCAACGAAGGCGCAGGCATCGAGCACTTCGACGTGGGTACGACCCAGATGTACGGCACCAGCGGTATCGTCAACGACATCTTCGGCGATGATGTGCGCAAAGACTATGTCATCCATCATCAAGGCAACACCCCAGACGGTGAGATGTGGCAGGGTGGTGAAGGCCGATTCGTGTCGCTGAAATGGTATACACCAAAGAAAGACAAACCACAGAATGCCGGTGACAATGGACGTAACCGCCGTGTATTGAGATATGTCGATGTGGTGCTGATGCAGGCCGAGGCCCTCAACGAGACAGGCAATCGTGAGGAAGCTCTGGAAAAACTGAATCTCTGTAAGGCACAGGTCAACACCATCAATGGCAGCACCCGACTCTACCAGCCTGGCAGTTATGGCTATATCCGCGACCAAATCTACAGTGAGCGCCGGATGGAGCTGGCCTACGAGTGGGACCGCTATTTCGACCTTGTCCGTCAAGGACGTGCCGCCGAGGTGCTCCATACGTTCGGCCGTTCTCGCCCCAACAGCCGTGGTTTGTATTTCATAGCTGGTGTACACGAGCGTATGCCTATCCCTCAGAATGAGATTGACATAAGCAATGGCGTGGTGGAACAGAATCCGGGATACTAAGAGAACTGTGATTTGAGATTAAAGAAATGAAAGATATGATTACCAAAAGATACAGAAAGCTATTGACAGGTTTAGTATTATTTACTATTCATTGCTCACTATTCACGTTATTCCTCGCCTCTTGCAGCGATGACAATGAGCCAGCCCGGACACCCTCGTTGCAGGCCAATGTCAGCAAGACCAATTTGGAAATCAATGAGTCGATGGAGATACACTTCACTGGTGTGGCCGACCAAATTGTTGTTTTCACAGGAGACAAGGACCACCAGTATGAACGGCGCGATTCGAGCAACACAGGATTTGCCGTCAACAAAGGACTGTTCACTTATAGCTACCATACGCCAGGCACGTTTCACGTGGTCTGCATCGCCAGTACATACGACACTTATCTAGGCAAATCGCTGAAGACCGACATGTACAGCTTTGATGTCACCGTCACCGATGACGTGAACACCATTGATGCCATTTCCGCCACTGTCACGCCCAATGTCTATTACGCTCAATTGATTGGTGATGACACTTGGGTGATGCGTCTGCCTCAGAAACAACTCTACAACAACCGTGAGATCGCGGTGAACGCCAGTCGTCAACGGCTCAATCTTTCCATTGAGAGCGATTCGGCAAAGGTTACCATTGACGGAGAACCGTACAATTCACGCACTTACTATGCGCTGAATGCCGACCATGCAATCCGCGTCGTCTCTGCCTCGGGTACCGTGCGCGACTACACGCTTTATGGCATGGTCTATCCGGAACTGCTGACGGTCACTGTGGGTGAAAAAGAAGCCACACTTAGGCGGTCAGCTTACTATCAGGATCTGCTGACCTACATTTATACTGGTGATGACCCGACGCTCGACTTTACCGTTGACGATGGTGTGCAGCTGCTTGACGGACAGTCTGTGGTATCTCCTGGCAGTTTGATTGTGCCCAACCATGAGTATACGCTCCGCCGCACACATGGCAGCAATACCCAAGTCACAGCAGATTCCCGTATAATATTCAGCAAAGAATAGAGTTATTATAGCAGATGTTCAGATTAAAAGTTATTCTCATAAGCCTGACCCTTATATCGGTTTTCACTCTTCCCGCAAAAGCGATAAGAGTGGAACCGTATAAAGGGTCGCGAATCTTTTGGGACACAGCCACACGTACCACAATCTTCCGAGGTGGTGGTTATAGCCGTGTGATTGAGTTGCAAGATGGAAGTCTCATGGCTGTCTGCGAAAGCGGAGGCATCCAGATGGCGACAAGTTCCAATAAGGGTGCGTCATGGTCATCGCCAACACGCATTGCCTCAAACCCCACTGGTGTGAACGAATGTGTGCCCGACTTAATTCAGCTGAGCGATGGGACAATTGTCGTTGCCTATAATCCACGACCTGTCAGCCCTTATTCGGAAGACAGGAAATTCGGCATAAGATGCAGACGGTCGGAGGACAATGGACGTACGTGGAGCGATGAGATTCTTGTCTACGATGCCAGCCACCTTTGGGGTGACGGCTGTTGGGAGCCGTCAATGCTCCAGCTACCTTCGGGCGAACTGCAGTTATACTTTGCCGATGAGAGCCCTTTCACCAACAGTAGCGAGCAGCAGATATCACTTTGCCGCTCCTTCGACGGTGGACTATCGTGGACAGAACCGCAGCGTATCAGCTTCAGGCAGTATTACCGTGACGGTATGCCATCGCCCGTTTTGTTGAAAGACGGTTCGGAAATAGTGGTCATCATAGAAGATAATGGATGGGGAGCCGGCTTCACTGACTTCTATCCGACAACCGTACGCACCACCTTGGACAACAACTGGGCTGATGACTATTGGGTAAGTGGCACAGACAAGAACAGAGAAAAAACATATAACCTTGATTTCGCTCCCAAGGCACTGGGAGGCGCACCTTATCTGCGTGTATTGCCGTGGGGTGAGACGGTGATGAGTCATCAGTCTGGACTGAATCATGACGGTCATCCACAGATGCGTGTGGCTGTGGGCAACAGCGAGGCCCGCGACTTCAAAGCAGTCAGTGTACCTTTCAACATTGGCGCTAATGAAGAGGGACTATGGAACTCACTGGCTGTCATTGATACAGGAATTGTAGTAGCGGTCAGTGGTATAGCAGGGAATATCGAAATGATAAAGGGCTACCCAGTCAGGCAACTTCAGGCTCCATATGGCCATCCTGTCATAGACGGCAAACTGACCAATGGTGAGGGCTATCTGAAGCGCAATGCCACACAGATGATTCTCGGGACGCAAACAGGAACACGAGTTGCTGCAGACTTGGCTTACGATACCGACTCTCTATATTTCTTCACGCGTGTAAGCGACCGGACGCAGGTGCCTAACGGAGCTGACTGTGATGCCATCACACTCTATTTCGATATGCAGGATACCTGTGACGAACTTCCACAGCAAGGCTGCTACAAGTTTGGCATCAGAAGGAATGGAACACTGATGCGTCCTTACTATGGTGCTGATGGCAGATGGAGCTACGGCAGCCCCAGCGACCTCAAAATGCGCACTGCCACATCATCAAGCTCCGGTTACTACATCATTGAGACAGCCATCCCCTGGTCGGACTTCGGACTTCAGGAGCCTCCAGTGGGGCAAAGGTTGGCTTTTGCCATAGAATGTGTGGACAATCGCAGTGGAACACCTTATACCGAATCCATCCCTGATGCCCATCCTGACAAACCGTGGACCTGGATGGAACTACGTTTGGGAGAAAAACCCGAAGATACTGCCATTGGAAGTGTTGAAAAGACTTTCTACCCCATTGAGCGTATCGTGAACCTTTCATCTTATTATCCAGGTCTGCCTTTGACGGTTATCCGAGAGCGGCAGCCTGACGGAACCATCAAAACCCGGAAGATACTCAATCGCAAATGAAAAGACAAATCTCTTTGTGGCTATGCCTGACGATGGCATGGATAGTCTTTGCCGAAAACAAGGTGGATGGCCTTGCACCTTTAGCCGACCCATATATCCTATTCGAGGATGGTGTCTACTATGCCTATGGCACACATTCCCCCGATGGCATAGAAGTTTATACTTCCACAGACCTGCAGACATGGAAATTTCAAGGACTGGCACTCTCCAAAGTGAACACGACAGAAGAACGCTGGTTTTGGGCACCGGAAGTCTACCATAAGAATGGCAGATATTATATGTATTACTCAGCCAATGAGCACTTGTATGTCGCTGTTGCTAACTCTCCATTAGGCCCTTTCCGACAGCAAGGCACTCGGATGATGCAGTCGCTGCTGGGTGACGAGAAATGCATCGACTCCAGCGTTTTTTTCGACGATGATGGTTCGGCATGGCTCTTCTTCGTCCGCTTTACAGATGGCAATTGCATTTGGCGATGCCGCCTCGATAGCAATCTTATGACCCCGGTTGCTGGTACGCTGCGCGAGTGTATCCATGTCACCGAGCCATGGGAAGGCCGGTTGGGGCGTGTCTGTGAGGGGCCCTTCGTCATCAAGCACGGCGGCCAATACTATCTCACCTACTCAGCCAATGACTATCAAAGTCAGGACTATGCTGTCGGTTACGCAACTGCCCCAACGATAGATGCAGTCTGGACAAAATCAGAGAAGAACCCAATACTTCACCGTTGGAACGGTCTTGCTGGATGTGGTCATCACTCCCTTTTTACAGACCATGATGGTCAGTTGCGTATCGTGTTTCACTCACACTTCTCACATACGAAGATACACCCCCGACTGATGCATATTGCCACAGCAACTTTCATCCAAGGCAGGCTTACAATAGGAAATCAATGACCGTAATAATGTAGATTGTTTGTGAATGATGAATGGAATATCCAAAAAATGTGTAACTTTGTGCTGTGGTAAAACGAATTGCAAATAAATGTCTTTTGGTTTTTGGTTTCCTGTTGTCGGGGCTTTCTCCGGTAATGGGTTACAGTTATTTTTTCAAGCATATCGGAAGTCAGGAGGGCTTGCCTCATAAGCAAGTAGAGGCATTGGCTCAAGATAAGCAGGGCTATGTTTGGATAGGCACACGCAATGGCCTGGTGCGCTACGACGGATATGAGATGAGATGCTACTACCATGAGCTTGGGAACAATAGGTCGCTGGCCAACAGTTTCGTGAAAAAAATATTCACAGACAGTCGTGGGCGCGTTTGGGTCTGCACACCAGAAGGCATGAGCCGCTATAACCCTAAGACAGACGATTTCCGGACTTACAGTAGTGACAGGGAAAATATACTGAGCATAGCTGAAACCAGTGAGGGAAAGATTGTCTTTGCAGGCAATGGACTATTTTTGTTTGACGAGCGAGGCGACTCACTGACATTGTTGCCAACCCCCGATGCCGGTTTTATCGTATCCCTAACCAATGACGCCCAAGGCAACCTCTTCTTTGCATCGAATACAAGCATCAGCCGTTACGACCGTAAGTTGACTCGCTTCACCCAACTTGACACCAAATATTACAAGGATTTTCTGACAGGAGCCGACGGGGTGGTGCCGATGATGGTGGATCATGCCGGCCGGCTTTGGATTGGCAGGAATGGCAAAGGGGTCAGTTGCATCGATTTGGGAAGAGAGGAGGTGCAAGTCTATTTCCCCTCAGAATTAGTACGGTGCATAGACGAAGACGATGTTCACAATATCAGCTTTGGTACTGGAAACGGAGTTTTCATCCTTAAAGCCGACGGGACGACAGAAGTGCTGCGTCATGACCAACTGCATCCAAATCTGCTTAGTGACAACGCTGTCTATGCACTGCTGTCCGATGAAGAGGGCAACCGCTGGGTGGGCACATACTTCGGTGGTGTCGACATCATGCTGAATGATGCCTTAAATTTTCGTTGGATGCAGCCTGGAACAGAAAAAGGTTATCTAAAGGGACGTGTTCTGCGGACCATGATAGAAACAGAACCAGATATGCTATGGGTGTCAACGGAAGGAGACGGCCTGTTGAAAATTAATCTGAAGACAGGGGAGAGCCAGACTTTCACCAATATTCCAAATTTAGGCAAAAACATACACAGCCTATATTATGACAAAGAGAAGCAAATCTTATGGATTGGTACGTTTCGCAATGGCCTGTTCCTTTACAACCTGAAGACTGGTGCCACTCGTCGCTATCTTCGAGAACGCGGGCTTGACTCTGATGCCATATTTTACATCGCACGACAGAAAAACGGGCGAATCTGGTTGGCCACCACGCAGGGTTTGCGGTATTACGATAAAGCGACTGACACTTTCGTCAAAACAGGCGATGTGCAGTTGGATAACCGATTTGTCTACACCCTGTGCGTTGACCATAATGATAACGTCTGGGCAGGTATGGCAGACGTCGGCTTATATCGCATTGATGGCAAAAGTGGCAAGATAACTCACTGGAAAAAGGGACAGAACGGACTGAACGACAATTACATCACTTGCCTCTTTGAAGACAGCAGAGGCACGATGTTCATAGGCACCAATATCAGCGGACTGCAGTTCATAAGACAGCAGGACGCTGACCAAATACAGGCCATTGGCAAAGGGTGGCTAATGCCACACTACACCATCTGCAGCATTGCTGAAGATGGAGACCACTGCTTGTGGGTTTCTACTAACCAAGGGCTGATCAAGATTGACATCAAGAATGAACGCATCACCCGATATACTACAGACAATGGTCTTCCCACCAACCAGTTTAATTTCTCCTCTTCACTGGTGGGGCACGATGGGCGGCTTTATTTTGGCACCGTACAAGGGATGGTTTCATTTCTCTCCTCACAACTGAAAGCAAGCAATAGGCAGCATAAAATACATTGGAGTGGGGATGAGAACGAAACGCTCAGGCTCACGTACGATGAAGCGCGGCACTTCACTATTACTTATGGCGTCATACGTCCTGCGACGGCAGGTATTGTACGCTACCAGATACGCATGGATGGCATTGACCAAGATTGGCGGGATGTAGGTGCACAACATCAGCTGAGTGGTTATCAGCTGGCTCCTGGCACCTACGTTCTACACGTCAGGGCCAATGAGATGGGGGAAGACTGGAGCAAATGTCCAGAACGGCAACTTAAAATTATTGTCAGTCCGCCTTGGTGGCAATCATGGTGGGCAAAGCTCATTTATCTGCTGATATTTTCAGCCATCATCTGGCTGATGTGGCATTATTACCGAAGCAGACAGAAGAGCCGGGAGACCATTAGGCTAGCGGAGATGGAAAACGAGAAAATCAAGGCCATAGACCAGGCAAAATTTGAATTTTTCACGTCTGTGTCACATGAATTGAAGACCCCACTGTCGCTAGTTATCGCACCGCTGAAGAATATCCTTAGACAGCAGCATTTGCCCATCGACGGACAACGCAATTTGGAAATTGCATTGAAAAACACGAAGAAGATAGAGCAATTGGTCGATGAACTCGTCACCTACAACAAAGTGGAAACCGATGCTTTCCATCTTTACGTACAACAAGGCAATCCTATGGAGTTCCTCAGCCGTGCTGTCCAACCATTCAGGGAAGCCGCCCGTGAGAAGGACATCAAGCTGGTCCTCATGTTGGAAGACAACGGCGAGCAAGTGTGGTTTTCGCCACAATACTTAGAGCATATCGTGGGCAACCTTCTCTCCAATGCCCTGAAGTTTACTCCCGATGGCGGCAGAGTGACGGTGACCGGACAAATCGAGGCCGATGAAGGGAAAGAATACTTGAATATTGAAGTGACTGATACCGGCATCGGTATCGTCAAAGAGGAACTAGCCAATATTTTCAACCGGTATTATCAAACACGCCGTGGCTATAATGCCACATCTTCAGGTTGGGGAATCGGGCTCTCGCTTGTCAAGCGGATGGCAGAAGGGCACAAAGGCTCAGTCAGCGTTATCAGCGAAGTGAACAAGGGAAGCACATTCAGGGTAAAGCTGTGTGTAAGCAGCGATGCTTTCGACGAACAGAACCGTATAGCAGGAGACAAGGTGTTGGTACCCATTAGCGACTACAGGCTGCAGACAAGTATGGTTGACATGGCGCGGTCTGTCTCACATGATGGACAGGTCCTTGGTGAGGCGGAGGGTGATGATGAGAACCGGGTTACTCTGCTGATTGTGGAGGACCATCAGGAAATGCTGGATTACCTGCGGCAGCAGTTGTCGGCTCATTATCGTGTGCTGACAGCAGAAAACGGCAAGAAAGCCCTTGAAGTAGCACGGCGTGAAATGATACATCTCGTCGTCAGTGATGTCATGATGCCCGAGATGGACGGATTTGAACTATGCCGGCTGTTGAAAGGCTCAATGGACACTTCACACATCCCTGTCATTCTCCTGACGGCAAAGAGTGAGAGCGACGATGTGGCTACCGGATACCGCGCTGGAGCAGACGCATATGTATCAAAACCATTCGACATTGGTATTCTGGAAATGCAGATCAGCAATATCCTTAAACTTGTCCACTCGCGACAGCAGGAAATCGTAACATCACTGACAGACGACTTGTCCTCAGAGACACTGACTGCCATCGACCGCGATTTGTTACAGCGGATGAAACAATTGGTGGAAGAGAATCTCAGTAATAGCGACTTCTCAATAGCTGACATTACAACTTCTCTGGGAATCAGCCGCAGCCTGCTTCATGTTAAGATGAAAAGCTTGATGAATATGTCTATGGGAGACTATATCCGACATCAGCGTATGGAACGTGCCTGCCAGATGCTGCGTGAAGGCAACAATGTTTCGGAAACAGCCTATGCCACAGGTTTCACAGACCCAAACTATTTCTCAAAAATCTTTAAGAAGTTGTTTGGCAAGACCCCGACGGAGTACATTTCACAAAGCAATAAATGATTACTGTTCACGGCCTACATGTGCGACCAGCTGATTGCTTACACTATAATGTTGCGATTACTATTGCAGGCTTCGCCCGCTATTTTGCTTTAACAAAAATCTCAACTTTGGCAAGTTGAGAGGAGTTCAGAAGCCTTAAGAACTCTAAGGACTTTAAGGACTCTACAGTCAACAGCCATTGAGCCTAACGAGGAGAATTCGGGGCTAATGTCTGAACTGCAACACCAGAACTACTGAACAACAAAAAGTTGAGCGAAAGCGAAACTTCAAAAAAGATACGCTGCAACCCTCAACGGACCGCAGCGTACAAGCCTATGTTTAACTAAAAATCCTTTTCAAAACCAAAGGGAACCTCACGGCCACCTATGTTGTCAAATTAAACAATCTAATAATGGATCATTTCGTGGACAAGTGTATCCGTGTATTCATACTCTGGCAAGTCGCGCCGAATACTAATTTCTATGCTATATCGGACATGGTATGACTTTTCATTCTCATCCCAAACGAACTCGCTCTTGGTTACGCCCATTTCTGCATACCGTGTATTCAGCTTTATCGGTGGCATAACTAATTTGCCATCGAAGCAGAGTTGGTTATAATAATTAAACCTGTCAATAATATATTCAAGCGTTGGTCTCATATGCTAAAAGGGTAATAAGTCACTGTCATCGATGTCATAGTTTTCACTCTCATCAGAACCGTCCTCAACTTTTCCATCTTCAATCCAATTGGATCCCAACTGCTTAAGTTTCTTTTTGGCATCTTCATTGCCATTTGCAGCTGCTTTCCTATACCAAAATACAGCCGTATTGTGTTCTTTTGGTATGCCTATACCTTCTTCATAAATCTGTCCTAGTTTTAGGATCGCAGATTCATTTCCGGATTCTGCGGCTTTTTTGTAATAATGAATCGCTTTTTGAGTATCTCCCAATTCAGTATACAATTCCGCAAGATTAAGCATTGATTCAATATGACCTTTAGAAATGGCTATTTCATACCATTTGATACTCTCATCAATATTTTTTTCTGTACAATACCCTCTTCTATATAGATTCGCCAATTCAATTATTGCATCAATATAACCTTGATTCGCAGACTTTGTATAATACTCCAATGCCTTACGTTCATCTTTATCTGTGGCAATACCAAATCTATAATACCTGGCGACATTCTTAAGAGCTACATTATCATTCTTGTCTGCTGCTTTTCGGAACCACTCAAAGGCCTCAAGCTCATTGATCATTTCTCAGGTTACTGCGGAGCAATCCGAATGAACGGGTCCGCTGCTCTGAGTCTCTGTTGGGTGGCATCAGGCCGATGGGACGGATGGCTGGAGCAATATTTGGGTCCCTGGGATTTCATGGCAGGCGTGCTCATCGTGAGAGAGGCGGAGGGGAAGGTGACAAATTACGAAGGAAAAGAAGACATACTGGAAGGCAATGCTGTGGTGGCCAGCAATGGAACAATTCATAATGACTTATTAAATGCGCTCAAATGAAAAAGACATTCTTGCTCTTGCTGACAGTAGTGATGAATCTTAATCTGTCAGCTCAGGAAATACGTATCAAGACAGGCATCGAGGTGCTTAAGAGTCAAAACTTCCGTATGCTGGAAGGGAAACGTGTGGGACTTATTACCAATCCCACCGGAGTGGACAATGATATGGTTTCTGATATCGACTTGTTGGCTCAGGCACCCAACGTTAATATGGTGGCTCTGTTCGGCCCTGAACATGGTGTTCGAGGAAATGCTCATGCGGGAGCTGTGGTAACGGATTCTATCGACCAAGCCACAGGGTTGCCTGTGCGTTCGCTTTTCGGCAAGACACGCAAGGCTACCCCTGAGATGCTGGCTGACATAGATGTGCTTGTCTATGATATTCAGGACATTGGATGCCGTTCTTTCACTTATATCAGTACGATGGGACTTGCAATGGAGGCAGCAGCAGAGAATGGTAAAGAGTTTATCGTCTTGGACCGTCCGAATCCGTTAGGCGGGCTGAAAGTGGAAGGAAACGTGGTGGAGGAGGGGTGCTTTTCCTTTGTAAGCCAGTTCTCGATTCCTTACGTCTATGGTTTGACATGTGGCGAACTTGCTCTCCTGCTCAATGGTGAACGGATGCTGAAAGGAGGAGTGCAGTGCAATCTGAAGGTAGTTAAGATGAAAGGATGGAAGCGAAAGATGAATTATTTTGCAACAGGCCTGCAATGGGTTCCGTCGTCTCCTCATATTCCAAATGCCATTTCTCCTTATTTTTATCCTGCGACAGGCATTTTGGGAGAATTCAGTTACATGAGTATTGGGGTTGGCTATACGATTCCTTTCCAGATGGTAGCAGCGCCCTGGATCCGTGCTGACGAGTTTGCGGATGCCATGAATGCTCTCCATATACCAGGAGTTACTTTCCGTCCCATCTATGCAAAACCTTTCTATGCAGTCTTTCAGGGAGAGCAGGTGCAGGGCGTGCAAATCCATTTTGCCGATTATAGTAAGGCTCCCTTAAGTGATCTCAATTTCCTTTTGATGCAGGAGGAAGCTCGCCTCTATCCCGACCATAAAGTATTTGAGCAAGCCAATCAAGGTCGGTATGCTATGTTCGATAAGGTTTGTGGAAGTTCCTATATCCGTGAGACATTTGCTCGAAGTCACCGTTGGTCCGATATTCGCGACTATTGGTACAAAGATGCAGAATCCTTCCGCAAAGTTTCCAGAAAGTATTATCTATATAAGTAATTGATAGAAAAAGAGTTTCTTTACTCTCAACAATTATTTGCCGAAAATGACTTTCTCCAGAACTTCCGGTTCGTTCGTGGTGATGATATCAATACCCTTTGTTGTGGCATGTGCACGTAATGCCTCCTCACCATCTACCGTCCAGACATTGACCTCCATGCCATTGTCGTGAGCTTCTTGAAGCCATTCGGGATGTTTCTTGAAGACGCCTTGGTTGTAGTCAACGCCATTCACTCCCAGTTGCTCTTTGGCTTCCTTGGGGGACAAGTCTCCTGTCAAGTAAGCATTTTTTGCATCAGGAACCATCTCATGGAGACGTTGGCAAACACGCTTGCTGAAAGAAATGTATTCTGTCTGTGCCTCCAATCCAAGTTGCTTCACCAGTTTCACACAAGTCTCTGTTACCTTATCATCACGTTCTTGTGAGCTATGAGGCTTGATTTCCAGAATCAGTTGGGTGTCGGGTAATGATTTGCCTAATTGCAGATACTGTTGCAGGGTAGGCAGAAATTCGCCATTGCCCAATTGGCGGAATTGCAATTGAGGGTAAGTGGAATCCTCAATCTTCAATCCTTCCCATACGGCATCGTGGAAGACAACGGGTACTCCATCCGTAGTAATCCACACGTCAAATTCAGATCCATAACAACCAACATCATTGGCTTTCTGTAGACTGGTAAGGGAGTTTTGAGCACTCCCCTCAGTTTTCCAATAACCACGATGAGCAACTATCTTGGGTTGAGCCAACAGAGGGAGACTTGCCACGCAAGTCAACAAAACGAATGAAAAAATCTTCTTCATAATAAGTGTTTTATAAATCTTAGAGTTTTTTTACTGTGTTTTCTGCAAAGTTATGGAAAAATGCGGAACAAGAGAAGAAATTCTGTGTTTTTTCGTAATCGCGGAGACGCTTACTGTCCACGAAATACGCCGTGCGGTTCCACCGTTTGATGCTGTCAGTGGGCTGCCA
>CAMJIA010000026.1 GCA_946405695.1 uncultured Prevotellaceae bacterium | reverse complement strand
GGTGGGACAGGAGGCGACGATTGTCCTGAACTTCTAATAACAACTAATAGGGCCATTAAGGCTCAGGCGTGTCTAGGGACTGGTATGTGACACAAACAGATAGGAATAACAAACGTTTTTCCCTGACTGGGAATATTTTGCTCCCTGCTTGGGAATCTAAAATTCCCTAACTGGGAATCAATAAAATCACTTAATGCAGACGATTGCTAGCTTTAAACGTACATTATTGAACAATAAGCGTGCCTTATTGCCGAATAACCTTGGGTTATTAATATAATTCTTTTTGAAAAAAGTGTGGCGATGCCATCATAATTCATAATTATTATGTATCTTTGCAGCCGTTCTCTGACCTAAAGGGCAGAGTGTGGCGTCGCAATATGGCTATCAGGTACACTCACAAGGAAGAATTATGGAACTCATGGTCGCATGCCGGAGGCATCGTCATGGGGGCTGTCTTTGGCGCCATATTTCTGTGGCTGTCGTTCAGGGGTGACAACCCGTGGGCTCGTCTGGGCGTCTGTCTGTATCTGTTTGGCATGATGGGGTCGTACGTGGCCTCAACGGTGTATCACGCCGTTCCCTTGCGTTCCAAATGGCGTGAACGGTTCCGCAAATGGGACCATGCTGCCATCTACTGGCACATCGCAGGCAGCTACTCCCCACTGACACTCATTGCCCTGCGCACCCAAGGCTATTGGGGGTGGTCGCTGTTCTCGTTTGTGTGGGTCTGTGCCATTGTAGGTACCATTATCAGCTTTATCCGATTGAAGGAGCACTCCAACGTTGAGACATTCTGTTTCATCGGCATGGGACTGAGCGTGCTGGTAGCCTTCAAACCCTTGATTGACAGCGTCTCCACGGCCGCCTTCGTGTGGATTGTCGCTGAGGGGGTCTGCTACATCACGGGCGCACTCTTCTACTCACTACACAAGAAGAAGTATATGCACTCCGTGTTCCACTTCTTCGTCCTTGCAGGTTCCGTCTGTCATATCATCGCTGTCTGGGACGTCTTGATTGAATATTTATAATAATTCTTTTGGCTTTTTGCTTGTTAATTTGTACCTTTGCAGGCAAATTTGCAAATTTATACTAATTATGGCTTATACACGTATGACTGCTGCAGAGGCTGCAGCACTGATTAAGAATGGCGACCATATCGCCATGAGTGGTTTTACGCCTGCCGGTGTGGCTAAGGCTACCACCAAGGAGTTAGCAAAGATTGCTGTGGCTGAGCACGAGGCTGGCCGCGAGTTCAAGGTGGCTATCTTCACGGGCGCTTCTACCGGACAGTCGACCGATGGTGACCTGGCCAATGCACAGGCTATCCTCTATCGTGCTCCCTACACCACCAACCCCGACTTCCGCAAGCACGTCAATCTGGGTGAGATTCCCTACAACGACCTGCACCTGAGTCACATGGCCCAGGAGCTGCGTTATGGCTTCTATGGTCCGTTGGATTGGGCGATTTTGGAGGTTTGCGACATCGAAGAAGTGGGCAACGACTATCATGTCTTCCTGACTGCCGCTGGTGGTATCTCTCCTACAGCAGCCCGTCTGGCCAAGCATGTCATCCTGGAGCTCAACTCGTTCCACAACCCCAACGCCAAGTTCATCCACGACGTCTATGAGCCTCTGGATCCCCCTTACCGCAAGCCCATCATGATTGAGAAGGTGAGCGACCGCATCGGTGTGCCCTATGTGTCTATCCCCAAGGAGAAGGTGGTGGGTGTCGTAGAGTGTAACATCCCTGACGAGGCCCGTGCCTTCAAGGACAGCGACCCCGTTACCGATAAGATTGGTTTCCTGACTGCTGAGTTCCTCGTGGAGGAGATGCACAAGGGTCGTATCCCCAAGGAGTTCCTGCCCTTGCAGAGTGGTGTGGGCTCTACCGCTAACGCCATCCTTGGCGCCTTGGGTGAGGACAAGCACGTGCCCGACTTCAACATCTACACGGAGGTTATCCAGAACTCTGTCATCGAGATGATGCTCAATGGTCGTGTGAAGGACGCTTCCGCCTGCTCGCTGACCGTCTCTAACGACTGTCTGATGCAGGTTTACGACAATATGGACTACATGAAGCAGCACCTGACACTGCGCCAGAGCGAGATCTCTAACTCGCCTGAAATCATCCGCCGCTTAGGTGTCATCGCCATTAATACCGCCATCGAGGCCGACCTCTATGGTAACGTCAACTCTACCCACATCAGCGGTACGAAGATGATGAATGGTATCGGTGGTTCGGGTGACTTCATCCGCAACGCCTACCTTTCTATCTTCACCTGTCCTTCTACGGCTAAGGGTGGTGTCATCTCGTCGATTGTTCCTTTTGTTTCTCATCAGGACAGCTCAGAGCACGATGTCAACATCATCGTTACCGAACAGGGTATTGCCGACCTGCGTGGCAAGTCGCCTGCACAGCGTGCTGAGTGCATCATCGAGAACTGTGCACACCCCGACTACAAGCAGCTGTTGTGGGACTACCTGAAGATTTCGAAGATGGGTCAGACCCGTCATAACCTCACTGCCGCCTTCGCCATGCACGACACGCTGGCTCGCAAGGGCGACATGCACCTGACCGACTTTGCAGAGTATGTAAAGTAAAAAGATGTTCCACGTTTGTCTATAAAAAATGGGCTACGGTACACATCGTAGTCCATTTCTTATGTAATTCACAACATAAAACCTTATTAGAGAAATGAAAAAAATGATATCCCTTGCTATCGTAGCACTGACAGCAACGGTCGCACATGCGCAGACCGCTGACTCTTTGGCTCTGCAAGAGGTGGTAGTGACAGGTACACGCAATGCAATAGACGTGCGTCACCTGCCCATGACAGTAACAGTGATTAATCGCGAAGCCCTCACCAAAGAGCACCAGACGAGCATCCTGCCTACCGTGATGCAACAGGTGCCAGGACTCTTTGTCACCTCACGCTCCATGATAGGCTATGGCGTATCAACGGGTGCCGCAGGAGGCATCAGTCTTCGTGGTGTATCGGGTGGCACAGGACAGCTGATGGTGCTCATCGATGGGCATCCACAGTATCAGGGCATCTATGGCCATCCCCTCAGCGACAGCTATCAAACGATGATGGCCGACCGTGTGGAGGTGTTGCGTGGTCCTGCCAGTGTGCTCTATGGCTCTAATGCCATGGGTGGTGTCATCAACATCGTAACACGTCGTCCTGCTTATAGCCAGGGAACATCGACACAGGCCAACATCGCTGTGGGCAGCTATGGTACCGTACAGGTCGAGGCTTCTAACCAAGTACGTAGTGGTAAGTTCAGCAGTACCGTTGCCGCACAGTATGGCCGTACTGACAACCATCGCCCAAATATGGGCTTTGAGCAGTATGGCGGCTTCCTGAAGCTGGGCTATGACATCAACGAGAATTGGAGCGCCTCACTGAGTGGTAACGTGACACACTGGAATGCCTCAAACCCTGGTGCTACCACCCAGCTGAAGCTGGAGAACGACCAGTATATCACCCGTGGTGAGGTATCGATAGCACTGACCAACAACTACGGCTGGACCAGTGGTGCGCTGAGTGCCTATTCCAACTTCGGACGTCATAAGATCAACGATGGCTATAATGCGGAGGGCGGCAAGCCCCAGACTGACCTGTTCCGCTCGAAGGATGCTGTTTCCGGCATCTCCCTTTACCAGTCAGCCCAATTGTTTGCAGGCAACCGCACCACTGTTGGCGTTGACTACCAGCATCTCTATGGACGTGCCTACTATACCAATCGTGAGACCGACGAGGAGGTGACCACCCCACAGCGTCTGATGCAGAGTTGTAACTCACGTGCCAACGGCATTGCTGCCTATGTGGATTTCCGCCAAGACCTGACCGACTGGCTCACCATAGATGCCGGACTGCGCTACGACCACCACTCTATCGCTGGCGGTGAATGGATTCCTCAGGCAGGTGTCGTTGTCCGTCCTATGGCTACTGGCGAGGTGAAGGCGATGGTCAGCAAAGGTTTCCGTCGTGCTAATCCCAAGGAGATGTTCCTCTATAAGTCAGCTAACGAAGACCTAAAGCCCGAGCGCCTATGGAACTACGAGCTGTCGTGGCGTCATCGTCTGAATGGTGGCTTCACCTATGGTGCCAACCTCTTTTATATCAAGGCTGACAACCTGATTCAGACCATCAATATGCAGAATGTGAACACAGGCGAGATCGAGAACTGGGGTATTGAACTAGAAGCAAAATACCCTGTCTGCTCCTGCTTCAACATCAATGCCAACGCATCGTACCTGCACATGAAGGAGAAAATAGTGGCGGCTCCAGAGGCTACGGGCTATCTGGGTGTCGACTACCGTAAGGACAAGTGGTTGGCTACGCTGGGCGTGCAGTATGTGAACAATCTCTATACCGAGGTGGGCGCTAACGAAACCAAGGAGAACTTCTGTCTGGTCAACGCCAGCGTTACCTATGCTGCCACGAAAGTCCTCAGCATCTGGGCGCGTGGTGAAAACCTGTTGGCACAAAGCTACGAGATCAACCTCGGCTATCCCATGCCCCGTGCTACATTTATGGGTGGCGTGAGCGTGAACTTCTAAACATTAAACATTGAAAATTAAACATTAAAGATATGAAAGACTTTAATTACTATGCACCGACAGAGGTGGTTTTTGGCAAAGAGAGTGAAGAGCAGGTAGCTACGCTGGTGAAGAAGTATGGTGGCACGAAGGTGCTGGTACACTATGGTGGCAAGAGTGCCGAGAAATCTGGTCTTCTCGACAAAATCTGCGGACTGCTGGCAGCCGGTGGCGTTGAGTTCATCAAGTTGGGTGGCGTGGTACCCAATCCTCGCCTGTCACTAGCTCAGCAGGGCATCGACCTCTGCCGCAAGGAGGGCGTCGATTTCATCCTAGCTGTGGGTGGCGGTAGCGTCATCGACTCGGCTAAGTGTATTGCCTATGGAGTGCCTTATGAGGGCAACGTGTGGGACTTCTATCTGGGTAAGGCAGAGCCTAAGACCATGCTGCCTGTAGCCTCTGTACTTACCATCCCTGCTGCAGGCAGTGAGATGAGCGAAGCCAGCGTCATCACCAACGAGGACGGTGACGTGAAGCTGGGCTACTCCAACAATCTGTCACGTCCCAAGTTTGCCATCATGAACCCATGTCGTACAATGACCTTGCCACCTTACCAGACGGCAGCAGGTGTTACCGACATGATGATGCATATCTTCGAGCGTTACTTCACCAAGGACGACGACATGGACCTGACCACCAATCTAGCCGAAGCTACATTGCGTACCATTAAGGATGCTGTGTTTGCCGTACTGAAGAATCCTGAAGACTACCGCTATCGCGCCCAGATCATGTGGGGCGGCAGTGTAGCCCATTGGGGCTTGCTAGGCAAGGGCGTTCAGGAAGACTGGGCTACCCACCAGTTGGAGCATGAGCTCAGTGGTATGTTCGACGTCACCCATGGTGCTGGTCTTGCTGCCATTTGGCCAAGTTGGGCTCGCTACACTATGCATGAGAATCTGCGTCGCTTTGTGCGCTTTGCCGTCAACGTGATGGATGTACCCAACGACTTTACCGACCCCGAAGGTACAGCCGAGAAAGGTATCCAGGCTATGGAGCGCTTCTACCATGCCATTGGCATGCCTATCAATATCAAGGAACTTATCGGCAAGGATATCACTGACGAGGAAATCAAGGAGATGACACGCAAGTGCAGTCGCAACTATACCTCTACCTGTGGTGCCCTGAAGGTGCTGAAGGCCGAGGATATGGAGGCAATCTACAAAATGGCACGAGGGTAGGATAAGCGAAAAGTAAAGGGTGAAAAGTGAAAAATTGCAACTCTGCAATCACTTTTCACTTTTTTTTTGTACCTTTGCGCCCAATTAAACGAAAGTAATATGGAATCAAAACTTGTTATCTATAATACGCTGACGCGCCAGAAGGAGCGCTTCGAGCCGTTGCACGCCCCCAATGTGGGCATGTATGTCTGTGGTCCCACGGTCTATGGCGACCCCCATCTTGGGCACGCCCGTCCTGCCATCACCTTCGACCTCGTGTTCCGCTACCTGAGACATCTAGGTTATAAGGTACGCTACGTGCGAAATATAACAGACGTAGGTCATCTGGAGCACGATGCCGACGAGGGCGAGGACAAGATTGCAAAGAAGGCTCGTCTGGAGCAGCTGGAACCCATGGAGATAGCACAGTATTACACCAACCGCTACCACCAGTATATGGACATGCTGAACGTGCTGCGCCCATCCATCGAACCACACGCCACTGGGCATATCATCGAACAGCAACAGTTGGTTCAGCAGATTCTGGACAACGGTTTCGCCTACGAGTCGAACGGCTCCATCTATTTCGACATCGAGGCATACAACAAGAAGTTTAAGTACGGAATTCTGTCAGGCCGCAGCCTCGAGAACATCAAGGACGCCAGTCGTGAACTCGACGGTGTAGGCGAAAAGCACAATCAGGCCGACTTCGCCCTATGGAAAAAGGCACAGCCTGAGCACATCATGCGCTGGCCATCGCCTTGGAGCGACGGATTCCCCGGTTGGCACTGTGAGTGTACCGCTATGGGCCGCAAGTATCTGGGCGAAGAATTTGATATCCACGGAGGTGGTATGGACCTGGTATTCCCACACCATGAGTGCGAGATAGCTCAGGCCCAAGCTTCGATGGGTCACCCCGCTGTAAAATACTGGATGCACAACAACATGTTGACCATCAACGGTCAGAAAATGGGTAAGTCGTATAACAACTTCATCACCCTGGAGCAGTTCTTCACTGGTAATCATGAGAAACTGGAGAAGGCATATAGTCCTATGACCATCCGTTTCTTTGTGCTTTCGGCCCACTATCGCGGAACTGTTGACTTCTCAAACGAAGCATTACAGGCTGCTGAGAAGGGACTTGAGAAACTTATGAATAGTATTGCCGATCTCGATCGTATTCAGGTTGCAGACAAGTGCGATGCCGAGACAGAGAAGGTCGTTAAGGCTCTGCGCCAGAAGTGCTACGACGCCATGAACGACGACCTGGCCACACCGCAGGTTATCAGCGCGCTCTTTGAGGCTTGCACGGTTATCAACAAGCTGACCGACCACAAGGCAACCATCTGTGCCGAGTGTCTGAAAGAACTCAAGGACACCATGCACCTCTTTGCTGAGGACATCCTTGGTCTGAAGGCCGAGAAGAGTGGTACTAACGATGAGCGCGAGGCTGCTTTCGGCAAGGTGATGGATATGGTTCTGGAACTCCGCGCTAAGGCTAAGGCCGATAAGGACTGGGCCACCAGTGACAAGATTCGCGACGAGCTTGCTGCCGCCGGTTTCGAGGTTAAAGACACCAAGGATGGTGTCACCTGGAAACTGAACAAATAAAGCAGGTGTAATAACTTAATAACGACAGAAAAAAGGAAGCCTACTCCAGCGAGTAGGCTTCTTTGGTCATATAGATGGCGGCGACGTCGCGCCAGAGATTACGCACGGGCACATAAACCAAACCATCATGTGGTTGATTGGTACCCCACGAATTCTTCATGATGTAATAAGGATGATTCTCCTCGTCACGTGCTATACCCACTATACACATAGCGTGTGCGACGCTCTCATAGCATACCGGATGACGATGGTGCAAGGCACGGTTGACGTGGCGACGCAGCGAGTCGAGGGGGATATTCAATAGGCGGTTATGCTCCCAGTTGTCTGGAATGGGCACAACAATCTTCTGATAATACGGCGAATCGGGAACACTGGTCAGTCCAATATATTCATCAGGGGCACAGACGCTGTGGGCAAACTCCAACGGTGTGTACTTGGCACCGAGCATATAGACATTCTTGGGTGTTGGCAGGTCTGCAGTAGCATCATCGGGCATGACATCATAACCCACCACCCCATAGCGTTCCAACAGGTTGAGGGCCGTCTGCCCCATGCCGCGCTCGGTGGACTTGAAACCTGAATTCTTAAACTTGGAACTTTGGTATTTCTTCAGCATGCGCCCCAGGTACTGGGGAGAGAGGTTGACAGAGTCACCACGCAGGATGTGCTCCGTTTCGATGGTGGCTAACATAGCATAGGCCCAGCAGAGCTCTGTGTCGCCCTGATCTTTGACAGGTGTCATCGGCAGCATCAGTTTGTGGGTAAAGGTATGCTGCTGCGAAGGGAAGAGGGTTGCTAAAATGCCGATAGCAGCTATAGCGAGGATAGGGAGTATCACCACGATAGCGAGGATGGTGATGACAATCTTTTTCCTACGTGTCATAGCTCATCCTCCTCTCCATCAATAACTTCCGGTTTGGGCGCATTCTTCATCATATCGGTATAGGCGTTCTTCAGTTCGCTACGATCAATGGTGATGTCACGATGCAACGGGCGCCTCTCTTCACGCAACGAATGGGAGAACAGCCACTGATAGGTCTTCTTCAAGTAGAACACACGGGCGGGAGCACCATGGTTGGCACCCTGCCACCAGTCGTAGCGCAGGCGACTGTCGTTATGCTCAGCCTCCAAGGCTGCAACTACCTTTTTCGACTCACGGACGTTAACGGCACGGTCTGCCGTGCCATGGATAATCCACAGGGGTACCTGTCCCAAGGGCTGCACGTCGCGTAGCGTGCTGCCACCACACATGGCGAGAGCTGCAGCCACACGGTCGGGATAGGTACCGGCAAAGTCCATCGTGCCATAGCCGCCTAGCGACATGCCCAGCACATAGACGCGCGTAGAGTCGCAAGGATAGTGCTGACGCGTCCAATCCAGCACGTCGAGTATCTTCTTGGGGTTCCACGAACCACCAGGATTCTGCGGAACGATGACCAAAGCCGGTATCTCGCGACCACGCACAATGGCGTCCAACGGTCCGTAGCGCCGTGAGCGGTTGATGTCGCGACCACAGAGACTGGCACCGTGGAGGAAGATAACCACCGGTGTCTGTTCCTGAGAGTAGTAATAGTCCTCAGGCTGATATACCCAGAAGTCGTAGCCACCCTTGATGACTCCGCGATGGGCCGTCAGGAAGTCATACTGTGCCAGCGCCGCAACAGGCGTCAGCACAACCAGCAGGAACAGAAAAAGAAGTCGTTTCATCTTCATCGTTGCAAAAGTACAAAATAATATTGATACTACCGACTTTTTTAACAATAAAAAACGGACAGGACATCGCGTCCCATCCGCCTTCATCTTAGTAGTTAGTTTGTTGTAGTATTATACGATTTACCTGAAAATCATCTTCTTACCATTCAGGATATATAGTTTACCTACTTGTGGCGTGGTCACGCGACGGCCCATGAGGTCGTAGAGACCATTCGTCATTTGTGATTTTTCATTCGTCATTCGAGCAATGCCTGTTCCGTTGTCTGGCGTAGCAATCTTAACGCCCTGCAGGTCGCGAGTACCACTGGCAGTATTGGTGATACGCACATACTTAGTATCACCATCAGTACTGATATTACAAGTAGGATGTGCAGCTGCTTTCCCCTCTACAGTACCTGCAGCCGTCCAAGTAGTGCCATCGACTGACGTCTCCATCTTCCATTTCTGTGAACCATTGCCAGAGACATAGAAATTGGCTGTGCAGATGCCGTCAGCATAATAGACGGTGAAATATTGGTCCGGAGTCAGACGCACAGAACCTACATAGTCGGAGCAAGAAGTACCATCACTCTTCTTAACCTCGTAGGTGGGGTTAGCAGTACCATTGGTTGTGAATGTTCCGTTGGCAACATATGCTGCATACTGGGTAGCATTGCCTTCGTTGAACCAAAAATAAGAGTCAGAGGTGCCAATGACATACTTGCCGGTAGTGGTTCCTCCACCGCCTCCACCGCCGCTAACCCAGCTGGGAAGATAGCTGTCGTTCTCCTCCTCAGAGATTCCCTTGCCGTCGCCACCGTCAACAGTAGCCGTAGCACCACCATTGCCAATCGTCACACCACCGAAGAAGCCCACCAACGTAGACTTGTAGTTCTGCAAGGCTGTCTTCAGTTCAGTGATAACGCCGTAGTTCTCGTCCTGTGCGGCGTTCTTAAACGACCACTTGAAATCGCCATGCTGCATACGGCCTGCACCATAGGAGCCCTTGACAATTGCCTTGACATCAGCAGGGTCGTCCATCAGGTTTTCCATATAGGTGGTGCGAGCCTTCTCGTCAGCAGCATTGTTATATTCCGTACCACCAGAGAAGGCCGTAGCCGAAACAGTAGCATTGCGCTCTGTGACCAATACAGCATCCCAGACACCATCGGTCTGACCTTCTTGATAATACTGTAGCTTGCGGGGATTATCAATCTTGTTGTTGTAAGCCTTGATGACACCACCATCCTCACCAGAGAAGGTGCCATCACCCTCAGCATCAGTGCCCTGCTTGGAGATGAGCATCGGATACTTACAATTGCGGAAGTAGTTAGCCTCAACGAATGACGAGCCACCGCTAGTTACACCTACACCATACTTAGACACACCATCGAAGTAGTTGTTGTAGACATGATAGAAAGCAGTACGGATGCGCGGATGGCGAGAGTCAGAATGGTCGAACCAGTTATGGTGATAGGTCATCCAACAGTCTGTCGTCTCACTCTTCATACCACCAAGGCTAGTCTTACCACAGTCATAGAAGTGATTATAGCTGACGGTGATGTTCTTCGACTTGCCCTTGATATCAACCGTACCGTCGCCCTTGGCCTGGTCGCTGTCGCCACCTGTGTTACCATAGAAGAAGTCCATGTTGTGAACCCAGATGTTGGAGTTGCTGGTGTCGAGCGACAGACAGTCATCCATGCAAAGCATAATGGCGAAGTTGCGGAACTCTACACTGGAAGCGTTACGGCACAAGATGCCAAAGCCAGAGATGGCCGCATCGTTGCCCACACCCTCAAAGGTAATGGGTACCAGCGAATAGTTGCTTTTACCCTTCACCTGCAGTCCCTCTTCGGAAGAATCGAAGCGGTCCATATCATCAGCCTTGATAGTCCCGATGATACGGATAACCAACGGGGTAGTGTCATAGCCTTTCTGATAGAGGTACACAATATCTTGCAAACCCACACCCGTCGTTGTAGCTCCCTTGCTGTTGGTAACGACATCGCATGTGATGGTCTTGGCATTGTCAGCCCAGACATACAGTACCTTGGCATTATCCTTCAGCGTACCATCGTTCTTGTATGCGCCAATGCCGTCGGTCATGCCTACATGAGCAAAACCAGAACGGTCATGGGCCTTCACCTCGAAAGCGTCAGTAACGCCGGAACCCTGTTCAGAGCCATTGGCCTTGGCCACAACCTTGAATTGATAGCTGCCAGCCTTCAGCCCCAGTGCATCAGCACGTCCATAAGTAGGATACTCACGTACCAATTCATTGTCCAACTTCGTCCAAGAATCAGTTGAGGCAGGAGCAATATAAACGTCGTAATCATATCCTGCAGTCTTGTCCCACATGACATAGGCACTTTCGAACCAGCCGCCAAACTTCTGAATGAAGGTTGGCACTGCTGCATTTGAAGAGACGGTAAACAGGATGGCCATAAGACCGAGTAAACACTTTTTCATCATTAGCATTGTTTTGGTTTTCTGCTGCAAAAGTAGCCTATAATTTCCAATTAGAGACCAAAAACAGGGCTAAATAGTCCGTAAACGTTTGCAAAATTTGGCTATTTGCGGAGTTCTTCGTAATTTTGCAGCATGAATCAGATAACAGACTATGAGATTATGGCGCCAGTGGGTAGCCGCGACTCGTTGGCGGCAGCGCTGAAAGCAGGTGCAGGGTCGGTGTATTTTGGTGTGGAACAGTTGAATATGCGTTCGCACTCCGCCAACCACTTCACCATCGACGACCTGCGTGAGATAGCCTCCACCTGTAAGGAGCACGGCGTGAAGTCGTACCTGACGGTGAACACGATTATCTATGGCGAGGACATCCCGCTGATGCACCAGATTATCGATGCCGCCAAGGAGGCAGAGATCAGTGCGGTCATCGCCTGCGATATTGCGGTGATGCAGTACTGTCGTCAAAAGGGTGTGGAGGTTCACCTGTCTACGCAACTGAACATCTCGAACATTGAGGCCTTGAAGTTCTATGCACAGTTTGCGGATGTGGTAGTGCTGGCCCGTGAGCTGAAGATGGAACAGGTAGCAGATATCTATCGTCAGATAGAGGAACAGCATATATGTGGGCCCAGCGGAGAGCTGGTGCGCATCGAGATGTTCTGTCATGGTGCCTTGTGTATGGCTGTCAGCGGCAAGTGCTATATGAGTCTGGACAATACCGGACGCTCGGCCAACCGTGGTGCCTGCATGCAGATTTGTCGCAGAAGCTATATCGTCACCGACCGCGAGACAGGTACAGAGTTGGAGATTGACAATAAATACATCATGTCGCCCAAGGACCTGAAGACCATCCGCTTCATCGATAAGATGATGCAGTCGGGCGTGCGTGTCTTCAAGATAGAAGGTCGTGCACGTGGTCCTGAATATGTGCTCACCGTGGTGCAGTGCTACAAGGAGGCCATCCAGAGTGTGCTGGACGGCACCTTTACCGAAGAGAAGAAGGATGCGTGGGACGAGCGTCTGGCCACCGTCTTCAACCGCGGTTTCTGGGACGGCTACTACCAAGGGCAGCTGTTAGGCGAGTGGAACGCGAATTACGGTTCGAACGCCACAGAAAAGAAACAGTATATCGGCAAGGGTGTGAAGTACTTCTCGAAGCTGGGCGTGGCGGAGTTTACCGTCGAGGCCGACACCTTCTCCGTAGGTGACAAGATGCTCATCACGGGTCCGACGACAGGAGCGCTGTACGTCACCGTTGATGAGATTCACGATGACACGTCGGCTATTCAGACGGCTCAGCAAGGCACCCGCGTCAGCATCAAAGTACCAGAGAAGGTGCGCCCCAGCGATAAACTGTTCAAGATTATTAAGGAATAAAGTCGAAACATCGAAATATCGAAATATCGAAATATCGAAATATCGAGATAACGAAATAACGAAATAACGAAAGACAATGATGACAATTAACGAGATACAAGACGAGATTATTGACGAGTTCTCTGGTCTGGACGACTGGATGGACAAGTACCAGCTGCTTATTGACCTCGGCAACGAGCAGGAGCCGCTGGACGAGAAGTACAAGATAGAGAGCAACCTCATTGACGGTTGCCAGAGTCGCGTGTGGTTGCAGGCCGACTATATTGACGGGAAGATAAACTTCTCGGCAGAGAGCGATGCACTGATTGTAAAAGGCATCGTGGCACTGCTGATTCGCGTGCTGTCGGGTCACACTCCTCAGGAGATACTGGATGCTGACCTGTACTTTATCGAAGAGATTGGATTGAAAGAACACCTGTCGCCCACCCGCAGCAATGGTCTGCTGGCGATGGTCAAACAGATGCGCGTCTATGCGTTAGCGTTTAATGCCAAGAGCTGATTCGCCAGCGGCTATCCGCTTCAGATAGAAGCTGCGGAAATCACTCCACCGATAATAAGGGGCTAAGTCGCTCGGTAAGGGTAGCGTAGCCTCTTTTTCGTTGAGCAGTACCTTGATGAGTGGGTCCTTGTCGGCAGCATTCTTACGATAGAACACTATCTGGAGATTGCCAGCCATCGGGTACACCTGATTAGCCCACCATCCCTTGGGCTCGAGCTCGTCAAGATTACCAGTCTTGAGGTCGTAGCCATTGATGCCCATCAGACAGACCAGTGGCAGGAGAACGGTTTCATGACCAAAGCGCAGGGAGGCACCATGCTGCTTACTGGCAATGATACTGTCTGCCTCAGAGATAATCTTGCCTAAGAGGTTCAGCTGGGTATAGGGTTGCATACCACCATTCCTTGTACAGAAGCCTGAATGGAGATAGCTCCAGGCATTCTCCACCTGCCAGAAGACATAAAGTTCCTCACTCGTAAAGACAGACAGCAACGGATTGAGTCCTTGTCCTTCTTGCGAGTTCTGCTGGATGAGTGATGCTTTGATCATGTAATACACCGTCCATAACAAATCGACATGCTGCTTGACGTAGGCAGAGTCGTTGAAGAACAGGCCGCTCAGACGATGGTCCCTCCAACGTTTGGCAACAAAACGATTAATCGCCTTTTGTGCATGGGCATTCGTAGCACTATCGCGCAGGGCCTTGTTCTGATAGTTCATATACCACATGTCGCTAAAGGTGTTGGACATGGATACCTGCAGCTTGGGACGTTCCTTGATGAGTTGCAACACAAAAGCACCCATAGAGAGCGCACAACGGGTAACGATGGTGCTACGGGCATCGACAAAGGCACCGCTCCGGAAAACCATGGGGTAGTTCTGCAACATGCGGTGAGCAATGGCGCACTGCTGTTGAGTACCAAAATCGGTAAGGTCGCCCCAACGTCCCTCAGCGTCATCGATATACGCCTTGATCTCTCGCAACGCCATCTTTCCGGCCTCTGTCAACTTACCCAACGAGTCGGCCTGCTGCAAGGTCTTGTAGGGTTCCTTATAGCCCTTCATGTCGTTCAGATAGCGGGAACCATGACGACCATAGTGACTGATATAGAATGGCTGGTAGCCCTTGGGGGCTGGTGTCTGCGTGGGCAGGTCTTTATCGGGATAGACACCGTAATTGCCTGCAGTAAAACTGCGGTCACGCTCGATGATAGGAAAAACAGACTGTGCCACGCTCTGCATGGCGCCCAGCAGCAGTAGCACGGCGGCTATCAGTAGGGGGCGTATCTGTTTAGTTCTCATAAGCATCGAGTTTCTTGAGATAGTAACTACGGAAATCGCTCCAACGATAGTACGGTGCTTGTTTGGTGGGCAACGGCAACGTCGCCTCGTTCTCGTTGAGCAACACCTTGAAGAGTGGGTCGCGGTCGGCAGGACTCTTGCGATAGAAGATGAACTGCACATTGCCGGCCATGGGGAATGCGTGGTAGTTAATCCACCCCTTAGGTTCCAACTGGTCCAAATCGTTGGTAACCAGTCCGAAGCCATTGATGTCGAGCAGACAGAGGAAAGGCAGTAGAACCGTCTCATGACCAAAACGCAGATGCACATTGGTCTTGGGCAAGAGGATGCAGCTGTCGGCCTGCTGGATCATCTTCCTAAGGAGGTTACGCTGCAGATAGGGCATCTTGCTGTCGGTAGCCTCACTGGCACCCCAGCCAATATACCAATAAGCATTACCTATTCTCCAGATGCGGTACATCTCTTCTGGAGTGAAGACGTCGTAGAGCGACATCTGCTTGCCCAGTTCCACATCCTGCAGAATAGCGGCAACAATCAGGAGCTGTTCGGCAAATTCATAGCTACGAACGTTTTTGCGAACATAGACGCTGTCGTTGAAGAGGGTCTGCATGAGGTGTCCACACTCGCTGTTGCGGGCCTTGAACGCATTATAAGCCGCTGTAGCCTTCTTGTTCTTACGAAGATTGAAGAGATCCTTGTCCTGCAGATTGAGATAATCCATATCCCGATGGCTTGCATGCTGCTGAATATTCAGCTGGGGATTCAGACGGGTCAGCTGCATCAAGGCATACTCCATAGATAGGACACAACGACCAACACCCGTGCTACGGGCATCCACATCGGCAGCCCCCTTGAAGACCTCCGGGAAACGCTGATACATACGGTGAATAATGTCCTCATTCTCTTGAGCACCCACCTCCGTAAGGTCGCCCCAATGGTTTTCAGCATCTTTTCGAATAATATCCAGTCGCCGCATCAAGTCCTTGCCTGTGGCTGTCAACTTGCCAAGACTGTCAGCCTTGAGCAGGGTCAGATAAGGAGCGTTATAGATGCTCGGCTTGCTATGGTAACGGGAACCGTGACGTCCGTAATGACTAACATAGAAAGGCTTATAACCACGAGGTGCCGGCGTCAGCTTCTGCTGCGTCGGTCCCGGATAGGCCATATAATTGCTGGCCGAAAGGAGAGCATTCTCGCGTATCTCATCGTAGGCAGTCTGTGCATGAAGCGATGCGATAAGCAGCGATGCAACAGTCGCCAACAGCCATTTTTTCATATGAATAGTCAAATAACGCTTGCAAATGTACGAAAAATTATTGAAAGCGCCTTGTAATTTACAAAAAATTTGTATATTTGCAGGGTAAAACACAGTGAATGTGCATAAAAACGCGAGAAGATATGGCTAAGAATCAGTTATGGCACGATGACTATTGGCTGCTGCTCATGCAGTTATACCTGCGGAAACCCGTGGGGGTAAAAGCCATGTACAGTCGTCCGATGGTAGAGTTGAGCATTGAGTTGCACATTGCCCCACAACAGTTGTTTGCAAGGATGTGCGAGATAGCCAATCTGGAGACGCCTCGCATTGAGCGTATCTGGCAGGAATACAGTCGCAACCCCAAGCGACTGTCACGTGCCGTAGAACTGTTGCGTAACATGATGGGCTTTGGCAGTGCCGGTGGCTTCTATGACGGTGTGGAGGTGGAAGAGACCTTCGAGCGCGACTTCCGTCCCCTTGCCGAAGACGAGCGTCTGACACCCATCATGTTGATAGTGATTCTCGACCAATACTTCCGACTGACGCCCATCACGATGGTGGCAGAGACACCTGAAGTCAGACAGCTGTCAAGTCTGATGCATATCCCTGTGTCACTGGTCGTCGATGTGTTGGAGGTATTCCAGCACTGCGATCCCTACCTAAACCGTCGCGACGTCGCCATCAGTCCACTGCTGGCACCTTGTCAGCAGATTTGGCAGCGCTACGGCAATATCGACACCCGCCAGTTGGCCTCGTATGCCAATCAGCTGAAAGACTACTTCAAATAAAAATGGCACAGGAGCAGATACAGGAACAACGACTGACGCAGCAACAGAAACTGGCGCAGAGCATTACGCAGCAGCAATTGTTGCAGGCGCAGTTGATTGAGTTGCCCATCACTCAGCTCATAGAACGCATCACTGCTGAGATGGACGACAACCCTGCTCTAGAGCCATCGACTGAAGAGTCGGAATATATCGACAGTCCGGAGAGTTCGGACAATACGGAGTCGTCAGACGACAGCTACGAAGAGGAAGAGCGACAGTCGGCACTGGATGCTGCACTGGAATCGCTGGGCCGCGACGACGAGGATTTGCCTGTCTATCAAGGTGGCATGTCCAGTCAGGAGGAGCGTGAGGACATTGTCTATGGGCAGGCGCAGTCGTTCTACGACCAGCTGATGGAGCAGATGAACCTCTTCGACCTCACTGAAGAGGAGCGTAACGTGATGGAATATCTCATTGGCTCGCTCGACGACGACGGTCTGTTGCGCAAACCCCTGCACAGCATTGCCGACGAACTAGCCATCTACCATAACATCGACATCACGGAGCAACAGATAGAACAGGTATTGCTGAAACTGCAGGAGTTCGACCCTGCCGGCATCGGCGCACGAACACTACAAGAGTGTCTGCTGCTACAGATACAGCGCCGAGAGCCGTCGCACTTGAAAGACTTGATGACACGGACGGTGGAGGATTATTTCGAACTGTTCACCAAGAAACACTGGCACCGACTGCAGCAAGTGTTGCAGCTAAACGACCTGCAGGGTGAGACACTCATCCGTGAGTTGCGCAAGCTGAACCCTAAGCCTGGAACGGCAATGGGTGAGGTAGTAGGACGCAGCATCCAGCAGATTACCCCCGACTTCATCATAGACACGCAGGACGATGGTACGGTGACGTTCTCGCTGAACATGGGCGACATCCCAGAGTTGCATGTGTCGCAGTCGTTCACCGATACCCTCAACGAATACCAGACGAACAAGGAGAACATGAGTCGCCAGATGAAGGAGGCGCTGCTCTACACCAAGAAAAAGGTGGATGCCGCACAGGGCTTTATCGAGGCCATCCGTGTGCGCCGTCAGACGCTGACCAGCACCATGCGCGCCATCATTCAATGGCAACACCGTTTCTTTGAGGATGGTGACGAAGCTTCGCTGCGCCCCATGATTCTGAAGGATATTGCAGAGAAGACAGGACTGGCACTGAGCACCGTCTCGCGCGTCTCCAACTCTAAATATGCGCAGACCCGTTGGGGTACGTTCCCACTACGTTTCTTCTTCAGCGACGGTTACAAGACGGCAGAAGGCGAGGAACTGTCAACTAGGGAAATCAAGATGGCGCTGCGCGACCTCATCGACGGGGAAGACAAGCGCAAGCCGTTGAGTGACGATGCACTGAAGACGCTGTTGGCGGAGAAGGGTTACCCCATCGCCCGCCGTACGGTAGCCAAATACCGTGAACAGATGGGAATACCGGTGGCGCGACTGCGTCGTTAATAGTAAAGAATGAAGAATTGAGAATTGTGTCAGGCGGTTTTCCAGCCTGAATAAAGAAATGAGACGAGAGAAAGATATTATTTTGGCTGCCCGCATTATGAGCATGCTGTTCACACCGTTCTACCTGCCGTTCATCGGACTGGTGGCACTCTTCTTGTTCAGCTACCTGAGCATCTTCCCGTGGCCGTACAAGCTGCAGGTACTCGTTATGGTCTACCTGTTTACCATCCTGCTGCCAACGGTGATGATTCACCTTTATCGCCGCTATCAAGGATGGAACCTCATAGAACTAGGACACCGCGAGCGACGCATGGTACCCTATGTCATATCCATCATCTGCTACTTCACATGTGTCTATGTGATGTCGCGCATGCACATGCCCCACTTCATGGGGGCCATCGTGGTGGCAGGACTGCTGGTACAGATTGTCTGTGCACTCATCAACGTATGGTGGAAGATATCTACGCACACAGCGGCTATCGGTGGCGTGGCAGGAGCTCTGTTTGCCTTTGCGGAATACCTGGGCTTTAATCCCGTATGGTGGCTCTGCCTGGTATTTATCATTGGGGGCATGGTAGGCACTAGTCGCATGATTCTGCGCCAGCACACACTGGGACAGGTTGTTGGCGGCTTCTGGATTGGCTTCCTCTGTGCAGCCATCGCGATTCTTTTCCTTTAGCAATCTCGAAGCATCGAAATAACGAAATATCGTAACATCAAAAAAATATGAACCCTATCGTAAGCATTATCATGGGCAGCACTAGCGATCTGCCCGTTATGGAGAAGGCCTGCAAGTTGCTCGACGAGCTGCAGGTACCGTTTGAAGTCAATGCACTGTCTGCCCACCGCACGCCAGAGGCTGTGGAAGCCTTTGCCAAAGGTGCCAAGGAGCGTGGTCTGAAAGTAATTATCGCTGCAGCAGGTATGGCTGCCGCACTGCCTGGTGTTATTGCCGCCAGCACTACCCTACCCGTCATCGGTGTACCCATCAAGGGCATGCTCGACGGTTTGGACGCCATGCTCTCTATTATCCAGATGCCACCGGGCATCCCTGTAGCCACAGTAGGTGTCAACGGTGCACAGAACGCTGCCATCCTCGCTGTCGAGATGCTGGCACTCAGCGACGAGGCTATTGCCCAGCGCCTCAGCGACTACAAGCAGGGCTTGAAGGCAAAGATTGAGAAGGCCAACAAGGACTTGGCAGAGGTGAAGTACAACTTCAAAACCAACTAAGCCCATTAGACCCATTAGTCCCATTTAACCCATGAGAAGAAAAACTACAATAGCCCACGTGGGCAACATCGCCATTGGTGGTGATAACCCGATCCGCATCCAGTCGATGGCTACCGTCGACACCAACGATACGGAGGGTTGCGTAGCACAGGCCAAGCGCATCATCGATGCGGGTGGTGAGATTGTACGCTTTACCACACAGGGTACCCGTGAAGCAGAGAACATGAAGAACATCTCTGCCCGACTGAAGGCTGATGGCTACAACCAGCCGTTGGTGGCTGACGTGCACTTCACTGCACATACAGCTGATGTGGCCGCACAGT
>CAMJIA010000025.1 GCA_946405695.1 uncultured Prevotellaceae bacterium | reverse complement strand
TCTTGGGGGTGAGGTCAGAGAAGCTTACCACCAGTCCGCAGAGTAGTATCTGTGGGATGAGCAGCATTGGAATACTGATATAGATGGCCACAATGCTGCTGAGACACTGCGAGAGCAACAATCCCGTGAGGTTGGCCAGGAATGCAGTGACAAAGAGGATGAGCCACCACGTGGTGAACAGTCCTTGGATGCCCATCATCGTATTGCCCACGAGGATGAACAACAGGGTCTGTATCAGTGACAATGCACCCATGAAGATAATCTTCGACCAGATATAGCTGCCGTATGACAGATGCAGGAAGCGCTCACGCTTCAGCAGGGCGCGGTCTTTGAAAATCTCCTCTGCACTACCGCTCATACCTGTGAAGGTGGCCACGATGACGGCCATGAAGAAGTAGCTGACGAGGTTCTTGTTGTTCATCACACTATAACCCTCAGGGGGGGCAAAGCGTGTCAGATAGCCGCAGACCAAAGCCAACAGCGGTGCCTGTAGCAGGGCGATGGCCATGTACTGCGTATTGGTTATCTTAGTACGGATGGTACGGCTCAGGAATATCAGGAACTGTTTCAGCGCACCCGGCTTCTTCTGGTCAGAGTGGGGCACGTCGCTAACGGCAACGGGTTCCATACCCTTTTCGGCTTGTGCCTTCAAATAGAGCTCATGCCATTCCTGTGGTGTCGTTTTACGCTCGTCGGAGAGTTCGCCGCTGCTGTTGAGGGCCTTCTCATCAATAATATTGAGTACAATCTCTGGATTGACATTACCACAGGTAGGACAGGCACTAGTCTCAGCGTCGGCATAGTTGGCAGCCTCCTTGAAGTAGGTGACGGCATCGATGGGGTTACCGTCGAAGACAGGATAGCCACCTTTGTCGAGCAGCCATAGACGGTCGAAGAGCTTATAGACGTCGCTGGATGGCTGGTGGATATTGACCACGATAAGCTTGCCCTTCAGCGTCTGCTCCTTCAAAAGGTTGATGACCTTCTCCGTATCTGCTGACGACAGACCGCTGGTGGGTTCGTCGAGGAACAGCACGGCTGGCTCGCGGATAAGCTCAAGAGCGATGTTCAGACGCTTACGCTGACCACCGGAGATGAATTTATGGATGGGTGAGCCGACTTTCAGGTCTTTGGCAGCGTCAAGTCCGAGGTCTTTCAGCGTCTTCATAACACGACGGTCGAGGTCTGCCTCGCTCATTCCCTCGAAACATAACTTGGCAGTGTACCAGAGGTTCTGGTAGACGGTGAGTTCCTCAATGAGCAGATCGTCCTGTGGCACATAGCCGATGAGCGCCTTGGCGGCAGGCTCCGTAATGCTGTGGCCATTGATGGTGATGGTGCCATGCTGAGGAATCAGCGTGCCATTGAGCAACGATAGCAACGTGGTCTTACCAGTGCCCGAACCACCCATGATGGCCAACAGCTCGCCGTTGCGCAGCGTAAAGCTGAGGTCGTGCATGCCGTTGTCACTGTTGGGGAAGCGGAAGTTGATGTCGCGTCCGCAGAAGGTGACGGCCTGTGTGGTGTCCTGCTCTTTTTGATAGCAGGAAATAATAGATGAGTAATAGACGGGCTTGCCACTGGCACTCTTGAGCACACTGCTCTGCAGCCATACCTGATAGGCTCTTGGCAGGATGGGGATGTCGTTGAGCAACACCTTGTCGTTTCCGTCGTAGCTGAAGAGCAGTAGTCCTGTCTCCGTGTCGTACAGCGTCTTGAGCACGCCCTCGAAACCTTCGAGACGATGCAACTTGACAAGGTCTGTTTCTTTGCTGTTGACGAAGTCGTAGAAACTCTGGTATTGTGACTTGGAGATATGGAAGTGGGCAGCCATGGTGTCGAACATGTCGACAGTCTGAATGCCGTCATAGCCACAGAACTCCATTAGTCGGAGCAACAGCAGGGCCTCCTCGCTGGTACGGATCTTTCCGTGCAGATTGGAGCAGATGCCACTGACGGTGTCCTGTGTGTTCAGGTCGTCAGTCATCTCATAGGCCATACGCATGTCGCTATAGAGGTCGAGATAGAGGTCGGTATTGCGGATACCCAGATGACGACGCAAATAGCTGACGAGCATGTCTTTTGCCCATTGCTCATCTACTTGCTCTTCCTTTCCGAAAAGAGCAAACAGACTAATGAAACTGGATAATATGACGTCGGTCATCTCTTGTTTAAACTCTGCAAATTTATTAAAAAATACAGACTACCTTAGTATCAAGCTAGTTAAAAAAACTAAATACGTTCGTTTCTGCCTGACTTTTATCGACAATTACACCAATTTTTTGCGTAGAGTCAGTATATTCTTACCATCAATACGCTCATAGTTGATGCTGTCCATCAGCTGACGTACCAGGTGAATACCCAGTCCGCCAATGGGGCGGTCCTCGGCGCTGAGCGTAGTATCGACCTCAGCCTTGGCGGTGGGGTCGAAGGGGATACCATTGTCGGTGATGGTAAACTTGAGACGCTCCTCATTGGCTTGCGCCTCGATGTTGACGTTACCGACAACGCCGGCAGGGTAGGCATAACTCATCACATTGACGACAGCCTCCTCGATGGCAAGATTCATCTGGATAGCCAAAGAGGGGTCAAAGTCAAGCTCTTCGCATACCATGTCGACAAAGTCGGCCAACTGCGGCACCTGTTCGATGTCGTTCTTAAGGGTGATGCTGTGTTGCATACGTATGTGTTTCTGTTCTTTTCGATATTGTACGGCCATCATCGTCAGGTCGTCGCTCTGTTCTGCACCGCCCACAAACTCTTTGACAGCCTGTTCCATGGTCTCTACGACGTACAATGGGTCATAGTTCTTACCGTCGTACAGTTGCTGGGCCACAGCTATCATGCGATGGTCGTCGAAGAGCTCATCGCTGCTGTTAGTGGCCTCTGTCAGTCCGTCGGTATAGAGGAATATCGTAGTGCCATAGCAGATGGTAGCCTCCTGGGCTTCGAACTTATAGTCCTGCATGATGCCCAATGGAACATTGGGAATAATGGGCAACTCGCCCATGCCCGAACCGATGAGCACAGGGGCACAATGGCCTGCATTACAATAACGCAGACGTCCTGTGGGCAGATCAAGAACGCCTACCCAGAAGGTGACAAACATATTCGACTCGTTGTCTTCAGCAATGTTGTCGTTGATGTGTCCTACTATCTTGGCAGGGTTGCTCTCATGGGCTGATACGGTACGGAATAGGGAACGCGTGACAGCCATAACCAGTGACGCAGGGATGCCCTTGCCGCTGACGTCGCCCATGCAGAGATAGAGCTTCTCATCGCGGATGAAGAAGTCGTAAAGGTCGCCACCTACCTCCTTGGCAGGGGTCAGACACGCATAGATGTCTATGTCGTCACGGTCCGGGTAGGGTGGGAATATCTTCGGTAGCATGGACATCTGGATGTTACGGGCAATCTGCAGCTCGCTCTCCATGCGACCCTTGGCCTCGTTGATGGTTTTTGTCTCTTCTATCTGGCGTACCAATGATGTCTGCATCTGTTGGAAGGAGTTGCGCAGCTGATGCATCTCGTCATTGCTGTGGATGACAGGCAACTCGTTTTGGAAATGTCCCATCGCTATCTCGTCGGCAGAGTCGGCAAAGAGCTGTAGCGGACGAGTGATGCGACGGATGGTGAAGCGACAGATGAAGAAAAGGATAATGAGTCCAACGAGCATCAAACTAACAATAATGCCCCCTAAGGTAAAGGCATCCTGGTACATTGTCTGATTGGGAATGACGATGGCCATAGACCAACCTGTACGCTCGATAGGTGTGAAGAAAATGGCAGAGGAGATGCCGTTGTCGCTGAATTTCTCCATTCCAGTCATTCCGTCAATCATTTCGTGACCGATGAAGTCGTCAAGGGTGTCTTTGGTTTCCTTGGCGTACGAGAAGTAGCTCTGGTTCAGGATGCGTTCCTTGTCGGGATGGACAATGTAGGTGCCGTTACGTCCGATGATGAAGCTATATGCCTTGATATCGTCTTTGCCAAGCTTTTGGATGTTCTTGTTGTTCAGCTCGTCAATCTTCTGCATCTGGCTGGTTAGCCAGTCAATGGAGATATCGGCTGTGACGATAGCATACATCTTACCCTGCTTATCGAAGAGCGGCAACGAATAGGTTGTCATTGCCATGTCACCACCTCCTATATCATAGTAAGGATCGCTCCAATATGCTTTGCCCAGCTGCTTGGGTATCTGGTACCAGTCCATGCTGTGGTAGTTGTAGTCTTTATTGCCCAACTGCTTGGTGGCAATGGTGGTAGCGTCTTGACGGTAGGCGTAAGGCGAGAAGAATATACCCTTGTCAGGATAATAATTGGGCTCGAAAGCAATAGCTGAACCAACAATGACGGGGTTCAGTCGGAGTATGCGCTCTACGATGGAGTAGAGGTCGTCAGGAGAGTTCAGCCTTTCTTCTATCTCAGGAACAGTATTCGCAATGGCGACCTCCACGGTGGTGAGTACTCCGTAGGTTCGCCCGTTGGTGTTGGCCATCATACCCATTGAACGTTCGCGAGCCTGTTCCATCATGGCCGTCGTAGACTTATAGAAAATCAGAATGGTGACTACGGTCATGATGAAGAATACCGTCAGCATGATCCAGCGGGTCAGACGAGTGGCCAAAGTATGTCTGTAGATGACTTTTTTTGAATTGCTCATGGGCGGATGATTCTCATATTTTGGGGCAAAGATAATAATTTATTATGAATTATGCATTATGAATTATGAATTATTTTGTATATTTGCATCCGATTTTTTCTTGAAACATGCAAAATAAGATTATTCAGATACTTCTGCTCCTGTTCTTGCCGCTCGTGACGGTAGCTCAGAAGCATACGGAATTTGTGGGACTGTCATTGGCGCAGGCCCCTGACCTGTTGGCAGAAAAACTGGTGGAGAAAGGTCTCCATCGGGAGTACGGTAATGACTTGTCTGGACGTATTGCCGGACTCGATGTCTGGCTGCGTATTGGTGTCAACAAGGATAGTGTGGGGTGTAACTACCTGCTACTGACAACGCGCCATCAGCAGGGCATCAGTCTGCAGGAGGACTATGCCACGCTGATGCGGTGGATGCAGAAGAAGTACGGACAGCCTACCTGGGAGTCGACGGTACGTTCACACCGCTTTGCACGTTGGTTTGTCGACTTCGACCGCGACATCGTGATGGTTGCCACGGCATCGGCAGGCGTGGAGGTGTGGTTCTATGAGAACCATCAGGTGCGCAATGTAGACTATTACGCCATTCTGAAATACTGTGAACGTTATCCTAATGATAATGTACCTTATTATACCGCAGAGGATCAGGTGACGTGGAAGAGTACAGCACCCCCTGAGGTCACAAAGAAAAAGGTATCAAAGCGTCACCGCAAGGTTCGCCGTCACCGGACGACGGCAAAGCGTAGGCGCCGCCGATAACCAATAACCGTTAACCAATAACCGTTAACCGTTATTCCATCGGGAACAGACCATAGAGTTTGGCATCAATCATGTCCGTGACAATCTTGAAGTCTTCGGGTTTATCGCCAAACTTGCAGGTGTCGCCCTCAATAATAATGAGTTGCCCTTTGTACGTGCTAATCCACTCTTCATAGCGTTTCGACAGACCTTCAAGATAGTCCAGACGCATGGTTTGCTCGTAGTCGCGGCCACGTTTCTGGATTTGTGCCACCAGCGTGGGAATGCTCGAACGGATGTAGATCATCAGGTCGGGCAACTTCACCAGCGACATCATCAGGTCGAAGAGGTCGGTATAGTTGGCAAAGTCGCGGTCCGACATCATTCCCTGAGCATGCAGGTTGGGGGCAAAGATACGGGCATCCTCGAAGATGGTACGGTCCTGGATGATGGTGTCCTGTGACTTCGATATCTCCACGACCTCCTTGAAACGCTTGTTCAAGAAATACACCTGCAGGTTGAACGACCAGCGGGGCATGTCTGCATAGAAGTCGGCCAGGTACGGGTTGTTGTCGACGGGTTCGAAACGAGGTGTCCATCCATAACGATGGGCCAGCATCTTGGTCAGTGTGGTCTTGCCACTTCCGATGTTTCCTGCTACTGCGATATGCATAATTCTTTAGGTGTTAGGGGTTAGAGGTGAGGGGTGAGAACAGGCCGAAGAGGTCACTGTCTATGCGGTCAATAATCTGCGCCAGATCCTTCGGGTTGTTCAGGTAGTCCAGCTTGTCTTTTTCGACGGTCATCACCTTGCCGGGGTACTTGTGGTAGATGAAGTCGTCGTAGCGCTCATTCAGGTTCTGCAGATACTCCAGTTGGATGCTCTGCTCATATTCGCGGCCACGCTTCTGGATGTTGCCCACCAGGTGGGGAACTGAGGCGCGGAGGTATATCATCAAATCCGGCACACGCACCACCGTCATCATTTGGTCAAAGAGCTCCATGAACGTCTCGTAGTCACGATCAGAGAGGTGTCCCATGGCTTTGTTGTTCTCCATGAATACGTACACACCCTCGTAGATGGTACGGTCCTGTATGATGGTATGGTCTGCCTTCGCAATGTCTATCAAGTCACGGAAGCGCTCCTTCAGGAAGAACACCTCCAGATTGAACGACCATCGGTAGATGTCGCGGTAATAGTCTTCGAGATAGGGATTATGGTCCACCGCCTCAAAGCGTGCCTCCCACCCGTAGTGTTTGGCCAGCAGCTGCGTCAGTGTGGACTTCCCGCTTCCTATATTTCCTGCTACTGCAATATGCATTGTCTTAGATTTAATGGCACAAAGGTACAAAATAAAATCGGCAATCAAAAAAGATTACCGACTTTAATTGTTTAATATTTAATTTTTTTAATTATTCTATGACAGGAATCCAAGTAAGGCACCTGCTGCCACTGCGGAACCAATAACACCTGCCACATTGGGGCCCATGGCGTGCATCAGCAGGAAGTTGTGGCGGTCGTACTCCAGTCCGAGGTTGTTGGAGATGCGGGCAGCCATCGGCACAGCACTCACACCAGCATTACCAATCAGCGGATTCAGCTTCTTGTCCTTTGGCAAGAATACGTTCATCAGCTTGACGAACAGCACACCGCTCATCGTGGCAATGATAAAGGCTCCGGCACCAATGGCGAAGATATAGATGGTGTTCATCGTCAGGAATTCAGAAGCCTGCGTTGAACAACCTACCGTCAGACCTAGCAGCATGACGACGATATCATTCAGGGCTGCACCGGCTGTCTTGGCCAAACGAGTGGTCTTACCGCTTTCTTTCAGCAAGTTACCGAAGAAAAGCATACCCAGCAGGGGCAGACCGGACGGTACGATGAACGTGGTCAACAGTAGTCCAATGATGGGGAACAGGATGCGCTCAGTCTGTGACACCTCACGGGCGGGCTTCATCTTAATCAGGCGCTCCTTCTTGGTGGTCAACAGACGCATTAAAGGGGGCTGAATCAGTGGCACCAGTGCCATATACGAATAGGCACAGACGGCAATGGCACCCATGAGGTTGGGTGATAGTTTACTGCTGAGGAAGATGGCCGTAGGACCGTCGGCACCACCAATGATAGCAATACCTGCAGCTTGATTGGGTTCGAAGCCTAAGGCCAAGGCAAACATATACGCACCGAAGATACCAAACTGGGCTGCAGCACCGATGAGCATCAACTTCGGATTAGCCAGCAGGGCCGAGAAGTCGGTCATGGCACCAATGCCGAGGAATATCAGTGGTGGATACCAGCCTTGACGTACACCCTGATAGAAGATGTTCAGCACGGAGTTGTCCTCATATAGGCCAATCTCCAGACCTGCGTCAGCACGGAAGGGTATGTTTCCCAGTATGATACCCAGTCCGATGGGCACGAGCAGCAGGGGTTCGAAGTCCTTCTTGATGGCGAGCCAAATGAAGAAGGCACCTACTGCTATCATGATGAGGTTTCCTGCTGTCACATTGGCAAAACCTGTGTACGTCAGGAACTCATTGAAGTTTTCGATGATGAAGTTAGTAAATCCCATAATGATGCATTATGAATTATGAATTAACCAATGGTCAGCATCACTGCACCTTCCATGACGGTATCTCCTTGATTCACGAGGATGGAAGTGACGGTGCCTGCCGACTCCGCTTCGATATTGTTCTGCATCTTCATGGCCTCCAGTACAATCACGACGTCGCCAATGCCAACCTTATCGCCCACCTTCACGTTGATGGCATTGATGGTGCCGGGCAGCGGAGCTTTGACAGGTGTGCCAGCGCCAGCTGATGCTGCGGGCTGTGGCTTGGCTGCAGGTGCAACGGGAGCAGCAGGAGCTGCGGAGGCAGCAGCGACAGAATCACTGGATACTGGCGCTGTGCGCTTGGTGGCGGCCAGTGCAGGGTGCTTGGCAGCGTTAATGGGTTTCTGCATCTCAATCTCGAATGGGATGCCGTTGACGTTTACTCTGGCTATCTTGCCTTCTACTTCGGCGATTTCTACTTCGTAGTCTACACCTTGTACTTTATACTTATATGTTTTCATTGTTTTAATGTAGTTCAGGGGTTGTTGGAATTGTTGGAGCATTATGCTTGATAGGGATGAGTGGCTCATGCAGATGCGTCATCTGACTATATTCATCATCCCAGTCGGTGTCTTTCGGCTTGATGGTGATGATACCAGACTCTACGTCGTGGATATCGTCCTCGTACTGACGCAGCGCCAGACCTATAACAGCCAAATACACCTCGCGGTCAATACCCTTTGTGTCAAATCCTTCCTTCAGCATGATACCTGTCTTGTGGCCGACCTCGATAGTCTTCTCAACTGTCTTGGTGATAGGTTTAATAGGCTGTTTGTGAGCCACCTTCTTAGCGGTCTCCATGTGGCGCATCACCATACCGAAGATGGTGAAGGTAATCCACAGCAAGGCAAGACAAGAAAATACAATGCTCATCGCCATGATTGCCATGCCGAAGCCGTAGGGGTCTTCGCGCTTGAATTTCTCTACCTTCGACTCACTGACAATGGTCTGGTTGAGAATGCCAGGGGTAACACGGTCGGCAGATTTCACTTCCCAGTCTTTCGATGTACCATTATTGGCAATACGTGCAAACGACTGGTCTGCAGCTAATACGGGCACGGTCACTGAGTCGATGAGTTGTGTGGCATTACCGTTGTAGAGGGCAATCCATGTGGGTTCGTCGGCATTGACTTTGATTGAGAGATGCAGCGAACCCAGAGAAGGGCTGCTGGCGAGTTGGAAGACAATGAGCTGTTGGCCACTAAGATTGGTGCGCATGTCGCCATTGGGTATCTGGCTCATACGCTTGACGCGCTCAGGAACACTCATCTTCTTGTCGAGTACAGAACGGTCGGTGGTGAGGTACATTCCACGGATGTTGTACGTAGAATGGGAGATGTTGGCAATCTCCACCCAGGCATTGTGCATTCCGTATTCGTCAATCAGGCTCGTCTCGTTCTTTGTCATCACCTCGTTCAATTTGATGCTGGCATCCATCTGTGCCAACATCGGAAGAGAGGCGAAAGCAAGGAGAGCGCTTGCGAATCCGAATCGTTTCATTTCTTTGTTTTATTGAGTATTAATTATATAAGTCTGATAAGTCTAATGGGTCTGATGGGCTCTATGGGACTGATGGGCTATCCGCAGAAGAACAGCACCACAATCTGGGCCGTGAAGATGCGCAGGAACATTGCGAGCGGATAAACGGTCGAGTATCCGATGGCAGGAGCCTCTTTCGAACAGATACTGTTAGAGTAGGCAAGTGCAGGGGGGTCAGTATAGGTACCTGAAATCATACCGGCTATGGTGAAGTAGTTGAACTTGTAGCGCAGACGGGCTATCGGACCAACAATCAAGATAGGGATGATGGTGATGAGGAAACCCGTGAGGACATATAACAGACCATTACCCTCTACTACCGTCTCAAAGAATCCGGCTCCCGCCTTAATACCTACAGAGGCAAGGAAGAGTACCAATCCTATCTCGCGTAGCATCATATTAGCAGAGGTAGTGGTATAGGTCACTAGGTGTATCTTATAGCCATAACGGCCAATGAGGATGGCGATAATCAGCGGACCGCCTGCCAGACCGAGCTTCACGGGAACAGGCATGCCAGGAATCATCAAGGGGAACGAGCCGAAGATGAGGCCAATCATGATGCCTACAAAGATAGTGGCGATGTTGGGCGCATCCAAACGACGGATGGAATTACCCATTTTGCTGGCTACATTGTCTACAGCATCCTCAGGACCAACGACCATAATACGGTCGCCAACCTGCAAGGGCAGGGTGGGAGAGGCAAAGATATCCATGCCATGGCGGGTAACACGGGTGACGTTTACACCATGAACGCTAGAGAAGTGCAGCGAAGCCAATGTCTTACCGTTTACCTTGGGGTTGGTGATCAAGATACGCTTAGACACCATCGGCTGGTCTTGCTGTTCAAAGTCAATGTCGAGCTTAGGACCGATAAAGGCCATGATAGCCTCTTGGTCAGCCTCAGCACATACGATTAGCATCTGGTCGCCCAAATGGAAAACGGTATCGCGGTTAGGAATGAACAGTTCTCCTTCATGGACCAGGCGCGAAACCACGAAGTCGCGGTTCAAGAAATCATGAACCTGTAATAGTGTCTTGCCTTCCAAGTATTTGTTGGTAACCTCCAAGTGCATCTTATAAGGTTTCTTGGTCGCATTGGTCTCGTCCAAAGCCTTCAGCTGTTCTTCTTCCTTCTCCAACTTGATGCCGCAGACATATTTGATAAGAATGATGGCACCAATAATGCCTAGTACACCTAAGGGGTAGGCACAGGCATAAGCCGATGCAATTTGGGGCGCGTTCTGTCCGAAGACAGTGCCCAACGCTTCGTTGGCTGCACCAAGACCGGGTGTGTTCGTCACGGCACCGTACAATGTGCCGACCATCATGGGGAGGTTGGTCTTGTCGCTGGTGTCAAAGAAGATATAGTAGCATCCAAACATCACAAGGATGTTGAGCAGAATGGCCAAGGAAGCCAAACCATTGAGTTTAATGCCCTGCGTACCAAAGCTCTCAAAGAAGCCAGGACCGACCTGTAAACCAATCATAAATACGAATAGGATAAGGCCGAAGTCCTGAGCGAATGTCAAGATGGGTGTAGGTGCCGTAAAACCAATATGTCCAGCGACAATTCCTGCAAACAATACAAATGTTACTCCTAGCGATACTCCGCCAATTTTAATCTTTCCTAAATACACGCCTACGGCAATGACAATGGCATATAGTAACACAATATGTGCCACCGAATCAGTCGTCGTAAACAAATCAACTAACCATTGAAATGATTCCATTCGTTACTTATATTTTTATTTCGCGTGCAAAGGTACGAAGAATTTGCTCAATTTACATATTTTTGTGCAACATTTTTTTGATAAAAATGAAATATTTATTAAATTCTTCGTCAGTTCAGAATAATTTGTTACCTTTGCAATCAGATATAACTTAAAACACTTATATAATAAACACATTTATGGCAAACAATGAAAAACTCTTCAGCGAGTTTCAGGCTCCAACCACTCAGGAATGGCTGGACAAGATTGAAGTGGACCTGAAAGGTGCCGACTTCCAGAAACGACTCGTGTGGAGAACCAATGAGGGCTTCAACGTTCAGCCCTTCTACCGTCGTGAGGATTTGAAAGACCTCAAGACTCCTGATGCACTGCCCGGCGAATTCCCCTTCGTTCGTGGCAACAAGAAAGACTCTAATGAATGGTATGTCCGCCAGAATATCGTTGTCGGCGGTGACCCTGTGGCAGCCAACAAGAAAGCGCTGGACATCCTGATGAAGGGTGTGGACAGTATTGGTTTCAAACTGGGACACGACGAGGTCAGTGCTGAGTACATCGACGCACTGCTCAAGGACATCCGCCTTGACATCGTGGAGGTGAGCTACCGTGCCTGTCTGCGTCATGCCTTGCAGTTGGCTGACCTATTGGTGGCCTATTTCGAGAAGATGGGCTTCGACAAGGAGAAGATTGTGGGTGGTGTCGGTTTCGACCCTATCGAGCGTATGTTGATGAAGGGCAAGGACTCGACATTCCTGCTGCCCGACATGCCGAAGCTGGTAGAGAAGCTGAAGGACTATCCCAACCTGCGTTGCGTGATGGTGCATAGCGACCTGCTTAACAACGCTGGTGCTTATATCATGCAGGAGATGGGTTACGCCCTCGCCTGGGGTAACGAGTATCTGCAGCAGATGGTGGATGCTGGTGTCGATGTAGACCTCGCTGCCCAGAAGATTAAGTTCTATATGGGCATCTCTGAGAACTACTTCATGGAGATTGCCAAGTTCCGTGCTTGTCGTCTGCTGTGGGCTCAGATAGTGAAGCAGTACGAACCTAAGTGCGATTGCTCGTGCAAAATGATTATAAATGCCTCTACGTCAACGTATAATCAGACTGTATTCGATAGTTACGTTAATCTACTTCGCTCGCAGACAGAGGCCATGAGTGCCGCTCTCGGTGGTGTACACTCGTTGGTTGTTACCCCGTTTGATGCTCCTTACGAGAAGCCTACAGACTTCAGTGAGCGTATTGCCCGCAATCAGCAGTTGCTCATCAAGGAGGAGGCTCACTTCGATCGTATTGTTGATGCATCAGCAGGCTCTTATTACATCGAGCATTTGACAGATGCTTTGGCTCAGGAGGCCTGGAAGCTGTTCCTCAAGGTAGAAGAGGAGGGTGGTTTCCTGGAGGCAGTAAAGAAGGGTACTATTCAGGAGGATATTAACGCTACGAATGTCAAGCGTCATGGAGATGCTGCCAAGCGTAAGGAGTTCTTGCTGGGTACCAACCAGTTCCCGAACTTCACTGAGAAGAGTGAGGGAAAGACACCTGTAACCTCTAGCGACTGTGTTGCAACTCATGCTGGCGATGCTGACGTGCCTGCATTGAAAGCCAGCCGTTTAGCCTCCGACTTTGAGACGCTACGTCTGACGACGGAGAAGGCTAAGAAGGTGCCTGTAGCCTTCATGTTGACCATCGGTAATCTGGCTATGCGTCAGGCTCGTGCACAGTTCTCGTGCAATTTCCTGGCTTGCGCTGGCTATAAGGTGATTGATAACCTTGGATTCAAGACCATTGAAGAGGGTGTTGATGCTGCGTTGGAGGCCGGAGCTGATATCGTGGTCATCTGCTCTTCAGACGATGAGTATGCTGAGTATGCTATCCCTGCCTTTAAGTACTTGAATGGTCGCGCCATGTTCGTCGTGGCTGGCGCGCCTGCATGTATGGAAGACCTGAAGGCCGCTGGCATCGAGAACTTTGTACACGTAAAGTGCAACGTACTCGAGACTTTGAAAGAATATAATCAGAAACTTGGTATTTAAATGATAGGAGACTTGAATTATGCGTAAACAGTTTAAAGATATTGATATCTATGCAGGCATCAAGGCTCAGGATGGTGCCAAGTGGATTAAAGACAATCATATTGAGGCTAACTGGAAGACCCCAGAGCACATCGAGGTTCGTCCAGTTTATACAAAGGAAGACCTCGAAGGCATGGAACACCTCGACTTTACAGCAGGTATTCCGCCCTATCTGCGTGGTCCGTATTCGATGATGTACCCCTTCAAGCCTTGGACCATCCGTCAGTATGCCGGATTCTCTACCGCTGAGGAATCGAATGCTTTCTATCGTCGTAACCTGGCTTCTGGTCAGAAGGGACTTTCTGTCGCCTTCGACCTGCCTACACATCGTGGTTACGACCCCGATAACGCCCGTGTAGTTGGCGATGTGGGTAAGGCTGGTGTATCTATCTGTAATGAGGAGAACATGAAGGTGCTCTTCTCTGGTATCCCCCTCAACAAGATGTCTGTGTCTATGACTATGAACGGTGCCGTGTTGCCTATTCTGGCATTCTACATCGTAGCTGGTCTGGAGCAGGGCGCCCAACTTGAGGAGATGGCGGGTACCATTCAGAACGATATCCTGAAGGAGTTTATGGTGCGCAACACCTATATCTATCCCCCTGCATTCTCGATGAAGATTATCGCTGATATCTTCGAGTACACCTCGCAGAAGATGCCGAAGTTCAACAGTATCTCTATCTCAGGTTATCACATGCAGGAGGCTGGTGCTACCGCTGATATCGAGTTGGCTTATACGCTGGCTGATGGTATGGACTACCTGCGCACAGGTGTCAACGCTGGTATCGATGTGGATGCTTTCGCACCTCGACTCAGCTTCTTCTGGGCTATCGGTATGAACCACTTCATGGAGATTGCCAAGATGCGTGCTGGCCGTCTGTTGTGGGCTAAGATCGTGAAGAGCTTTGGCGCCAAGAATCCGAAGTCACTCGCCCTGCGTACCCACTCTCAGACCTCAGGTTGGAGTCTTACCGAGCAGGATCCTTTCAACAACGTAGGTCGTACCTGTATCGAGGCTATGGCTGCTGTATTGGGTCACACCCAGTCGCTGCACACCAATGCCCTCGATGAGGCCATCGCCCTTCCTACCGACTTCTCCGCTCGTATTGCTCGTAACACCCAGATTTACATCCAGAACGAGACCAAGGTCTGCAAGCAGATTGACCCATGGGCTGGTTCTTACTACGTAGAGACGCTTACCAACGAGTTGGTACATAAGGCTTGGGAGCATATCCAGGAGATTGAGAAGCTGGGTGGTATGGCAAAGGCTATCGAGACTGGTCTGCCCAAGATGCGTATCGAGGAGGCTGCAGCCCGTACTCAGGCTCGTATCGATAGTGGTGTTCAGACCATCGTTGGTACCAATAAGTACCGCTTGGAGCACGAGGATCCCATCGACATCCTCGAGGTGGACAACACCGCTGTACGCAAGCAGCAGGAGGCCTGCTTGAAGGAAGTACGTGCCGCTCGCGACGAGGCTGCTTGTCAGGCTGCGCTCAAGGCCATCACCGAGTGTGTGCGTGACTTCAACGAGGGTCGCAAGAGCGAGAACAATCTGCTTGATCTTGCCGTCAAGGCTGCTCAGCTGCGTTGTACTTTGGGTGAAATTAGTGATGCCTGCGAAGAAATCGTAGGCCGTTATAAAGCAGTAATCAGAACAATTTCAGGCGTGTATAGTTCAGAATCAAAGAACGATAGCGACTTCGAGTTGGCATGCAAGCTGACCGATGAGTTCGCAGAGAAGGAAGGTCGTCGTCCTCGTATCTTCATTGCCAAGATGGGGCAGGATGGTCACGACCGTGGTGCAAAGGTAGTAGCAACGGGTTATGCCGACTGTGGTTTCGACGTGGATATGGGACCGCTGTTCCAGACACCCGCTGAGGCCGCCCGCGAGGCCGTCGAGAACGACGTGCATGTGGTCGGTGCTAGCTCTCTGGCTGCTGGTCATAAGACGTTGATTCCTCAGTTGATTGAAGAGCTGAAAAAGCTTGGACGTGAGGATATTATGGTGATTGCTGGTGGTGTTATTCCTGCTCAAGACTACGACTTCCTCTATCAAGCTGGCGTCGCTGCTATCTTCGGTCCTGGAACCTCTGTGGCTAAGGCTGCCGTCGAGATGATGAAGATCTTACTTGACAAAGAGTAAGATAAAGAGTAGTAAAATTTTAGCCCCGCTGGTTGGCGGGGCTAAAATTTTATTTGAACTTGATTCCCATGTTGTATAGGATGAACGAGTAGATGTCGGCTTGTTCCTCTAGAACCTTAGCGAGGGGCTTGCCACCTCCATGGCCGGCCTTTGTGTCGATACGGATAAGGACGGGGTTCGGACCTTCGTGACACTCCTGCAGGGTAGCAGCAAATTTAAACGAATGGGCAGGGACCACACGGTCGTCGTGGTCGGCAGTGGTGACGAGTGTGGCTGGGTATTTGGTCCCTGGCTTCAGGTTGTGGAGTGGAGAATACCCCTTCAGGTATTCAAACATCTCCTTTGAATCCTCGCTGGTACCGTAGTCTGAGGCCCAGTTCCAACCGATGGTGAACTTATGGTAGCGTAGCATGTCCATGACACCTACCTGTGGGATGGCTACACGGAATAGGTCGGGACGTTGTGTCATACAGGCACCGACGAGCAGTCCACCGTTCGAACCACCGACAATGGCCAGCTTTTCCTTTGAGGTATAGCCCTCTTTTATCAGATACTCGGCAGCGCTGATGAAATCGTCGAAGACGTTCTGCTTCTGCATCTTTGTACCTGCCAGATGCCACTCTTCACCATATTCGCTACCGCCGCGCAGGTTCACCTGTGCATATATGCCGCCCTGTTCGAGGAAGGGAATGCGCATGGCTGAGAAACCAGGTCCTAACGCAATATTGAAACCGCCATAGCCGTAGAGGTATACGGGATTCTTGCCATTCTGTTTCAGTCCTTTTTTGTATGTTATAAACATAGGTACACGCGTACCATCCTTGCTGGTAAAGAATATCTGTTTGCTCTCGTAGTCCTGCTGCTTGAATTTCACGTTGGGCTGTGCGTAGAGCGTGCTCTCATTCTTCGCCATGTCGTAGCGATAGATGGTACCAGGCATAGTGAACGACGTGAAGGTATAGAAACACTCTGGCTCTTTCTCGTCACCCGTAAAGCCCACGCTACCTACCATGGGCAGTTTGACCTCATGACGCATCTTGCCGTCCAGCCCATAGACGAAGGCATGGTCGCTGGCATCCTGTGAATAGCTTAGGATGAACTGTCGGTTGATGACATCCACCCCGTTCAGTACATTCTGCTGTTCAGGAATGAACTCCTGCCACTCGCTGATGCCTGGTCTGCGTAGGTAAGCCGTCATGATACGTCCCTTGGGTGCGCCATAGTTGGTATAGAGATATAGTTTGCCACCCTCGTCATAGACCGGTTCGTATTGGTAGTCCATGTTGTCGGTCATCTGAATGAACTGTGAGTCCTTCTGGCGTAGGTCACGGACAAACAGGTTGTTGCCAGCACCAGCACCGCTCTCATAGAGATACATCACCGTCTCTTCCTCGTTGACGCTAGCATAATAGAAGCGTTTAGGTTGGGTAGGATTCTGATAGAAAAGTAAGTCGTGCGACTGTGGCGTACCTATTCTGTGGTAGTAAATCTTGTGACCGGAGTTGATATTCGAGAACTCCTTGCCCTCCGTCGGACGGTCGTAGGCCGAGTAATAGAAACCGTCGCCCTGCCAGGCTGCACCAGAGAACTTAGCCCACTCGATATGGTCGTTGGTCAACTGACCCGTCTTCAAGTCAATGACGTAGAACTCCTGCCAGTCTGAACCGCTACGTGAGATGGAGTAGGCAGCCCATTTTCCGTTATGCGAGAAATAGACACCTTTCAGGGCTACTGTTCCGTCGGTGCTCAGCGTGTTGGGGTCCAGGAACACGCGGGGCTCTGCACCAAGCTCGTCCATGACATACAGCACACTCTGGTTCTGCAGGCCGTTGTTCTTGTAGAAGTACCACTTGCCGTGACGCTTGCGGGGGGCGCCAATCTTCTCGTAGTTTGCCAGCTCCGTCAAACGCTTCAGAAGCTTCTGACGGAAGGGGATACGAGCGAGGTAATCGCCCGTCACTCTGTTTTCTGCTTCCACCCAGGCAACAGTCTGTGCTGAGGTGTCGTTCTCTAACCAGCGGTATGGGTCGACCACCTTCGTGCCGAAGTATTCATCTACTGTACCGTCTTTCGCGGCTTTGGGATAGTGCAGCCCTTGTGCTGTCACTAGTGTTGTGGCCATTGTTGCCATCATCATTAAGAGTGTTTTTTTCATGTCGAATATGATATTTGCCTGCAAAGGTACAAAATATTTCTAATTCGTAATTTGTAATTCGTAATTATTTTGTATCTTTGCAGCAAATATTCTACAACCACTATGAGTAACGTGAAGCGAATCGTACTGACGGGCGGACCCTGTGCTGGCAAGACCACGGCCTTGGTGCGCATCATCGAGCATTTCTCTAATCTGGGCTTCAAGGTGTTTACCGTGCCCGAAGTACCAACGATGTACAGCCAGGGTGGCTGGAGTTACCTGACACCCAACCCTAAGCTCTATTACGAGGGCGAGCTGGCCATTCTGCAGACGCAGCTGGCCCTGGAGGACTCCTTTATGCGATTGGCAGAGACCTGTACCAAGCCCACCTTCGTGGTCTGCGACCGTGGTACGATGGATATCTCGGCCTATATCTCCAGCGATATGTGGATAGAACTGTGCCAGAAGTGCGGTACGACGCCCAACGAACTCAAGGAACGCTACGATGCCGTGCTGCACCTCGTCTCTGCTGCAGATGGTGCCGAACAATATTATACTACTGCCACCAACTCCACTCGCTACGAGCAGGCCAACGAGGAGGGCCTGCAGTTGGCGCGCGACCTCGACAAGAAAGTCAACAAGGCATGGACGGGTCATCCCCACTTGCGTGTCATCAACAACCATGATAATTTCGATACCAAGCTGAACCGTGTACTTATGGAGATTTCCAATGTATTGGGACTTCCACAGCCTGTTGAAGAAGAGCGTGTCTACCTCGTTGAACTCACTGGTGAACTGCCGGAGTGTATTGAGAGTGAGATTACGCAGACCTACCTCGTGGCCGACCCAGGCGTGGAGGTGCGCTTGCGCCGTCGTTGCTGGGGTGGCGAGGTGGTCAACGTCCATAAGACCAAGAAGCGGGTGTCGCCCACCGAGGTGCTGGAGACCGAGCGTCAGGTCAGCAACGCCCTCTACGAGTCGCTGTTGCAGCAGGCCGACCCTTATCGTGCCACCATCCGCAAGACGCGTCGCTCGTTCATCTGGAAAGGTCAGTATTTTGAGATAGACATCTTCCACGAGCCCGTCGACAACCTCATGATTCTCCAGACCAAGGGTGTGGCAGAACAGGAGAGCGTCAACTTCCCGCCGTTCATCAAGGTCATTCAGGACATTACTGGCAATAAACAATACTACAACTATAACATAGCATTACGCAGATGAAGAAACTATTGACCGTTGTCATGCTGTTAATTAGCATGGCGCTTACTATCGCGGCACAGACCGCTCGTGAAGATATCAAGGCCAATCCATGGTTGGCAGGTTCTAACTATGTGGACTACGACCGTCAGTTGCCTGACTTCAAGTACACCCATGCTCCTGCGGGTTATGTGCCGTTCTATTTCACGCACTATGGCCGTCACGGCTCACGCTGGCTCATTGCCGAGGATAGTTATGAGCGTGTGCTCCGTCCGTTGCGCAAGGCCGACCAGCAAGGCAAACTGACCCCAATGGGACAGCAGACACTGCAACAGCTGGAGAAGTTTAATAAGACTACCAATCTGCGTTTGGGTGACCTCACTACCGTTGGTGAGCGTCAGCACCACGGCATCGGCAAACGCATCGTCGAGCATTTCCCGGAGATTTTCAAGACTCCCGGCCTGCCTGTCGACGCCCGTAGTACAGTGGCGACACGTTGTGTGTTGTCGATGGTTGCCGAGTGTGAGGAACTGATGGCTGCCAATCCTACGGCACGCATCCACAATGATGTCAGTGAGAGTCTGCAGTACTACCTGAACCAACCCCGCAGTGGCAAGGTAAAGGAGGCCCGCAACAATATGGACCGTGAGACTCTGAAGGCGTTTTCTGATAAAAATACGCACCCTGATCACCTGATGATGCTGCTCTTCAACGACCCTCGTTGGGCGAACGATAGTATCCAACAGAAGCTGCTGATGCGTAACCTCTTTGAGGTGGTCATCAATATGCAGAGCCACGACGATGGCTTCGATATGCTGCACCTCTTTACTAACCAGGAACTCTACGACCAGTGGCGCATCGATAATGTCAGCTGGTATCTGCGCTATGCCAATGCCCCACAGACGGGTAATGTCATGGCTTTCAGCCAGTATAATCTGTTGAAGAATATCATTGAGACGGCCGACACCTGCGTGGCCATCGGTAAGCCGCAGGCTACCATGCGTTTCGGTCATGAGGTCTGTGTCATGCCGCTGGCCTGTCTCATGGAGCTTGGCAATTGTGGCGCCAGCATTCTCGATCTGGAACAGTTGGATAAATACTGGCAGAACTACAAGATTTTCCCCATGGCCTGCAATATCCAGTTGGTTTTCTACAAACCGAAGAGTGGTGAGGGTGACATCCTTGTCAAGGCCCTGCTCAACGAGCGTGAGGTCTCACTGCCTGTACCGGCTACCTCTACACCGTATTATTACAAGTGGAGCGACCTGCGCAAGTACTGGTCAGATAAACTCGCAAAATTTGCCCAGTAATTCCGAATATTTATTCGGTTACTATTTCTTATCCACAGCTTCCGGGAAGGCCTTGCCTTCGCGCATGACACGGAGGGTCTCAGTGATGGCAGGATCGTCGTCGTTGAGGTACTGAATCCATGCCTCTTCCTTCATCATGTTGTAAATGATGCGGCTAGTGATAAAACGCTCCAAAAGTTTGTAGGAACGCTGAATCATGAGGTTACGGCGCTTTAAACCGTTCTTTTCGGCATAGGTAGCAAACTTATCGACGATATTCTGGTGCTTTAGGTAGTTTGCCATATCGTTGACACCATCTATCTGACTGAGCTTCTGACGGTTCTCGTCGGTATAGCTGTAGGCGAACATGATAATCTGTCCACTCA
>CAMJIA010000024.1 GCA_946405695.1 uncultured Prevotellaceae bacterium | reverse complement strand
AACGTTCCGATGATACTTTAGGGGGGTAAAGTATCATCGGAACGACCGCAAGATGCCATTGGAACGGGTGCAAGGCACGTCAGGAACGACCCTAAAGTGACATGCCTTGCGAATATTTTTACTTAATCACAACCTTTTTGCCCCCCTGAATGTAGATGCCAGCGGGTAGACTGTAGATGTCACTGGCTGTAGCCAGTCGTTTCACCAGTCGACCGCTAAGGTTATAGACATTCAATGGGTCGCTATCAGCAGTGATGTTATGGATGCCAGTAGCCTGCTTGATGCTAAGAATACCTGTAGCCTCAGTGAGTTTCGAGGTGTCCCACTCCATACCGGCTGGCAGCTCAGGCAGATCGAAGGTGGGTGTACCGCTGAATGTACCGCTCACCGTCCACAGCGTCAACTCATCACCTACTGCGGGCGTATAGTTGCTGTTCAATACCACCTTGATAGTACCATCGATGGTGAGGTTTTTGGTATTAAGCTTCGAGTTCTTAGAACTGTTTTTTAAGAATGTGATTGTAGCACCCTCGTTGACAGTAATCTTATTGTCACACTTAATCGTACCAGGTGTCGTCTCATTGACTGTTGACGCACAAGGCATCAATTCCGTACCCGTCTGACAGGTTACATTATATACCAAGCCCTGTCCTACCAGACGACCCTGTTCCTTGAGATAGATGCTGCTTGAACCATTCAGAAGCGTATTCATCAGAATATTATTGAACGCTACCGTACCATCCTCGACAGTCAAGATTCCATACATCTTACCTGCCGTCATAGTCATCTTACCCTTACCACGTTTGGTCAGAGGAGATGTAGCCTTTTGGATAGTATTTCCATAATCATCAGTACGCTCTGAAGTGATACCCACCTCTGTAGTCAGACTAAAGTTCTCATCGTTGTCAACAATCCATTGACCACTACCAACGAGCGTACCTGTACCGCCGAATTTTTTCACACGGATGTTCATACCTTGGTTCTGAAGACGTGCATTCGCATTCACGTTGACAGTAGCTTTCGGCATACCATTGGAATTACCCAACAGGAATTCCGGGTCATAGCTCTTCTTGTTCTGACGGTTGTTCTTGCCGATGTTGATAGTTCCCTCAAAATTGCTCCAGTTACCATTAAAGTAAGCTCGCACACCACCAGTATAGACATTAAACGTACCAGCACCTGTCAGCGTACCTGTATAGGTACCACGGAACGACGAATAGAACGTACCCGTTTTGCCCTGTGGCACAACGAAAGCCGTGGTATTGCTTACACCGCTACCACCTTCCATATTGGCTCCCCATACTGTGCCGCCTTGGAACTCTACAATCCTGGGCAGTGTTTCGATATTGCTACTATTATAATTAGAGGTCACGGTACCTGCCTTGACTACCAACTTGCTGAAGGTGTTGCTCTGTGTACCAATCTCCATAGAGCCAGCACCAGTCTTGTTGAGTGTAGCGCCACTGCCCTTGATAGCCTTGTTGAAGATGACACTCTTGCCGCTGGGAACCTCCACTGTGGTCTCACCACTAACATTTAGCGTCTGGTCGGTGATGATGGTTCCATTCGTGCGGAGCGTGGTGCCATCATTGAGGTAAATCTGTGAGGTACTGTTGCCCAGTGAGCCCCAGGTCTGGCCGCTATTGTTGGCCAGCATTGCTACCTCAACGGTACCTCCGTTGATGGTGGTGTTGCCGGTGTGGTTCCAGTTGTTAATGGTCAGCTTGCCGCTGCCGTTCTTGGTGATTGTACCGCCACCCACGATGCTGTCACCACTGAGGACGTAGTTCTTCGTGTTGTTGGCGAAGATAACAGACTTAGGACTGGCTGCACCCTTGATGATGACATCGGTAACAGCAGCGTTGTCATCGAAGGTGATATCATCGCCATTGGCCGAGTAGGTTGTCTCGCTGCCTATCAGGAAGTTCTCCGTGACAGCCTGTTGCCAAGTGTTGTTGCCGTTTGTGCCATTCCAACTGACAGCACCAGCCTCACGCATGGTCTTGATGACGAGCTTGAGTTTGCCATCCTCGTGGATGAGCTTGGTCCAATAATTGTTTCCAAGACCCTCCAAGGTGATGGCATCCAGTCCTTCTATCTCGCCGATGGTACCAAGGTCATAGGTGCCTGCCGGTATCTCACCCGTGTAGTTGAACTGCAGAATGGGAGCCTTGTAGCGGGGACCGAAATCTACCCATGCCTGGTCGGTCTTGGCCTCTGCCGTCAGCTTGGTGGCATTGATCTGGTCGAAACTGCCATTGGCACCGTCGATGACAATGCGTGAACCAAAGCCAAGTGCCAGCGTTGTGGTAGTGATGTTGCCGATATTATCCTTGCCACCGGGATAGATGGTGGCATTGTAGTCGGCCTTGATGCCACCTTTGAAGGTACCACCGTTAGAGATTAGGGTAGTATGGCGGTTGAGCCATAGCGGACTACTCTCGAATGTGCCGTCGAACTGCAATGTACCCTGCCAGATGTTGGTCTCACCGGTGTGCTTTTCAACAACATTGGGCAGTACGAGGATACCCTCACCCTGCTTGACGAGGCGTGTGGTACCACTGAAGGCACCACCAGTCAGTGTGGTGGTATAGGTTGTGATAACCAGCTCCGGCTGCTTGGGCGTGCTGCCGGTAGCTTGCTGACTGCCACTGCCCTGTACCCATGCGGGTGCATTGACGGTCAGTATGTATGGTGATGCACCTTCGGCTACAGCGATGGTCTTGTTCTCATAGCCCGAAACCAACAGATGGTTGTCGGTAGTATTGATGGTGCCACCATTAGCCACTTCCGTGCGACCTTCTATGGTCACGGCAGGAGGACAGTTGGTAATTCCCTCCAACTCGCCGAGGAAGAAGCTGGTGTGCGGTGGCTGGTTATAACCTACCGACTGCCACGTCATGGCGTTGCGATATTCGTGGTCAGCCCAGAGCGTGGTGATGCCGTGGGGAGAAGGATAGCTCGTAGTCTGGATAATCAGCTTATCGCTGGTACGAGTAACAATTTCCTCGCGCCAGTCACCCAGGATGTCGCCCAAGAAGCAGGGGTTGTTCTTCGATGAGTTGTTCAGGTTGCCTTGTCCCATCCAACAACGGCTGTTGGCATAACTGCGGTCTGTTCCCACCTCGTTCTGACCTGGTGCTTTATAGACACATGGAGATTTCTCCGTACCCGGTGAGTCCATAAACTCGTCGAGCAAATCGCCATCCCAATAGACGCGCATATTCACATGGTCATCTGAGAAACCTGTGTGATTAGAAGCCTTATCGGCAACAAGACTGATGCCAGCCCCACCCGAGATGCCAATAGCACCAGGAATATTATTATAGAAATTGCCTGCCATACAACGACCATTGTCACTGCCGCCACCCGTGGTATAACGCAAGGTTGACGTAGTGGCATCAGTATAGGCAATACCTGGCACTGTGGCACCCTCCAAACATACAAACTGCTCCAGTCCCCAACGATAGGGATCGAGATCACCGCAATGCTGTGCATCGCCATGACCGAATCCGGTGGTAGAGAGCCCGTAGCCTGTATCGTCGATCATCATCGAACCAAACACGATCTCGTCACGACCGTCACAGTCAACATCGGCAATGGCAAAGTTGTGGAAACCGTTGCCAAACCATGGTGAACTGCCATCGTAGCAGTTCCAGCGCCAGCGCTGAGTAAGTTCGTGAGTATCCTTGTTTACATCAAGGGCGCAGAACTTATGGCGCGTGTAACAGCCACGTCCCAAGAAGATGCTGGCATTACGGCCATCCAGATAAGGCGCACCAAAGTAATGCTTGGTAGCACGGTGGCCTGTATCACTGGCCCCCCAAACAGTAGCATAGTTACTTTCACCCGTTTCAAAACGAGGCAGAGGATAGTCCATCGGGGTCCAGGTGTCACCACCGTCCCAACCGAGATAAGGCTCACCCGTCTCACCATTGAGGTAGAGCAGGTATTCTTTTCCTTCCTTGGTATATTCATCACGTGGGGCATAGTAGTCCATGTTACCCACCTTGATGGTCTTGCCCGTTGCGGTGTGGATGATCATATTGTCGGCACCACGCATCAAGGCCTCGGCCTTGCCGTCCTGATCCCAGTCGTAGAGAATCAGGTCAAACTGCTCATCCGGTCCTGCCATCAGGTTTGGTCCCATATCTATTGACCACAGCAGCGTGCCGTCCATCTTATAGCACTCATGACGGTTGAAGTCTGTGGTATTGCCTGAAGTGTTAAGATTACCGCTGTCATTACGGCGCTTCACGACAAACTCCATCTGTCCGTCGCCATCGACATCGGCCACCGAACAGTCGTTCAGCGAGTAGCCCGAAGTCACATCGACACCATTACGGTTGAGCACTTTGGCAACGGGAATCTCCCAATACTGGTGGTCCCATGGTGTGCAGGTGGCTGCCTGGTCGTTACGTTCCGTACCCTTGATGACGGGCACAACCTTGTAGGTGGAGGCTTTCGTACCGTTATTGTCCTGATAGTTGGACACCGTCAGGTTCTCGGCCACCTTCGTACCGTCGCGATAAACATTGTACTTTGTGTCGTAGTATTCAGTAGGCAGAATACGCCAACTGACAAAGATGCCTGAGCCTGACATGCCATAGCGCTCATCCTGACCGGTCTTGTCACCTTGTGGTATAGCCACGAGGCCACGATTCAGGTTGTCGGTTACGCGCTGAGCGTTGACACCCAGCAACGTCAGTCCGCAAAGGACTGTCAACAAAAACAATTTCTTCATATGCATTTCTTTGTTTTAGTGTAATCTTGGCTTGTTTGTCGCCGCAAAGGTACAAAAAAAAACTTAATCTCAGTGCTTTTTACAAAATTATTTGTAATTTTGCAAGCAGAATCTACAAAACAAACTAAATCGTCGACTTATGAAAAGAAACATTCTGATAGGATTACTCGCCATAGCAGGCATTGTCAGCAGTCATGCCCAGCAGGTGACACCGGCCCTCACCGTGTATAAGGAGTTCCGCCCTGCCAAGGTGATGTTGGCCGACGGCAAGATACTGAACCTGTCTTTGGCAAACATCTTCCTGAAAAACAGTTCGTTGCTGTATAAGAGTGGGCTGGAGACCAAGGAGGCCAACATGAACACTGTGCTGAGGGTGGACTTCAAGGACCGCAGCTATCTGCGGATAGACACTTTGCTGGCCTACCAGGTGGACACGGTAGGCCATGATGTGCTCTACTGTGCGCAGATGATTGACATGGACTCGTACCGCCAACAGATAGCTAACAATCGTGAGATAACGAGTCTTGACCTTAACGACATGATAGGCTACACAACGGTAGACCTGCAGAATGAGCAGGACATCCATTTCCCGATAAAGAACGTTTTTATCTTTCGGATCAATGGTAAGTTCGTCATAGCCCATGAGCGTTCTATGAAGCGACTGCTGACGAAAGAAAAACGTCGAATCCTGGCATCGGCCATTGCCATGCCAGGATTCAGCTGGAATGACGAAAAGTCCCTGATGGATCTGCTGAAGATGATTCAGTAATTTGATGGTTTCCATTTCATGAAACGTTTTGTAAAGGAATAAAAACCGCACGGGCGACCCTCTCTCGGGCAAGCCGTGCGGCAACTGTCTGTATGAAGAAAATCTTATCGAATTAATAGTCGTCATCGTCCCAGAAACTGCTTTCGCGAGAGAGGTTACCGCTGGTAGCCTCTGTAAAAAGGTGTGGGCCATGCTTGGGGTAAATTTGAATGATTGATGCATGTTTGGCAGATCGTTTTTAAGCAGTTTGTTTTCTTTGATTTTAAGTAGTTCGTTTTGTAACCTTTTCTCGTTTGCAAAGGTACGGACTATTCTTGAAAGAGGCCGAAACGGCACGTACATTTAATCGGACAGCAGGTTTTTAAGTGCAGGACTTTGCGTACAAAATAGGACTTTTCGTACAAAATGCAGCCTGTGCAGCCCTTGAACCGCACCTTTGCAGGCGAGTCCGAAGCCTACGGACTAAACGCGAGTCTTAGATAAGGAAATTGAATATTCGAAGATTCGGACGCAAGAATAAGGACAAATAGTTTTTTGTATGAAAAGTAGCCCATCCCTCACATCGGATGGCGCTGAGGCCTTTAAATAAAGGGATTCTACGTTTTTCATCTCTCACGTCATCCCTCCCTTATCTCTCCCTTATCCCTCCCATCATCTCTCCCTTCAGCCTTTGACGTTAGCTGAAGACCGCATGAGGGTTGACGGGAGAGATGAAGGAGAGATATGTGAGGGATAAAAAGAATCCCTCACATGCCGGAACGCCTTTATACAAAGGCAATCCAAGCAATTATGTGAGAGATGAGAGATTTTTTCAAAAATTGTCCATCAATAACATAGGGTTATTATATAATAACCTTAGGTTATTCGACATTTATGCAGCTTTAATTGCGCTGCATGTTCCCAGCCTGGGAACAAAACATTCCCAGCTTGGGAAAATAATATTCCCAGCCTGGGAATAATAGTCTTTATTTCGTGATATTTCTTCATTTTATAATGCTTTTTTCTTTCATTGTTTCGAAGACGCGCTCTCCGAGAATCTGTGCACCGCGGGCATCGAAGTGCAGACGGTCTTGAAGAAGGGTGAGATCTTCAGCTTCCACCACGTAGAAGTTGTTATCGTCGGCAGCCAAACGGAATAGTGCGTCAACGACTCGCTGGCTGCGCATGCGGCTACCTTTGGCATAGGTTCCGCAGATAACAGGCAAATGGAGATATTTCTTCTTTCCTGTTACAGTATAAAGGTGGTGGCGCACAGCGGTAACGACGTTCTTCAGGTTGTCATAATACAGAGAGTCTGCTTTCTGATCGCTCTCGCCCTGGTGCCAGATGAGACATTTGATGTCGTAGCCTTTGGGGAGGTTGGGCAGACAGTCATCAATCTGTCGGAAGAAAGCCTTCAGTAGTGACTTACCGCCATGACTGGCTGATGTCGTGTGGTTGAGGAATGTCGTGTCGGCCGACCAGTAAAGTCCGTGTGTGCTTGCCTTGCAGGAGGGGTCGATAGCCGTACCACCGTCTGTATGTTTGATGACATAGAACGGCTTTTGCCATAGTTCTTCCAATTTCTTATACACGACAGCATCAAAGCCCCAACTTGCTTCAATCTTCGGTTTGGCCACACGTGGTGAAAATGGCGAGAACTGTCCCGTAGCTGTCTCGAAATCGCCGCTGCCATAACTCCATTGGCAGTAACGAAATGCTTTCAGTTCAGCTGGTAACTCAGCAATTGGTACCCGTCCATCCGCATTCGATTGCCCTGCTACAAGGATAACAGGCACCTTTCCCTTTGCAGAGGCCGAACAGCCACAGCAAAGGATAAAGAGAAGAACGCTTAGAATGCGCATGGAAGGGTGAGAAGCTGATAGAAAAGGGTGCGTGCCAACCGTTCATGTCCCTTGTCATTGGGATGCAGACGGTCGGTATCTGCATTATTGAAGTACGGGGCGTGAACATCTAACAAAGGGAACAGCCCACTTGTTGCATTCCAGTCAATAACAGGAACGGACCAGATGTTACCAGCCTGTTTCACGGCCTCAACATAGACGTCCAGATACTCACCGCACTGATTGGTATACGACTCGTCACACTGCCAGTTCTTTTCATTAGCATGGAAGTCGGAACGATGGATAGGGGTGAGGAGCACTATCTGCTTTGTGGGGAAAGTACGCTTCAGCGAATCAAGTGCGATATTGATACGTCCGCAATAGGTGTTGGGATCCATTGACGGAGTGCGCTGACGGCGCGTCACCATCTTCTTAGGCTGTCCGTGTCCGTACTCTACCTGTGCCTCGTGCTCGTCCCACCACTTACCAATAGGCACACCATTATTATAGTCGTTGGTACCACAGAAGATGAGAATGGCATCCACATCCTGTCCATGTTCACGAAGCAGTTTGTCCGTCTGACGGGGGATGTCGTTCCACTGGCGACCACTCACACCATAGACATAGGTCTCGATGCCTAGCCAGTCGGCCAGCCATCCCCAGTATTTTTTCTTGGCAGCTTTGTTACGCGGATCGGTAATGGAGTCACCGAAATAGGCTACACGCTTACCTTGCCAAGGGTGTACGACTGCGCTCTGCTGTGCTGAGCTAAATGATAATTGAAAAATGATAAATAGAAAACTAATCAATAATCGTTTCATATCCTATAAATAAACAACAAACTGTAAACGGTAAACTAACTAACTGGTATTACATAAAACTTACGATTCTTTTTGAAATCGAGTAGCCATTGGTCCATAATGATATGGTCATCGAGGGCCTTCACCTTTAAGGTGTGCGAGCCCTTTGACAGTTTTACGTCTGTCTGCTTGAGTGCCTGACCACGCAGTACGCTAACTTTCCAGAACTCAGAGCGGTATTTCTCCTTGAGCGAGATAACGACAGGCTCCTGATTATCGAGCGTCACCTGATAGCGCAGGTCTCCCTTGTCGTTGGGTTGTGTGGGAATCATCGCAGTATAAAGAACAGCGTCCCCCTCCTGTTGGGTTTCAAACTCATAGGTCAACTCTCCACCCTTCGGAATACTGACAGCATTCATGGAGTGTCCAAGCATCTGGATGGGTTGGCTTCCTTTAGAGGCAGCATCATATTCGGCAGCATTGCAGGCGACACCCTCGAAAGGCTCATCGTCATACAATCGGCCACAAATATCTTCAAAGACGGGCAATTGGCGTGGGGCAGCATCCATCAGCCCTTTCCATTTACCATTGGCCAGCGCATTGTAACGACGGGTTAGTGCGACAATTTCTTCATAGGCAAGATGACTTGTTGCTGAATCAGAAACGATTTTGCGCGTCATGGCTGCAGCGGCATAGATAGGGTAGGCGATATGAGCCTCATAAGCATTAGATAACTCAGGGCGAAGCAACAAACGACATTTGTCGACAATAGCTTTCAAACATCCAAAAGACTCTAACCGCTCTGCTGCTTCTTGGCGGGTCAGTCCAATGTCGGTTACATGTGACTTTCCTCCAGGATACTTTTGCTTGTCGAGTTCAACTTGTGTCCAGCCCATAAACTCCGGCTTGCGGATGCCACAGAGCTGATAGAACTGCTGCATGGCTGGGAATAGCGCTTTGCCAACCTCGTCGCCAAACTGCGTACAGAGCCAGTTTGCAAGGTGCTGTTCGAGTGACGATGGGGTTACCCCGTCGATATCCCACGCCATATCCAAAAACAGTTCCAGATCGTAGGCTGCCACCTTGGGGTCGTGGACGTTGACAATCCATAGCTTGCGACAATTATGATCGTAAGCAGCCTTCATCTCCGAATAGATGAGACCGGGCTGGGTAGTGGTGAGCCACATATAATCGTGTGGACGTCCCCAATAGCTTAAGTGATAATATACGCCACCGCCACCCGAACGCTTTTGCTGTTCAGCGTCGGAGAGACGTGTCATATAGCCATAGTTGTCATCACACCACATTAGCGTCACATCATCGGGGACCTTAAGACCACTCTCTAGTATCTCCAGCACTTCCTTATAAGGGATGAATACCTGCGGCACCTTCTCTACCTCTTTATTATAATATTTACGGATGAGTTCACGCTGGTCGTCGATGACCTGCTGCAATCCCTCTAGTTTCTCCTTCTTCGTCTTCACGCCTTCCATCGAACCGTCGTGAATGCCACGCATGCCGATGGTGAAGAACTCTTCAGAGCCCTTGACCTCTTTGAGGCGTTCTATCCAGTACTGCTGCACCCGTTCGCGATTGGTGATGTAGTTATATGGACCACGGGCAACGTGGTCCCACTCGGCTACGTTGTTGCGCAGCAGCGGTTCACAATGGCTGGTGCCGATGAGAATGCCACATGAATCGGCCATCTCCTTATTGCCGGGGATGGTGAAGAAACCGGGTGTACCCGTATGCATGCCAGGCCAGATGGCATTGGCACGCAGACGGAGCAGCAGCTGGAAGATGGCTTTATAGGTCTTGGGGCCCATAACGCCAAACTGGTCTGTCTTCTCGTAGTTTTTCCATGCCCAGTTACGCAGGCTCCAGTCTTCATCATTGATGAAGATGCCACGGTAGGCCACGCTGGGTGACTGCTCCGTACGGAAATTGCTGTCGAGTATCAGGCGGTCTTTCTTCTCTGGCGTGACATCGCCCCACCATACCCATGGTGACACACCGGCTTTGCGCGATAGTTCCAGCAGACCATAGGCCATACCACGGCCATTGCTGGCCTCGATGACAATCTGCTTATCTTGTATAAATATACGGAAACCGTCAAAGGGAACGGTCTTTGAGTGTTGACAGTTGACCGTAGCCTGTTTCTTGCTTGCAGGTACAGGAGTCATGCCGGTGACTTGTTGCATGTCGCCCTTCCACATGTCGAGGGCAATGGCTACTACAGGGTCTGTCTTTTTCGGGATGTTGTACGTGATGGGCGACTTGCCATTAAACCAAACAAAGTCCGATGCCAATGCCGTCATGCTCATAGAGCAGCACAGCATAACCAATGACGCTAATCTCTTCATCATTTTGTAAAAAGGCTGTTTTAGTAAATAGCTTGTTTGCGTGCAAAGGTATGAATAATTACCTGATTATGCAAGAATTTTGATGATTTTTTGGATAATATCGGAAAATATACTAATTTTGCAGCAGAATACAAACTACTTAAAGAGCATGAAAAGAATAACGCTTTGTTTGTTGTCGGCTTTTGTGCTGACAACGTCGGCACAGGTGACAGATCGTACTGGTGTGAAGGATGTCAATCAGGTGGTGGACAACACCCCCGATAGTATTGCTAAGGCTATGACTGCTAGGCCAGTACCTGGGTCGAGCAGGGTGGGTAACAACCCCGTACTGTTCTTGATTGGTAATTCCACGATGCGCACTGGTACCATGGGTAATGGAAACAATGGCCAGTGGGGTTGGGGATACTATGCTCATGAGTATTTCGACCCGACAAAGATAACGGTGGAGAACCAGGCTTTGGGTGGTATGAGTAGCCGTACCTTCTATAACAAGCTGTGGGAGCCTATCCGTCAGGCTATCCGTCCTGGCGACTGGGTGATTATCTCTATCGGACATAATGATAACGGACCATATGACTCAGGGCGTGCCCGTGCCAGCATCCCTGGTGCTGGCTACGATACATTGAACGTCACCATCAAGGAGACGGGGGAACAGGAAACAGTCTATACCTATGGTGGCTACATGCGAAAATATATAAACGATGTACGCGCGATGGGTGGTAATCCTATCCTGATGTCTTTGACGCCACGCAATGCCTATGATGAGAAGGGTAAGATTGTGCGCAAGCCCCATACCCAGTGGCAGATGCAGGTGGCTGCCGAGGAAGGTGTGCCCTTTGTAGATCTGAACGAGATTTCGGCACAGAAACTGGACAGCTATGGCCCGTGGAAGACCGACTACCACTTTTTCCAGGACAAGATACACACCAGTCGCTTTGGTGCGATGATGAATGCACGCTCCGCTGCTGAGGGACTGATGGCTAGTCATAACCCTGCACTGAACCCGCTGAAGGCGATGATGCGCAATGTGCAGTTGCCTGTTTACAATATCACCCGCACTGAGGGCAAACCCGTTGTGTTTATCACGGGTGACAGCACCGTCAAGAATGCGGATAAGGACGAAGACGGCATGTGGGGCTGGGGTTCAGTGGCTAATACCATCTTTGACGAGACGAAGATAGATATTGTCAACGCAGCCATGGCTGGTCGCAGTTGTCGGTCGTATATGAATGAAGGCCGTTGGGAGAAGGTGTACAACTCACTGAAACCTGGTGATTTTGTGCTGATACAGTTCGGTCATAACGACATCAGTCCTATTGATAAACCCAAATATCGTGGTGCCATTGCTACCGCTCAGGATACCTGTCATGTCTATAAGATGCAGGCAGCCAAGGAAGACTTGTCGAAGCAGAATGTCATCGACCAGAAGTTGAAGAGCAATATGCAGGTTGGTAGCTATGAGGTGGTGTACTCTTTCGGATGGTATCTGAAGAAGTTTATCCAGGATGTCCGTGAGAAGGGTGCAACACCAATCCTCGTCTCGTTGACACCTCGTAATGAGTGGAAGGACGGCAAGATAGAGCGTCGCAACGATAGCTATGGAAAATGGTATCGTGAGGTGGCTGAGGCCACGGGCGTGGAATTTGTCGATCTGCATAACATCACGGCAGACTTCCTAGACAAGAAGTGTGGCAAAAAGGAAAAGGCCATGAAGTACTTCAACCACGACCATACCCACACGTCGCTGCTGGGTGCCAAGACTAATGCACAGAGCGTTGCCAAGGGACTGCGTGCAAACAACAGTCCGCTGGCGAAGTACTTAAAGAAGTAGGTTGTAAGAAATAAGATGTTAGAGATTATCTTGGTATGACTTCTAACATATAGATGGCATCGAGCGACCATAGTGCTGCATCATTGGTGGAAAGACCTTTGCGAGGAGCTAATAGCGAGTTCCAGACGAAGGTCTTTCGCTGTATATCGCGGTCAACCCATGCGGCATAGGCATCCAAACGACGTACGGGGAAATGGTTCCTACTGACTTTCAACGCCATCTCGCGATAGCGGCGGGCATGGTCGAGCCAGGCATATTCAAACTCCTTACAGCGGGTCATGGGCATCAGTTCGTTCATAACCTCAAAACCTCCCATAATGCTGAGCAGGTGATTGGTGTTGCGTAGCATCGCAGGACCGTCATAGCTGATGCGTCCCGTTGACGGGTCGTAACCCAATGCTTTGTTTCCCGTGAATAGGCCGTCTGTAAGGGCAGCTATGGACTGCAAACCAGCCATGATCTTGTCGCGATAGTAGGTGTTGCCTGTGCGCTCCCATTCGGTCATCCAGTTGCCGGCATAGGATAGCCAGTCGGGACCAATACGCAGACGGGCAGGTGCTGAACAGGGAAACTTTGAGCGCGGTTCAGCCAGTCGCATGGGGTCGAGGTGGTAAAGCAGGGTGTCTGCATCGGTCTGAGCATGCATCAGGTCCCCCAGACGCTCATCGGCAGTGAGGTAATAGTAATAGCGCAGGAAGGCTGACTGCGAGATGCGGGCCTCCTTGGCACCACAGCCCCAGTGGCTTACATTATGACGACTACCCAAGGGTGCAAAGGGTCCAATATGATAGGTATCGACCTCGCTGTTATGGCGTGTCATCGCTTCTGCCATGCGCCAGATGTCTGGCCTTCCGCTGCGCAGAAACATCATCCATAGCCAAACGGGCGAAGCCAACTCGGTATTATCCCACGCATAGCCGCCTACATCGTAGCGCCATGTGTCGCGCTCCGGGTCGTAGGCATGCATCACGTCGCCATAGTTCCAGAAACCATACCATTTATGGCGCTCTATCTCCCGTTGATAGATGTTGATATACTCGTTCATCCGGTCTTCCACCTCCTTGTTGGTTGTCGGTAGCGACCAGATGCCAAAAGCTTGGCGACTGTGCAGGTATTCGGGCGTAGGCAACAGACAATGCTCATCATCGAGTTGTGCTACCTGTGCTTTCGTTGTGTCAGGTCCTTGGTAACCACTTTGTGGTAATAACCATAGTTCGCTGGTGCGGGCGATGCCATGAGGTGAACTCATGCCCTGTTGTACGTCCTCGTAGCTTTCCGCAAGTCCATGGGCTATCGTGTCGTAGTGACAGAGATTCATGGGTTCTGCTTCGGGACTCCATAGGTAGAGCGTCAGGTGAGCCTCGCTGCTGCGTGCGTCGCTGACCTCGATGGTTGAGGGGTATGACTGCCAGAAGTCCTTGAGTCTGACGGCCAGTCCTCCTTCTGTATCGCCCACAAAGGCATAGCCAGGTGAGCGTTCGCCCGTCAGTGTGCCTATCCATGGAGACTGGCTGGTGGCCCGTTTGCGGATGGAAAAACTATTGTCGGTGAGCTGTGACAGTCGGAAGCCATCCCATTGTGCCCAGTGGTCGATGAGCGATTGTCCGATGGGATCGAAAGCCTCGCGTGGCGGTATGCGCTGGCCAAGCATCTGTTCCATCTGTATGTTGTGCTTCTGCGGTATGCCGCGTCCCTCTTCAGAGGGCGATTGCTGCAGTCGCAGGTCACGACGACCATCAAGTGGCTGTACGGGTTCGGCCCATAGCTTGTCATCCGACATAGCAAAAGCAATATGGCGGTTGTAGGTCTCTGTACGCATGGGCACTCCAAAGCGGATGCCCAGCGACGTGATGAAATCTTGGGTTTCGTCACCGTCATAGATAAATGTATGGAGCATCTTCACCTGTTGGCTGCCCTGCCAGAAGTGCAGGCGCAGTGTGAATGGCAACCAATGGCGTTTCCCATCGCTATGTGTACCGTCTATTCTGACAACGGCATCTACGTCACTCTGTCGTTCAACAGACACCTTATTGATAGATGAGTGGTAGCTGCCTTGTGTCGTTGTTGCTGTGAGTAGGATGTTAGTAGCAACAGTTTTACCATCAACCACCATGCTGTCAATCAGTGTGTTACCACTTTTGCTCATCCATGTGCGAAGAGAACCCGTATTGACTGTTATCTGACTGCCATCGTCTTTGACGGCAATAGACGCTGTGGCTTTAGCCTTCTTGTCTTTCTGTATGACACGTAGCGTTTGACTGTCGGCTACGGCAGACATGGCAGCCCACTTCACCGAACCGTCTGGCCACCATGCTGTTGGCCATGCTGCTGAGGGCGTATTGCTGTCAAGGACCAACAAACTGGCATCGTTCAGTTCGCCTTGTCGGAAAGGTATGCCGAAGGTGACGGGTCGCTGTCCTTGGGGTGTGCTGAGCCAATGAAGAGTAATACCTGTTGTTAGGAGCGTGTCATCCATCTTTCTTATCTGGAAATTAGTGATGCGCGTCCTAGACAATGTTGTGCGGAAACCAAACCAACCACGTTGCAGTGGGGTGGGGTCCAGATAGTCCACGATGCATTCACCGTCTATATAGAAACGTGTTCTACCGTTGGAACTCTCTATCTTGACATGATACCAGTGGTTAGGACGAAGCAGGTGGGCTGCATCGGTATATTCCTTCAGTATGGCAGGACGGTAAGCAGCACTGTCAACACCACGCTCGTCACCGTCATAGCGACGGAAACGCGTAGTACTGTTGTGATTGCCACCATAGCCCAGGTAGTACATCTGCAACGTGTAACAGCGCAGGAAGATGCCACTGCGCCACTGCTGACGACTCCAGATGTCCTTATGTTGTGGGTCGCTAGCCAGCCAGAAACAGTTCAGGTCGCTGAGACGGTCGCCGTCGCGTCCCTCGTCAACCACCTGTGCATCGTATTCCACAATGGTATTGGTTGTCAGTTGTTGCTTGCGCCACAGTGTCAATCCTTTGGGTGACAACAGCTCGCAGGTGTCGCCACGGAATGTCACTTTGTAGTCGGGTGACTCCGATTCCACCGTCCAATACTTGTTGAATTGTTTCTTGTTTAATCCGGACTGTGCCATAAGGGGCATGGTGAGGAACAGAAAAAGTAGCTGTATGATGAGTCTTGTTGTCATAGTAGCGATGTCTATTGGTTTGTTTTCTTGCTGCAAAAGTAATAAAAAAAAGTGAAAATGAACTATTTTGCATAAATTAGGATTAATTTTTGCGCTCTTGTCAATCAAAATTAGTACTTTTGTCAGCAATAACAAAACAAACTACTTATAAAGCAATGGAAAATAAGAAGTACTTTTTTGCCGTTGACCTGGGTGCTACGAGTGGTCGCACCATCATCGGCAGTATCGTTAACGGACGTTTGGAACAAGAGGAGATTACCCGTTTCCCCAACAATCTGATAGAGACAGGTGGCCATTTCTACTGGGACATCTATGCCTTGTATTTTGAGATGATCCGTGGTCTGAAGGAAGTGGCCAATCGCGGTTTGGATATTACAGCAATAGGCATCGACACATGGGGAGTCGACTTTGTGTTTATCGGTAAAGACGGAGCTATTCTGCGTAATCCCATGGCTTACCGCGATCCGCATACCTTTGCTGCCATTGAACAATATTTGGATAAGGTGCTGGACCGTAAAACGGTCTATGACATTACGGGTATTCAGTTTATGAACTTTAACTCGTTGTTCCAATTCTATGCCATGCAACAGGCTGGTAATGTGGCTATGCAGCAAGCAGAGAAAGTACTCTTCGTTCCTGATGCTCTCAGTTGGATGCTGACGGGTGAGGCTGTTTGCGAATATACCATCGCTTCTACTTCCCAGATGCTTGATCCACGGACGGGTGACCTCTCAGAGAAACTCATCGAGAGCGTCGGCATGAAGCGTAGTCAGTTCGGACGGATGGTACAGCCCGGTACACAGATTGGTGTGCTGACGGAAGAGGTGCAGAAGATAACCGGTCTGGGAGCCGTACCCGTGATAGCTGTTGCTGGTCACGATACGGGTGCTGCTGTTGCTGCTGTTCCTGCAAAGGACGACCAGTTTGCCTACCTGTCTAGTGGCACGTGGAGTCTGATGGGTATAGAGACTAAAGAGGCAATCATCAACGATCGTTCCTATGAACTCAACTTCACCAACGAGGGTGGTGTCGAGGGTACTACCCGTTTCCTGAAGAACATCTGTGGCATGTGGCTCTATGAGCGCTGCCGCAAGGAATGGCCTGAGGAGGTGCGTAAACTGAGCCATCCTGAGCTGCAGGGTTCTGCCATGCAGGTGGAGGCTTTCCGCTCGCTCATCAATCCTGACGATGCGATGTTTGCCAATCCGTCCAGCATGATAGAGGCTATCCAGCAGTATTGTCGCAAGAGTGGTCAACCTGTTCCTGAGACACCTGCAGAAATCTGCCGTTGCATCTTCGACTCGCTGGCCCTGCGTTACCGTCAGGTGTTCGAGTGGCTGAAAGAGTTCGCAGGCTTCGACCTCAACGTGCTGCATGTCATTGGTGGCGGCTCGCTGAACAAGTATCTTACCCAGTTTACTGCTGATTCTCTCGGCGTCGAGGTACTTGCGGGTCCTCAGGAGTGCACTGCTATCGGTAATATCATGATGCAGGCAAAGGCCATGGGTATTGTTAACGACATCTGGCAGATGCGCAAGATTATTGCCAACAGTGTCGATATGGTAGCCTATCATCCGACAGCTGACCGTCGTGCTTGGGATGAGGCTTACGAGCGTTTCCTTACTATTACGCACCAAGCATAACCACGACCTCATGATGACTAAGGCAAATATCTTCCGCCTGCTGCTACTCTCCGTACTGTGCATTCACTGTGTGGATACGGCAGCACAGACCACATTGGTCAGCGAAGATTTCTCTGGTACGACAAACATCTTTGGTGTGGAGGCTACAGAGCCTGCTGCAGGAAAGGTCGCTATATTCAACAGTGATTTGACAGGTTTCGGACGTGTGCTGAACATCTGTAACACGTCGGCCACATGTGCCATCACCGGACGTGACGGTAACGCGGCAAAGGCAGTCAGCAAAGGAGCTGTAACTGTTGAGTGGGATGCATTCCACGGCTACTGGAGCAAGAATCAGGGAGCTACTGTCACCGTGAAGAACAGCGACGGGAAAGCATTGGCCTCCTACACCTATGATGCCAAGTTAGGACAAATTACTGCAGCAACTATCGCTGGTAATACCCCTGATGGATTCAATGCCTTTTCTATGAGCAGTGGTGCCAATGGCTTCAGTGGCAATGGCAAACCATATACCGCTACGTCAGGCCGTCACCCGCACATCTCCATGACGCTTACCGCTCAGGGACGCCTGTTGATGTCGTTTACGGTACAGGGTAAGACCACTACTCTACAAGGCAGCATAGGCACTTTAAAGAACAATATTGCCTATGTGCAGTTTACCAGCAACATTAACAATACTGACCGCTGCTATGCCATTGACAACTTCACTGTCAGCGTTAGCGACCTCTCCGACACAGCGACAGACGGAAACACCATCCTCAATGCAGCTATCACTGGTGCAGAAAGTATGACGTTCGGTTCCAGCACGTCGGCAGCATTCAAGAATCCTTACTCTCTCTACATCATAGGCAACGATGGCAGCACCATCAATGCCCAGACTGCTTCTAAGAAGGGCGTTAACTTCAATGTGGTGTGGGATATTGAGGGATTCAAAACCGCCAATGATACCGAGGGTCAGTATTGTGATTCGTATGGTAGTTTCCCCGCTACCGCTACGGGCAGCACATCGACTACCTTCAACCTCTGTGATGTGCCCATGAACTTCTATGGTTGCATGACGGCTACCATCACCTATGGTGACCAGACGGTGAAAGCCCGCAAATACGTCACTGCATTGGGTAACAAAAAGATGACTAACGAACAGGTGTTGCCGTTGGCAGGCTATCCTGTGGATTTTATGGACTATCCCGCTGCACTTGACGGCTATAGCCTCATTGCCTCTTCTGACGGCAGTGGTCATGACCCTATCACTGGCGGTTGGACGGTGGTGGGAACCGATACTCCCGATGCACGACTGGTGATCGAAAATGACAAACGCTATATACGTCTGACGGCCAACACATCAGGTAAGAGTCACACACTTGCTCATACAATGGGCAATATTAAGGGACAGGTTATTGTCGATGTGTTGATGCGCTATAATAATCCTGGAGCCTTAATCGCAGTGGGTGGTGCTACGATGGATGCCACCGGCATCACTCCCGGCCAGTGGCAGCGCATCGTGTTTTCGGCCGATAATGGTAGTCAACGCTGCTTCGCCCGTATATACGACAGTAATGGTAACCTCACTACAGAGACTGCCATCCAGACAGCACCGCAAGCTGGCAGCAGCAATTGTGTCAATATCGGCTTTAATGATAATGCTACGGGCTCTGTAGATATCGCTTCTTGTAAGGCTTACACTCCGACCATCAATACAGAGACCTATCAGTTGACGACTGACAAAGCAATGCTCTCCATCCCTGCTAACGAGAAAGCCCGTCTTGCAGTGACAGCCACTGATACTGATGGCTATCCAGTTACCGATAAGGCCACATGGACTATTCTGGAGGAAGATATGTGTCAATCGCTGATCATCACTCCCGATGCCGATGACAGTCATCAAGCAACGCTGAGCCTTAGCTCTTCGGCTACGGCGGGTACTGCTACCATTCAGGTCACCATTGGTGGCGTTTCAACCATCACACAAGTCACAGTGCTGGGTGATGGCGAGAGCATTAAGTTCACACAGTATACCCAGAACATTATCATTCCCTTCGACGATGCACATCCTATGGAGGTGACATTCGCTGCACAGCTGGTTGATGGTCAAGGTGCTACAGTCGACCGTAAGGTCGCCTTAGCTGCTTATACTGCCGATGGTACCATACCTTTCACCAACAGCGAGAGCATCGCTTTTGATGCTGCAACAGGCATCCTCAGCATTGCGTCCTCTGCGCAACCTACATCACTCATCATCCGTGGAACCTGCAAGGATAGCGATGGTAAAGACTTAAAGAAAGACATCACGGTGAACATGCGCCCCACATCGTTTGTCTTTGATACGCCTGTGACAAAATACAATATTGATATCTGTCCGGGAGCCTTCTATACGGTAGAGATTACCTATCAAGGTGTGCTCACTACCGGCTATATCAATGGTGATCTCTTAGGCTATGAGTTGGGTACCAACACGACGATGAAGACCGTCAGCTATACTGTGCCTGGTACAACAGACAAGATAGATCTTCAGGTGGCAACAGGTGAGAATGTCAGCGCGGCAGGTATCAGTGCCATTACAGTTACCAAGCAGGCACCGCGTAAAAAGCGTGCTAAGCGTGTTGTTCATCATATCGGTGACTCTACGTCAGCTAATAATGGGTCGTGGGCTTACCGCCTCAGTGGAATGTCGTCAACCTTCCCTGAACTGTTTGCGCTCTGCGACTTCAAAAACAACGGAGCCGGTGGACGTAACCTCTCCACCTATTATATGCAAGGTAAACTCTATGGCGTACTGCTCGACATCTATCCAGATGATATCGTGATGTTTGGTAACAATGGCACTAACGGTATGGGCAACAGCTACGAGGCAGATATGAATTACTATCTCAATGCTGCAGAGGCACTGGGAGCTAAGATTATTATCAATAGCTATACACCCCATGGAGCAGTATCTAGCTATGCTAGTGGTTACAATGCCACAACCCACACCTTTGACAGTTATCGCAAGGATAGCTATGAGACCATTGTGCGCAAAGTGGCTGCACAGCGCGAGAAGAACGACGACAACTATCTCGGTTTTGTGGAGATTGGCAAGAATGCTGATGCTGCTTTCAACGCCTATGTGGCTGACTACAGCAAGAACGGCTATGCCAGTGCTGATGCTGCTGCACAGGCTATCATTAGCTGTTTTGCCGACCATAACCATTATAATCAAGGCACATTGGCTGGTGACCTAATGCTGAAAGGTTATGGAAGCATTGAAGGTATCGTCAAACAGCTGACTAGACTACTCAGCAACAACACGACGGCAGTGACCAATGTCAGAGCTGTTGGTGATGGTAATAATATATACACCCTTCATGGTCAGCGTCTGTCAGCAGCTACTTCGCCAGGTCTGTATATCATCAATGGACACAAGGTCGTCATAAAATAACAAGAGACAAATTTTAATAAGATAATTAACAATCACTTAAAAACAGTAACACTATGGCAAAACCATTAGTAGAAACCAAAGCAAAGGTAGGTGTATTCTC
>CAMJIA010000023.1 GCA_946405695.1 uncultured Prevotellaceae bacterium | reverse complement strand
TTGCAAAGATACAAACTATTTTCCAATTCTCCAAATTTCCATTCCAAAAGGTTGAGAGGATGTTCTTACAATATACATTATCCCCAGAATGTGCCCATGAAACAGTAATTGCCGAATGGGTCTTGGATGATATAAGCAAAGGGATGGTCAGCATAGAAGTAGGTCTCTGTGGGATTCATCTTTTCACTTAGCGTTACAAAGGAACCTGATGTGATGGCTCCTGCTCTCGTTCCGTCTTCGTCTAAGATGATCTTGGTTTTCTGCGTGATGTCGCTAATTTTCATGGGAGCTGCCTGAGCTGCACCCAGTTCGGCAGAATTGCTGAATAGCTTGCTGATGCCTAACGACGCAAAATACTCACTGGCTTTGAAAGAATACGCTACTTCAAACTTGGGTAACTTGATGTGGACGATGTCATAGGTCTTTAACATGAATATCGCATTTCTCAGCCTCTCTCCATCAAGAGATTTAAGTACTGCCGACAGACCGTCTTTTTTCTCTGGCAGAATGACATAGAGCGTATAATCTCCTACATAGGGCATGCTTAGCAAAGAGAAATCCTTCATGGCTGCGTAAGTGAAGACTTTCTCTTTATTCGTTTTATTCATCATGTCTACCATCGCACTCGTTCCGTTATAGAAAGGCTCTTTCTTCGTGTATCCTTTATAAAACTCCTGAACCCACCTACCATTAAAGAGGTTGGCTATCAGCAGGTTGGCAGACTGAGCATCTCGCTGCTCGATAGGGAAACTGTTGATAAGTCCTTCTGTTCGTTCATGACACCATCTGTTGATGTCCTGCTGCATTGTGTCATTCATATCGCCTTTGACAACACGTGCAAAATAGTATTGCTCCAATATGTCCTGAAAGGATTCGCTGATGTCCACCGAACTACCAGCCTGAAACAAAGCAGCAGTCTGCATATATGACGAAGGTCCCAGGAAGTCGTCTTCCGTGACTGCAGCCTGACTAAGTATCTGTCGACGACAAAATGCATTGATACGCCTAATTGCTGTCGTATCAACTCCCAAGGCATTACATATCTCCTGTCGCGTAGTGCCTGATGCAACATTATTAATAATGTTCAAGGAATAAAACATGCCGATAGTTGAAATGAACACGTTCTTTTCCTGTTCATTCTCAGCAATCTCTTGGAACAACTTCAGCGAGAAGTCGTTCCCTTTACGTATAAGCGTTTTCTCCTCTTGGTAGCTCATATCTGTCTCATCAGAGGCCGACTCTTGTAGACCACCTTTGCATCCCATTGGCAGAATGATCATACAGATGGCCAAGGAAAAATTAATCATACTCTTTTTCATCTTTCATACTTTTTTTAAATAACGGAGTCGTCAGCTGCCTGTCATTTGCGCCCCTTGACACCAACTGGCGACTCCATTCCATTGGATTAACACTCTTGATTGATAAGTATGTCGATGCAAAGGTACAAAATAAAAGCCCCTTTGTCAAGAGGCTACATATGATTGACACAAATTGAAACAATTAAGTTACTGAAACACAGAAAGATGACAAATCCCGCATTGGCAGCATTGACACATTCTGCAACCCAATATCTTTAACAAATTACAGTCAGTGTTAGAAGTATTTCGTTATCTTTGCATTGTCGAAGTTGTTCATTTCGTTCATCATACGGACGGCAGAGTCGACGATGGGGAAAGCGCAGAGGGCACCAGTACCCTCGCCAAGGCGCAGGCCAAGATGAAGCAGGGGCTTGGCGTTCACAATGTCGAGCATGCGTTTGTGACCACTCTCGTCACCACAATGGGTGAAGATCATGTAGTCCTGGACGGCAGGATAGAGGCGAATGGCAGCAATGGCACAGGCCGTCATGATGAAGCCATCGACTAATATGATCAGGTGTTGCTCGGCAGCACGAAGCATAGCACCAATGGCAGCTACCATCTCGAAGCCGCCAAAATATATAATGGGCTTAATGGGGTTAATAAGCTGCCCATTAAACCTATCAACAGACTCTTTGAGCACCTCGTACTTATGACGAATGCCGTCGTTGTTGAGGCCTGCACCTGCACCAATACACTCGTCAAGAGGAATGTTGCCAAAAAGGTGCATCCAGATGCTGCTGGGCGACGTATTACCAATACCCATCTCACCAATGGAGAGCACATGACAGCCCTCAGCAACACAGTCATCAACTAAATCGACGCCAACAGTAATGGCGCGATCGAATTCTTCTTCGCTCATCGCTGGTTCATAGAGGAAATTCTTGGTGCCACGGGCTATCTTTCGATTGATAATGCTTGGAACGTTCGAAAGGTCATAGTCAACACCCACATCTACCACACGAAGTTTGAAGCCATGCTGACGACAGAACATATTGACACCTCCGCCACCACGGGTAAAGTTAATCATTTGTTGCCAAGTGACCTCACGAGGCGAGACGCTGACACCCTCACGCTCAATACCATGATCTCCACCCAAAAGCAGGTGGCAGGGATGCGCCAGCGATGGTTCCAGCGTCTGCTGAACCAAGCACACCTGCATGGCTAACTCTTCCAAACGGCCCAACGAACCCTTGGGCTTGTTCAGGTTATCTATTTTTTCCTGAATGGCTGTTTTCAGAGATGTATTAACAGGTTGTATATCGAATGCTTTCATTTGATTTTCATTTCTATTCCACTTACCATCAGTATCACTTCGTCTGCTTTCTGTGCAATATACTGGTTCATCCAGCCTTGCAGGTCCGTGAACTTGCGCTGGAGAGCATTGTCACTGACACCACCCAAACCTATCTCGTTGGTCACAAAGATATAAGTGGCATCATGCTGGGTGAAGGCATCAAATTCACGCTTGGCCTCAGCGAGGATGGCATCGACATTATCGTTGGCCATTAACCAATTCGTCAGCCACAGCGTCACACAGTCGATGACCACTACCCTACCCGTCAGGTCGTGACGGCTAAGGTATAGCTCCTCCTCGATGTTCGTCCACTCTGGACCACGACGTTCCTGATGGCGACGAACCCGTTCACGAAACTCATCGTCCCAAACATGGGCAGTAGCCAGATAGACAGGATTCGTGCTCATACTCAGCGCCAGGGCCTCAGCCTTCTCGCTCTTGCCAGAGCGCTGACCACCAGTAATAAGGATTATCTTCTTCATAGTGCACAAACGACTAAATAAACAGCGAGTTCAACGAGCAGGCAGACTGCTCCACAGCAGTCGCCCGTATAGCCACGCAGACGATTCCATATCAGCAGATAGAGGAAATACATCGCCAGACAGGGCAGGAAGATGACCAACTCCCATGCCAGCCCCGTATACCACAGATACAAGCCCATCGGCAACAAACCCTGAACAGCCAGACTGATGCTGGCAGGCCACTGCATCTTGCGATAGACGGTCTTGTTCTTCGCCTCCTCTTCCCTACGAGCGTAGGGCATCATCATGATGAGTTGGGCAGTCACCATCTTCGCATACGGGTCAGCAGCGAGGATGGTCAAGGCTGCCAACGTAGGTGGCAGGGAAAAGAGACAGGCTGCCAACAGCAGTTCATAGAGGATAAGACCCAGGACACCATAGGTACCGATGTGCGAGTCCTTCATGATGGCAAGGATGCGCTCTCGATTGTGTCCGCCACCACCAAAACCATCAAGGAAGTCAGCCAGTCCGTCTTCATGCAAAGCACCTGTCACTAACAGTCTGACAACAATAGCCAACAATACCGCTATGATATACGGCAGATACATGCTACCCACATAGAGCGTAGCAGCCATCAGTCCTCCTGTCAGCCAACCAGCAAGTGGCCAATGCTCCACCACAGACTTATAACACTCCTGTGGAGGCTGGTGCAGTCGCCAGAAAGGCAGTCGCGTAAAAAATATCAATGCCGCCCAGATACGGTCATACCAATGTGTCTGGTCTATACTTGTCTGCATATATTTCTCATTTATTTTGCAAAGTTACAAATATTTTTGTACTTTTGCATACTGAAAGCATTTAAAAATCAATAGAAATGAAGAAAATTGCTATTGGCTATTTAGTATTGGCTGCATGCTTATGCGCTTGTTCGGGAAAGAAAACGACGCAGGCAGATGCCAATGACACCCTTACGACGCAAGGGACGGAGGCCGTCGAAGTGAAGTATGCCACAGGATTCAGCGTGAAGGACTCAGCCGACATCCGACTGGTGGACATCGGCAAGAAAGACCATTTCGCACTGGTTCGCAGCAATAATGTCGAGATACCAGAAGGCTATACAAAGGTGGTGGTACCTATCCAGAACACCATCTGTATGACGGCCCTGCAACTATCGAACTTCACCGTTCTCGATGCCCACGACGTGGTGAAAGGCATAACGGGTACGAAGAACCTGTTTAACAAGGATATCCTGGATCGTGTCAAGGACGGGCGTATCGTGAAGATAGGCACAGAGGGCGAGTTTGATACTGAACTCATCCTTGCTGCCAATCCTGACGTCATCTTCATCTCTCCCTTCAAGCGTGGTGGCTATGAGGCCATCAAGGAGACAGGCATCACGCTGGTGCCCCATCTGGGCTATAAGGAACTCGACCCGTTAGGACAGGCCGAATGGATCAAGCTGGTGGGTATGTTCATCGGCAAGGAGCGTAAGGCCAACGAGCTTTTCACAGGTATCGAGAAACGCTATAACGAATTAAAGTTGAAGGTTGACAGTTTAGATTTGAAAGTTAAGCCAACAGTGACCAGCGGTGAGATGCACTATGGCACCTGGCGTGCGGTAGGTGGCAAGAACTATCTGGCACAGATTTTCCGCGATGCAGGTGCTGACTACGTGGTCAACGACGACGAGGAGGCTGGCGAGAACATAGAATTTGAGAAAATGTATTCCCTCTCTGCCAATGCCGACTACTGGCGTATTCTGAACAGTTTCCCTGGCGAGTTCACATATGATGCGCTGAAGGCCAGCGAACCCCGCAATGCCCTGTTTAAGGCCTTCAAGGAGAAAAAGGTCATCTACTGCAATATGAAGCTGCAGCCCTACTACGAGATTACCCCCGTGGAACCCGACGTGCTGCTGAAAGACCTCGTTGCCATCTTCCATCCAGAACTGATAGAGAACAACTACGAACCCAAATACTACCGTTTACTGAAATAAATGAAGGCTCCAAAGTTTGTCATACTCCTCGCAGCTATCGCTGTACTGTTGATTGTCAACCTGCTCATCGGTACAGTGAAGATTCCCGTCGTTGATGTCTGTCGCATCCTCGGTGGTGGTGGCGATAACGAGATATGGACGAACATCATCTTCAGCAGTCGTCTGCCTCAGGCGCTGACAGCCATTGTGGCTGGTGCAGGACTGGCCGTCAGTGGACTACAGATGCAGACCGTTTTCCGCAATCCGTTGGCAGGCCCGTCTGTATTGGGTATCAGCAATGGTTCAGCACTGGGTGTGGCCTTTGTGGTCCTGCTCTCTGGACGTTTAGGCGGTGTAGCACTGAGCAGACTGGGTTACCTTGGCGATGCAGCCATGTCAGTTGCTGCCATCATCGGTGCCTTGGCAGTGCTGCTGCTCATCATGTGGGTGGCCCAGAAGGTAAAGGGCAATGTCACCCTATTGATAATTGGCGTGATGATTGGCTATCTGGCCAATGCTATTATCGGTGTACTGAAATTCCTGTCACCAGAAGACGATGTCAAGGCCTTTGTAGTCTGGGGACTGGGCTCGTTCAGCAGGGTCTCTGGTGACGAGATGGTACTGTTCATCGTACTGATGTGCATCCTGTTGCCATTGGCTTTCCTGCTGGTAAAACCCCTGAACCTCATGCTCTTAGGTGACAACTATGCTGCCAACCTAGGTCTGAATATCAAACGGGCACGCATGCTGATCATTATCTCCAGTGGTGTACTCGTAGCCATCGTCACAGCATACTGTGGTCCCATCATGTTCATTGGTCTGGCAGTACCCCATCTGGCTCGCGCCATCTTCCGCACCAGTGACCATCGTCTGCTGATGCCTGCCACAGCACTCTGTGGTGCTGCACTGGCTCTGCTGTGCAACCTCATTGCCCGCATGCCAGGCTTCGAGGGTGCCCTACCCGTCAACAGCGTCACTGCCCTTGTTGGTGCCCCAGTCATTGCGATGGTTATCTTCCGTCGCAGGAAACACGATTTTGCAGAATAGTATGATGACACGTTTGTTGTTTTCTCTTCTGATAGCAGTACTGATGCTGACCAGTTGTCAACAACAGTCGCCAATGCCACAGCAGAATAGTGTCTATTATTGGCGAACGGAGTGGCACCTGGACAGTGTAGAGTGCGACTTCCTAAAGCAATACGATATTCAGAAGATCTATTGTCGCTACTTCGATGTGGTGATGCGTAACGACGAACCCATGCCCAATGCCACCATCAGTTTTGCAGAACCTGTTGACCCTTCGCTCAGCATTGTACCCACCGTGTATATTACTGAGGACTGCATGCACAGCGAACATAAAGGGTTGGCAAAGAAGATTGTGGAACGTATCATTCAGATGAACGAGACCAATGACGTAAAGCATGTCAAGGAGATGCAGATAGACTGCGACTATACAGGTAGGAGCCTAAAAACCTACTATCAGTTCTTGGAGGATGTGCGCACAACAGCCAGCCAACACAACATGCGATTGTCAACTACCATCCGTCTACACCAGCTGTCAATGGAGGTACCGCCTGTCGACTATGGTGTGCTGATGCTCTACAATACTGGCAATCCTCAGAAATATGCTGAGCGCAACCCTATCCTTGACATCCGCGACGTGATGCCCTATATCAGCAAGTTGGATGACTATGCATTACCCCTGGCTGCTGCCTATCCGGTCTTTCTCTGGCAACGCACCATCTATGGTGTTCACGTGGACCACTGGGTAGAAGCCGACGAGATACTGAAGGTGAAAGATGCTGTGGAAGAGAAGCGTCCTGAACTGCGTCGCACCATCCTGACCTATCATTTAGACAAAGAGAATATAAAACGATATACACCAGAAACATATGAAACGATTTATCATCATTAGTCTGCTTACTGCGCTGGTTGGCCGTGCTTTCCCCTGTGCATACCCTGGCACAGACAACTACTACCTGTTCTGCGTCTGTGACAAACAGGAGTTCAGTGACCGCGTCAACAGCATTACCCAGGACAACTGGAAAGCCTACTTAGGTTCGGACAAGCAGTATTACTGGTTTGATGCCGACGAGGTCATCAACTTCGCACAAGGCAAAGGCGATGCGCTGATGGTCAGCTATGTCAAGAACCTGCAGAAATACCTGCAGTGTTCCGATGAGGTAAGGAACGAGCAGTGGGAATATCCCACCAAGGCACAGCTGCAACAGCGTCGCCAGACGTTACAGAGTGTGCGCACCTATGCCTCCAGCAAACTAAAGACCCGTCTGCGCAGTCAGCACGCCCTCATCTACATGCGTTGCAACATGCTATTGGGCAACCATAGTGCCAACGTCACCTTCTGGGAGAATACTGCCAGCCAGTATATCGAGACAGTATATAAGGAGATGATGCAGAACATCTATGCGGGTGCCCTGCTGAAAACTGGACGCCCCAGCGAGGCTGCACGAATCTTTGCCGAACAAGGTGACTGGAACAGCCTGATGACACAATACTACAAACAGCGTTCCTTTGCCGCCATCCGTCAGGAATACCTGCGCGATGCAAACTCGCCCGTACTTCCTTTCTTGTTGGAGGACTTCGTCAACAACAGTCAGGAGGCTTATGATGCTGAGCATCATGATGGTGTACCTGGCAAGCTGTTCGTTCGTGACATCCAGCGCAGTGAGGCACAGGAGATGATACGCTTTGCTGGCAGTGTGGTAAAAGAAGGCAAAACCGAGGTACCTGCCCTGTGGAAGTCAGCGCAGGCCTGGCTGGAGTATTTCTTTGGCAACCGCAAACAGGCGCTGGCTGATGCCAAGGCTGGCACCACGTTGGAGGGTACGGAACGCATGAAGGACGTGGCACGCATCATTTATATGTATGTCAAGGCTGACGTGGAACCCATCAACAGCAACTTTGACAACTGGCTGGCTGGCGAACTCACTTGGTTGAATGAGCACCTTGCCAACTACTATTATAACAGAAGTCGTGCACGTCTTCTCAATTGTGTCGTGGGCGAGAAATATGCCAAGGCCAACCAACCCTTTATGTCGGCAGCACTCTATGCCATGAACAATTCTGAATGTGCCTTTACGTTGGTAGATACCATGAAGGTGGAAGACCTGTCACAGTATTTGGAGTATGTCAATAGGCCTGCCCAAACACAGTTGGAGAAAGTGGTGAAAGACCGTCTGAAGATAGACGAAGACCGTCTGAACGACCTCATAGGCACCAAATATATACGTGCATGCTGGTGGGAGGATGCCATCTTTTGGCTCAACAAAGTGCCGTTGTCATACTATAACCAGAAAGGCTACGCTGTCTATGCTGCCAATCGCCGTTATACCGTGGAGCCTTGGATCAAGCGCCAGTGGCTGAAATCTGACTTGGAGTGGAATCATGACGAGATACACCTGAAGAGTAATCCCAAGCTGGACTTTGCCATGGAGGTACGTCGCATGGAGGGCGAGATGTACGATGCCAGCGGAGAGCCCTTATATCAGCTCTGTTATGACTTGGCTATACGCTATGCCCAGGCACACTTCACGGGCGACTGCTGGTTCCTGACACACGATGGAAAGAGTGTCAATGATGTACAGAGACCTAACGAGAAAGACTTTGCTGCCAAAGCGCTGTTTATGTTGGAAAAGGCTGCGATGAGCAAGAATCCCCGTCTGAAGGAGAAGGCGTTGTTTGCGATGACCTACAGCATTTTCTACCCCCAAACGACGTGGTACACGATGGAGTGGAACGACAACAAGCGCGACTACGAAATGTTGGTACATCAAAACTCACCACAGTATGCAGCCTTGAACAATCTGCTGCGCTTTGAACGTGCTAACAACAAGGTTAGCGACTACGTGTCGCTCTGCGACGAGTACAAGACCTTTGCGCAAAGGCACTAAGTCACAACAGATTCTTAATATCCAGCAAGCGATCTACGACAAATGTGGGTCGCTTGTCTGCTTCTTCTGGATTAACTTTCCAACGATTGAAGAGCAGTGCATCGATACCAGCATTGAGTGCTCCTTGGATATCCGTCTGCAGATTGTCGCCAATCATCAGCGTGGTCTCCCGTTCGGCACCCGACACCTTCAGGGCATAGTCGAAATACAAGAGCGATGGCTTGTTGACACCCGCATCCTCACTGAGGATAATGGTATCGAAATAGTCCGTCAGTCCACATGCCGCCAGTTTCTTGTATTGCACCTCATGGAAACCATTACTCGTCATGTGCATACGATAGCCCTGCTGCTTCAGATAGTCCATCAGTTCATGGGCACCCTCCACCACCCCAGGCTTGCTGGAGCAAAAATCTAAAAAGACATCACTCATCTCTAAGCATAGCTCTTCGGTAACGGGTAAACCGTCTCCTGCGGATAGTGGACGACGGAAGCGCTCTACGATGAGGAACGGACGCGTAATCTCACCTTTCGAATAACGTCCCCAAAGGTCGATATTAGCAGCCCAATAGGCATCGTAGAACACCTTCGGGTCAGAGAAGTAGCGCTCCAGATGAAAGTGTTCAAAGGTTTCCCTCAGTGCTATGACAGCATTGCCATAGGTATCATACAACGTGTCGTCAAAGTCGACAAACAAATCCTTATATTTCATAGATTTTTCCATTATCATCAATCAGCAGAATGGTTAATTGTCCATTGGGCAGCAGTGGTTTACAGTGCTCGTAGCAATGCCTAATCACTGTGTGAGCGAATTCCGTTCGCTCACCTTCTGGAATCCGTTCCCACAGTTCTCGTGCCAACGTGATGTCGCAGATGTCTATATCACAACCAGCCTCATGTAGCATCTGCAGGATAAACGCCTTGTTCATCGTTGCCTTCTTACTATGGGTATCCAGATGTCCCTCAGCCAGTTTCACGGCTTTGCCCAGCATCACGCCCAAGGTAACATTCTTGATTCCTATCTCATTGGCTATCTTCAGCGTCTCACCAATATAGTTGCCATACTCGACAAAGGCTTGTTGGGGAAGTTCAGGATAAAGTGCTTTGACAAAGCGTTCACTCTTGCCACCACTGTTAATAACTACCCTATCCGTTCTGCTGGCCAAAGCCACCTCCATACATTTACGGATAGAGTCGATGAATGCTTCTTCGCTGAAAGGTTTGACAATACCACTAACACCAATAATCGAGATACCGCCCTCAATACCGAGACGGGGATTGAACGTTCTCTTTGCTATTTCTTCGCCTTGAGGCACGGAAATCGTTATACGAACGTTCTCCTTGATATTATTTCGCATCATTTCCCGTGGTCCTTTGTTAATGGCTGCCTCGCCTGGAGGATAGTCAAAACCGGGAAGTGTAAAACGCCCTACTCCAATACCACCACATATCTCAAAACGAGATGCTTTTTCCACTTTCACTCTCACTTCAATACCATTGGTCACATCAGGGTCGTCGCCAGCCTCCTTGCTACAATACGCATACCCGTCGCCATAACCAACGGGAACGGTAATTGTTTCACCATTGGGCAACAGTACAGGAACCTCAGCAGGTGTCTCATCAAACAGCAATCGCTTTGTAGCAGCAATGGCAGCAGCAGTAGCACATGTTCCAGTTGTCAGTCCGCTATGTAGTGGATAGAATTCCGGCAATAGCTTTTCAACCATTCTTCTTAATCCATAAAGACCATTGACACAGTTCTTGAAATGGAACTCCGGCCGTTTCAAGACGATTATCCGCATGCCTTTGGCTTTCGCTTCAGCAACCTTCTCGCTAAAGCCACCACTCTCACCGCTTTCCTTCAACAGGATGGCATCAGCATCGGGCATGACCCCATCCTCATAGAAACAAAGTTGGTTGTCCGTTGCCCCTTGTTGATGCGCCAACAGAATACTGCTCTCACGATTCAGAATTCTATAGACAACCTTGATGCCTTTTTCTTCCAGAGGTTTCAGCTTGCTAATACTTTGCACACCCGTAGTGGCAAGTAGCGTTTTAATATCCGTAGGTACCTGTGAATAGTCGTCAATCCACGAATTCTCAGCATCACGAGGCGGATAGATGCGTTCGTAGCGAACGACTGGTATCTGCAAGGAAGAGGCTACAGAGATAATCGTCTCATGCAGCACTGACGCAAAGGGGTGTGCGGCATCAACTATCAATCGGATGCCGTGCTCACGACAGAACTCACACATCGCCTCACCATCCAACGCACCATCGATGCGCTGACCATGATGCAACGTGATATCCTGCTCGCCCGTCTTGGTACTGTAATAATAGGTGGAGCCACCCTCTTCCAGCACCTCTGTGGCCTTGCGACCTTCCGTCGTTCCTCCAAATACCAGTATCATGCGTACAAAGGTAATAATAATGTTGCGCACAACCAATACTTTTTAATAAAAAAGTTATTTCATCATACGCAAAACGCACAAAAAAATCGGATAGTGTATGGTTGTTTGGGAAAAATTACCTATCTTTGCAAAGCGCAAGTGTGCAGGCAGATATTACAAAAGTAAAAAACAATAATGAACCACTATAAGTATTACATAAAAATCTGTTTCCTATTGTTTGTGCTGAGCGTGAATGGCGTGACGGCCCACGCTGCCGATGACAATGAAATCATCGAGTTTCAGGGCGACCGCTATGTCATTCATGTGGACAGGATGCATCCCGACAGCGAAATGAGCCTACTGGATGTATTGAACACCTGTCCCGAATTTTTGTCGATTAACGGCAAGAAGATAGACCAAGATTATGCTTTGCGTGTTGACAACATTACCCTTAACACTGATTTCGAAACATTCTTAGCCAATGTGAAGGCTTGTGAGATAGACCATATCCAGATTTGCACCTACACCTCCGTAGCAAAAGCTGTAGGCGGCACGAAAGGAGTGATAGACATCTATTATCGCGACGATGTCAAGACTGACGGTAAGGTGGCACTGATAGGTAGTACCTACGGCAACGGCATGATGTATGCCGACGTGGCAAACAAGAGCGAGAAACTCACCATGCACACCTATGCTATGGGGCGCTGTTCCTATGGCAAGGCTTATCCCACCGACGTGTATAAGATGACTGACCGTGGGGTGGCAGAGAGCATGCATCTCAGCTTAGACTGGAAGATTAGCAAGAACGACAGGCTCTTCATCAAGGCTTATCAGAAGTTTGATAAATCTAAACAAAAAATCTACAACCCCGATTTTGTCAAGGACCATCCTTACTATAACCGTTATATAGGTCTCGTATTGTCTTACACGCACACCTTTAGAAACGATGCCATCCTCATCGCTGAGACAGGTTGTGACTACACCAGAGAAAACAACGATGGCTCCAAGATGGGCGACTGCTATTCTTACGGCTTCATCGAATTCGACACTCCCCTCTTCACCCCCGGCCTTTGGTTGATGCTTGGTGCTGAGATGGACCACGAGAACACCTGGAATATCGGTAAAAACCGCGTGCAATACTTGAAGAGCGACTTCTACGTACAGCTCGACTATACCCACGGTCCTTGGGTGCTGACACTCGGTGACCGCTATCGTATGATGAACTACTGGAACCGCCAGTACAACTCTGAAGACCATAGCATGTGGACGCACGAGCGCAACAACCACTGTTATCTAGCCAGCGTAGGCTACAAGGTAGGGCGCAGTTTCTTCCAGGCGCTGTTCGCACGCCGCTTCTTCATGCCCGAGATAAGTGACTTCCTGGTGGATGAGACAGCACCAACGACAGCTCTGAAATACGACGCAGACAGCTATAGTACTAATCTGGCACATCAAGGTGTGCTACGCTATTCGTACCAGCAAAAGAATTTCTTCTATCATACCAGCATAGAAGGCAACTGGTACAGCCATCTTCCTGGCCCCAACAAACAGCTGCTGGGCTTCAAGAACTCCGTCTATTGGAAGACCGGTCCTTGGGAACTGACACTGGGTGCAAACTACTATTATCAGCACCGGGATGCTGGTGTAGACACAGCTTCAGACCATGACAACTTCGTCACGCTCAAGGTCGCACCAGTCCTTAATCTTCCTCAGGGGCTACGTCTGTCTTCGACACTTCTCTACAGCAGCCGTCGTTCCATTGATAATCAACATGCTCACCTCTTCGCCACCATCAAGGCAAACAAGCAGTTAGGCAAAAAGTGCAATATCTTTGCTGAATTCCACGATATGGCAGGATATGTTACAGGCGAATGGTCGCAGCTCGCAGGCCTTTATCAGAGCCGTGCATTGAGTGTAGGTGCCACCTTCTACCCTTTCAAGAATTGAAAATTTGAAGCATTGAAAAGATGAAAATAGAATCGAAATTAGAATCCGTAAAACCGGGAAAACCCAAACGGCTGACATACATCTCGCTGATAGCTGTACTTTTGTTTATGGGCTATTTGAATTATGCCGTAGTCTTCAACGGCATGCAAGTAAAGGATACCGTATGGGCTCTGACACCACCCCTCATCGCCATCTCGCTAGCACTGATTACCAAGGAGGTGTACAGTTCGCTATTTCTTGGCATACTGACAGGTGCCTTGCTCATCACAGACTTCGAACCGGTGGGAGTGCTTAACCAGCTGTTTCCGAACGGCATCATGACTGTGCTGTCAGACAAGTGGAACGTAGGCATACTCGTCTTTCTAGTCATCCTTGGCACAATGGTGCAACTGATGAACCGAGCGGGCGGCTCAGCGGCTTTCGGCACATGGGCCTCCAACCGTATCAAAAGCCGTGCTGGGGCGCAGTTGTCAACCATGTTGCTGGGCTGCCTGATTTTCATTGACGACTACTTCAACTGCCTGACTGTAGGTTCCGTCATGCGTCCTATCACTGACAAGCATAAAATAAGCCGTGCCAAGCTAGCCTACTTGATTGATTCCACAGCGGCCCCCATCTGCATCATTGCTCCTATCTCGTCGTGGGCAGCAGCCGTAGCGGGCTTCGTCAAGGGTGAGAACGGAATCAGTATCTTTATCCAGTCCATTCCCTTTAACTTCTATGCGCTGCTGACCCTATTGATGATGGTGTTCATCATCTTTATGAAGCTGGACTATGGGCCTATGCTACTGCACGAGAACAATGCCCGCAAAGGCGACCTTTTCACTACCAACAATAGCAAGCAGACCAACGAAAAGAGCCCAAAAGAAGAAAAAGTCGGTCGGGTGTCAGATTTAGTCATTCCCATCGCATGTCTCATTACCGGTTGTGTCATCGGCATGATTTACACAGGCGGCTTTTTTCAAGGCAAGAGCTTCATCGATGCCTTTGCTGGTAGCGATGCCTCAGTGGGACTAGTGCTGGGCTCTTCCGTAGCGCTTGTTATTACCATTGCCTATTATCTGTTGCGCCAGTCACTGACATTTGCCGAATGCATGGAATGTCTGCCGGAAGGTTTCAAGCAGATGGTTCCTGCCATGCTCATCCTGACATTTGCATGGACGCTCAAGAGCATGACCGACAGTTTGGGAGCAGCAATCTATGTAGCCAGCCTGGTTGAGCATTCTGCCGACGGACTCATGGGGCTCCTGCCTGCCATCATATTTGCCGTTGCCACGGGGCTGGCTTTTGCCTCCGGAACATCTTGGGCCACCTTTGGTATTCTCATCCCCATCGTGGTATCCTGTTTCCAGGAGGTCGACCCACAACTGATGATTATCTCCATCTCAGCCTGCATGGCAGGTGCTGTGTGCGGTGACCATTGTTCACCCATCTCCGATACCACCATCATGTCGTCGGCTGGCGCACAATGTGAACACCTAAACCACGTCACTACTCAGCTGCCATACGCACTGACGGCAGCCTCTGTATCGTTCTTCACGTTCCTCGTGGCAGGTTTCACAAAGAGTGCGGTGATATCTCTCGTTTTCGGCATCGTAGTGCTGATCCTGATTCTGATGTTCATCCGCCGCACACTAAACAAACAACAACTCCCGCACCAGTGAAGGTACGGGAGCTGTTGTCTTGTAATGGTTCCGCTTTTACAGCAGAGCCTGAATCTTCTCCTCAATCTTGGCCTTGGGTTGTGCACCAATCAGTTTGTCAACAACCTGACCACCCTTGAAGAAGAGGATGGTAGGAATGTTACGGATGCCAAACTCAGCAGCCAGATCCTCGCACTCCTCCACGTCGCACTTAGCGACTGTTACCTTACCGTTGTAGGCCTCAGCCAGTTCTGCAATAACGGGAGCAATCATACGGCATGGGCCGCACCATGTTGCCCAGAAATCAACTACTAATGGCTGTGCGCCATTCTTCAGGCTCTCGAAATTCTCAGTTGTTACTGTTACTTCCATAATTTCAATTTACAATTTGACAATTTACTATTTATTCTCAATTTAACTACTGCAAATGGTGTGCCATTAATTGATTTTGTAGTCCAATGCTGGCGATTGTTCGATATACTGAATCAGTTCACTCTTCACATCGATCATCTTGGTGGTACTCTTCAGGAGTACATGATTCTTACCCGTCAGATCGTGCAACTGGAAGAAGAGCTTCGTCTTGCCCGGATGGGCAGCTATCAGCTCTCCCAATTCCGTCACCACCTGGTCATCCAAGAGGTCAGATGTCAGCGAGATGGTGATACGGTCAATGGCACGTTCCTTGATGGTCTGTAGGAACTCAACACCCGTAATGCCGAGGTCTTTCGGTCCGTCAGGGTTATACGAGAAACGAGGCTTCACCTTACCTGTGACATAAACAGAAGCACCCACGGTGAAGAATCCCGATTTGTCACCCCACGTCTCACCAAACAATGCCAACTCGCCAGAGCCAACAAAGTCTTCAAGGGTGACGATGCCGAAAGGTTTACCCGTCTTCGTAAAGCCAGTACGTACTGCTGTAACGATACCACCGATGGTAACATCCTCGCGACCTGCCAGATTACCCACATCTGCCAATTCGTCACAACGCGTATTACATAGGTTGTCGAGTACTATCTTATATTCGTCCAACGGATGTGCTGACAGGTAGATACCGACCAATTCGCGCTCCTTGTTAAGACGTTCGATATCACTCCAACGCTCCTCACTCTTCGGCAACGTAGGTGTTTGTATCTCCAACTCATCGAAGGCGCCAAACAGCGAGTTCTGTGCCTGCTGCTTCTCCGTCTGATAGAGCTGACCGTAGCGCATCACAATCTCAATAAAGCCCTCACCCTTATTATTCGTTGCAAAGAAATCCTCACGACGATAGCCAAAGCTGTCGAAGCCACCACTCAGCGCTAATGCCTCAAAAGCCTTGCGGTTGACCTGCCCAAAATTAACACGCTGCACGAAGTCGAAGATATCTTTGTAGGGTCCATTCTTCTCACGCTCGTCAATGATAGCCTGAGCCACATTGTCGCCCATACCCTTGATGGCAGCCAGTCCGAAACGGATCTCACCTTTCTTGTTCACACCGAACTTCTGGTACGACTCGTTGACATCAGGTCCTAGCGTGGCAATACCCATCGCCTTACACTCATCCATGAGTTTCGTGATTTCCGTTATCTGGTCACGACGGCGACTCATGATAGCTGCCATGAACTCTGCAGGATAGTTGGCCTTGAGGTAAGCCGTCTGATAGGCCACCCACGAGTAGCAGGCTGCATGTGACTTGTTGAAGGCATAGGAGGCGAATGCTTCCCAGTCGCTCCATATCTTGTCGAGCACCTTCGGGTCGTGACCGTTCTTCTTACCACCCTCAATGAACTTGGGTTTCATGGCGTCGACGATATCCTTCTTTTTCTTACCCATGGCCTTACGTAGCGCATCGCTCTCACCACGGGTGAAGTCAGCCAGCAAACGCGAGAGCAACATCACCTGCTCCTGATAGACGGTGATGCCGTAGGTATCCTTCAGGTATTTCTCCATGACGGGGATATCGTAGGTGATAGGCTCCTCGCCATGCTTACGACGAATGAACTGAGGGATGTAGCCCATAGGTCCTGGACGGTAGAGGGCATTCATAGCGATGAGGTCCTCGAAGACAGTGGGTTTCAGTTCACGCAGATACTTCTGCATACCTGCCGACTCAAACTGGAACGTACCGATGGTGCGTCCCTGCTGATAGAGTTCGAAGGTCTTGGGGTCGTCAATGGGAATGGTATCCAAATCGACATCAATACCGCGTGTCTGTTTGATAACGGCACAGGCCTCCTTCATCTCGGATAGCGTCTTCAGGCCGAGGAAGTCCATCTTAATCAGACCCGTCGATTCGATGACGTGACCATCATACTGCGTACAGTTGGTCTTCACATCCTTGAAGTCGGGGTCATCGGCAGTAGACACAGGCACCCAATCGCTAATCGGGTCGCGACAGATGATGAAACCACAGGCATGGATACCCGTACCACGAACGGTACCTTCCAACATCTTCGCATATTTGATGGTATTAGCCAAAGCTCTATCAGGACTAGCCTCAGCATCCTGCAACTCACGCACCGCCTTGATGGCATTGGGCAAGTTCATCTTCGGTGTCTTACCATCCACATCGGGAAGGCGGTCGGGAATAGCCTTACACAGGGCGTTGACCACACCCAACGGCACCTTCTCCACACGGGCCACATCCTTGATAGAGTTCTTCGTAGCCATCGTGGCATAAGTGATGATATGTGCACAGTTTTCATGACCGTACTTATCCTCCACCCACTTCAGCACCTTACCTCGACCATCGTCGTCGAAGTCGGTATCGATATCAGGCAATGAGATACGGTCAGGATTCAGGAAACGCTCAAACAGCAGGTCATACTTCAACGGGTCTATCTTCGTAATTCCCAGACAGTAAGCCACAACACTACCAGCTGCCGAACCACGTCCCGGACCAACCATCACGCCCAACTCATCGCGTGCAGAGTTGATGAAGTCCTGCACAATGAGGAAGTAACCTGGGAAACCCATCGTCTTCATGATGTGCAACTCAAAGCGCACACGGTCGTCGACCTCCTTCGGAAGTGGTGTCCCATAGCGACGGGCAGCACCTTCGTAAGCCAGTTTGGCCAAATAGTCGGCCTCAAACTTGATACGGTATAGCTTGTCGTAACCACCGAGTTTCTTGATTTTCTTCTCACCATCCTCCTGTGATAATGGGTTTTCCCCATTTTCATCAGAGGTAAACTCACGGAACAAGTCTTCCTCCGTAAACTTCTGACGCCACTGCTCCTCTGTACCGAACTCCTCAGGAATGGGGAAGAACGGCATGATAGGGTCGTGGTCAATGCTGTATATCTCTATCTTATCTAATATCTCAAGAGTATTCGACAGTGCTTCAGGGACATCCTGGAAGATATCGTTCATCTCCTCACGGGTCTTGAACCACTCCTGCTTGGAGTAGAGCATACGCGTGGGATCATCGAGTTCCTTACCTGTCGAAAGACACAACAGGTGGTCGTGGGCCTCTGCATTCTCCTGATCAACGAAATGGGCATCATTGGTACACACCAGTTTGATGCCGTACTCCCGCGCCAGCTCTATCAGCACCTTATTAGCCTTCTGTTGCAAGGGATACGTCTCACGGTTGGCACGGATGGTGGGGTCTTTCACCTCGTGGCGCTGCAACTCCAGATAGTAGTCGTCGCCAAAGAGGTTATGATACCACTCTATGGCCTCGCGGGCTCCTGCAATGTCGCCTTTCAATATCTTGGCAGGCACCTCACCGGCAATACAAGCCGAACAAACAATGAGTCCCTCGTGATATTTCTCTAAGTCCTCACGGTCAGTACGAGGACGCATGTAGTAGCCATCCACCCACGAGTTGCTGACCAACTTGATGAGATTCTTATAACCTTTGTAGTTCTTGGCGAGAACAATCAGGTGGTAGCCACCCTGGTCCTCCTTACCACGGCGAAGCGACTTAGAGCCATGTCGCGAGACGTACATCTCACAACCGAAGATGGGAATGAAGGGATCCAATCCTTCCTTCTTACGTCCTTTGTTGATGCCGCCCACATAGTCGTGGAACTCCTTGATGCCAAACATATCGCCGTGGTCGGTAATAGCCATGCCTCGCATTCCGTTGGCAACAGCCTTATCCACCAGACGTTTGATACTCGACTGTCCGTCAAGTATAGAGTAATAAGTATGTACGTGTAAGTGAATGAAATCTTCCATATTGCGTGCCACACTTCGACCTTTAGGTTGAAGAATTTATGGGCAAAGATACGCCGAAAAGGTGAGAATACCAAAAAAATTCATAATTATTAAGCGTAAATCAAAAATTCTTCACTATTCACTTTTCTATTATCGCTTTTTTTATTACCTTTGCATATTGAAAAATGCTAGTAACTACCTCATGGGAGAAAGAATTAAGAAACTTAAGAAAATTAGAATACATCGTGAAGGCACCAACGAGCTCACACTTAGCATGCTGGCAATAGCCTTGATTGGCATCGGTTTGTGGTATGCCCTCGACACTACCATTCCTTTCTGGATATTTGTCGTCATTTTTGGCGCTGCATGGCTCATGGCCCTCAACTTCTACCGCTGTCCTATCCGCTATTACAATGGTGATACCGACAAATTGGTGGTGGCTCCTGCCGACGGAAAGATTGTCGTCGTAGAAGAAGTTGAAGAGAATACCTACTTCCACGACAAACGCCTCATGATCAGTATCTTCATGAGTCCACTGAACGTTCATGCCAACTGGTTCCCCGTTGACGGAAAGGTAAAGTTTGTCAAGCACTTCAACGGCAACTATCATAAAGCATGGCTCCCCAAAGCCAGTGAGGAGAATGAGCATGCGGATATCATGATTACGACACCTGACGGACAAGACATCCTGTGTCGCCAGATTGCCGGTGCTATGGCTCGCCGCATCGTCACCTACGCCAAGGATGGTGAGGAGTGCTACATCGACGAACACCTGGGCTTCATCAAACTGGGTTCGCGTGTCGATGTCTATCTGCCACTGACTGCTCGCGCTTGTGTGACAATGAACCAGCCCACCACAGGCGACCAGACGGTCATCGCCAAGTTGGCATAATGCCTTATTAGACCTATTAGCCCCATTAGCCCCATGATTAAGAAGCACATTCCCAATACTATCACTTGCCTGAATCTGATTTCGGGCTGCATAGCCACCTATTGGGCATTCCAAGGCTACTACCACATGGCCTTGCTATTCATCATTATTGGTGCGGTATTCGATTTCTTCGATGGTATGGTAGCGCGCCTGTTGCACGTCTCCTCCCCTATTGGCAAGGAGCTCGACTCATTGGCAGACGACATCACCTTCGGTTTTGCCCCCTCTGCCATCATCTTCAGCTACCTCTCTCAATTCTCCATTCTCCATTCTCAATTAATGCCATTCCTGGCATTTATCCTCGCTGCCTTCTCAGCATTACGCTTGGCGAAGTTCAACCTCGATGAGCGCCAGGCTTTGGGATTCATCGGACTGCCCACTCCTGCCAACGCCCTCTTCTGGGGAGCTCTTATTGGTGGTTTGCAGGGCTACGACATCCATTTCGAGGGTATCGAGTGGTGTATCATTGCAGGCGTTTTCATCAGCAGCTATTTGCTGGTTAGCGAAATACCCATGTTTGCCCTAAAGTTCAAAACATGGGGCTGGAAGGGCAACGAGATTAAATACATCTTTCTGCTGACCTGCATACCAATGCTCTTTCTGGGCATTTTCGGACTGGCAGCCATCATTGCATGGTATGTCATCCTGTCGGCAGTAAATACCTATATGTTAAACTAACCATCCGTCACTATGTTAAAAGGCTTATTAGGATTCTTTGCCTTTATATTCTTCCTGATAGTTCTCATCTTGTTGCTGGTGGGAAGTTATCTTTATCGCACCTACCGAAAGATACGCATTGCTGCTCAACGTGCTGCTGAACGTCAGGCCCAGCAACACCGAGAGGAAACGGGTCGCCAGCGCCAGCAGTACAGCCAGCGCCAACAGACGCAAAATCAGAGTGCTCAGGGTTTCCAGAACGCTGAGAGAGATGAGCAGCCTCGCACAACCACAACTGCTACTGGCGAGACTATCATAGATAATCGCCATCAAGAGCGCGAAAACAAGAAGATCTTCGACGACTCTGATGGCGAATATGTAGACTTCGTAGAGGAGGCTTGAATCTTGAGACCTAAACTCTTAGTTGTGCACTAAGGTTCCTATCTCTTCGCCATCCATCACCTTCTTGAGGTTACCGACGATGTCCATGTTGAAGACATAGATGGGCAGATTGTTGTCCTGACACATGCAAATAGCCGTGAGGTCCATCACTTTCAGGCCTCGCGCGAGTACCTCTTTATAAGTAATAGCATCGAACTTGGTGGCAGTGGGATCCTTCTCAGGATCGGCAGTATAGATGCCGTCCACACGCGTACCCTTCAGCATGACATCGGCCTCAATCTCGATACCACGCAGACTGGAGCCTGTATCCGTCGTAAAGTAAGGTGAGCCTGTTCCTGCTGAGAAGATGCAGACATAGCCAGCCTCCATCGCCTCAATGGCCTTCCACTTGGTATAGAACTCACCAATAGGCTCCA